>PXCO01000369.1 GCA_003565295.1 Cyclobacteriaceae bacterium
CTCAAGCACCTTTCTGTGCATCTGTGGCAATCCTAAAAACCCCCATCTGTGCATCTGTGGCAATCCTCAAACCCCCATCTGTGCATCCGTGGAAATCCCTCAAACCCCCATCTGTGCATCCGTGGCAATCCTCAAACCCAATCTGTGCATCCGTGGCAATTCCTCAAGCACCTTTCTGTGCATCTGTGGCAACCTCTCAAGTTGTCAGGTGCTATCATTTACATTCTTCCTCTCAGCATCATGTTCCAATACAAAAAGGGCAATCCGTATTTTTTCAGTAGCCACATACTGTATTGTTCCTTAGAAGTATCCATTAATTTAGACAAAAACGGGTCGCTGTCCCTTACATTGTTATATTTAAATTCTGCAAGTACCATTCTTCCATATCTTGTCACAAGTGGACAGGAAGAATAACCTTCATACTTCAATTTGGATAGTGAGTTAGTCTTCATGCTTTCCAAAACATTTTCCACCACCACCGGGGCTTGTTTCCTTATTGCCGCACCAGTTTTGGCCGTAGGTAGTGCCACCACATCACCAAGGCCAAAAACGTTGGGGAAACGTACGTGCCTCAAAGAATGTATGTCTACCTCCATCCACCCTTTGTTGGGTCCTTCCTGGATCGAAAGAGGTGAATCACGGATAAAATCCGGAGCGCGCTGTGGCGGTGCCAAATGCAGTAGATCGTATTTCACCTTGATTTTGGTCTCCCCCACCATCTCTTCGCCCAATGCTTTATCCACCACCATGGCGCAATTCTGAAGATGACTGTTCATAAATGAAAAGGTGATTTCTTGCTTTTCGGCATCCACACTTTCTGGAGCGTAAAAGGTTTTAAAGACAATGTCCCTGTCAATTACAATCTTACTAAGGGTTTTAGCTATTTCTTTCACCCCAAAAATGACCGATCCCGGGGTGGCAAAAATCACGTTGCTCTGTTCCCGAATCCCTCTCTTTCTAAAATGATCCTCGGCCAAATACATGATCTTTTGGGGTGCCCCACCACATTTAATGGGGGTATTGGCTTGGGTAAAAACAGCATTCCCTCCCTCAAATGATTTCAGCATATGCCATACCTTTTTGGGGTCGGTATAGATGCTGCCCACTACATCGGTAGCCATGGCTTCCTCCAACCCGGGTAAAAGCCCAAGATCAATGGTTAAGCCAGGGGTGACCACAAGGTAGTCATATGAAAATGAATTATTTTGAGCGGTCTTTACAGTGTTGCTCTCCGGGTCTATTGCCGTGGCCTTATCCTTGATCCAATCCACTCCTCTGGGAATATAATCCGCTTCATTTCTTTTTGTATCTTCAAAATCATAGGTGCCAGCTCCCACCAGTGTCCAGGCAGGCTGGTAAAAATGGGTTTTGGATGGCTCGATCAGCCCCACGGAGAGCTGCTTGTCCTTTTTTTTCAATTGAGCGGCTGTCATTATGCCACCCGTGCCACCTCCTATGATTAAAACTTGATAATGCTTCATGTCCCTATATTTTATTTTCATGAAGGTAAGCACAGCATGAGCACAGTTACAGTGATAGTTGTCACATATCCTAATTGCTTAGATACCCTTCTTATGGCGCACATCGATGACTCAATTTTCACAACCTGTTTAGAGCAGAGTTGGTAGCACCTCAAGCCCCCATCCGTGTATCCGTGGTCATCCTAAAAACCCATCTGTGCATCTGTGGCAATCCCTCAAGCACCCATCCGTATATCCGTGGCCATCCTAAAAACCCATCTGTGCATCTGTGGCAATCCCTCAAGCACCCATCTGTGCATCTCTGGCATCCCAAAAAACCCCACCTGTGTATCCGTGCCAATTCCTCAAGCCCCCATCCGTATATCCGTGGCCATCCTAAAAACCCATCTGTGCATCTGTGGCAATCCCTCAAGCACCAATCTGTGCATCTCTGGCATCCCAAAAAACCCCACCTGTGTATCCGTGCCAATTCCTCAAGCCCCCATCCGTGTATCCGTGGCCATCCTAAAAACCCATCTGTGCATCTGTGGCATTTTTAAATCCTACATTTGCCATTTTGTGACCTAACAGAGATTTGGCTTGGATTTTGATTATGCCGAATAAACACACCGTATTCGTTATGAAATATCCTGTAGTTATACTTATGATGCTGTTTTTTTTGTATCAGCAATCCTATGCCCAAGCCCCCTCAACCATTTCCGTAGATGGGAAAAGTGAAATCAGGGTAATGCCTGATGAGGCATCCATCAGGGTCAATCTCAACGCTAAAGCCATGACCACCAAGGAAGCCACACAAACCCTGAACGAGCAATCCAAATCAGTGGAAGAAGCGTTAAAAAAAACCGGGAGCAAGGCATATACCTTTAAGGCAGATAATTACTTTGTGAACATCAATCGGATCTATACCAGGGGAAGTGCCCGCGACAGCGGGTATTTGGCCAGCCAAACCTTGGAAATAACAGTGACCGATACCGCGGATGAACTAGTGAAAATTGTGGAAGCACTTCACCAATCCACAGATATGGGCTTTCAACTTAATTTCAGGTTAAGCAAGGAGAAAAACAAATCCCATCAGGATGAGCTGCTGAGATTGGCACTTGAGGATGCAAGGCATAAAGCAGAGGTCATTTCCGAAACCATGGGTTTGGGGCAATTAAAGGTACAAAGGGTAGAATATGGTCATGAAGGTACTACAAGGCCTGTACTCTACCGGTCTGAGGCTCTGATGGCCATGGATTCGGAAAAGCGTACCGCGCCAACTTTCGTTCCCGAAGAACAAACCATAAGCGATCAGGTAAAGGTGGTTTTCCTTGCCGATTAATCGAAAATAGTCACCGTGATTTTTCATTAACGTGACCTACATTGGCTAAAGCTGTTAAAAAGTAGCCAAGGATTCCGATATACCGAAAATTGAAACCATGTCTGAGGCAATCACCTTGCATAAAAACGATTGAAAAGGCTAAATTGGGCGCATTTCTATCCCATTATCCATTCTGGCAATAATCAACTAACCCCCTCATTATGAGATTTTATTTAATTTTTAGTTGTTAACTAAAAAATTATTATTAACTTTGGTCTGCCGAGGGGTAAGATTCTATCCCCTAATTTGTTGTTTTAATGGAACTAAATGATTAAGTTGGAAAAAAAACAAAAAAAGCCATGAAAGCACTTACCAGAGCAGAAGAACAAATCATGCAGATCCTGTGGGATCTCAAAGAAGGATATGTCAAGGATATCCTGGAGCGCATGGAGGATCCAAAGCCCGCCTACAACACTGTTTCCACCTTCATCCGGATCCTGGAGAAAAAGGGTTTTGTTAAGCATCATCCCGTAGGAAAATCTCACCTTTACTATCCTATTGTCACCAAGGATGAATATAGAAGTTATTCCATGAAGCGGTTACTGGCAGGCTATTTTGGGGGGTCGTTTTCCAAACTCGCCAGTTTTTTTGCCAAGGAGGAAAACCTTGACTTAAAACAGCTAGAAAAAATCATGGACGAGGTAAAGGATGACGTCAAGAAATAAGTGATGGCTGAGTTTATCAATTATACCTGGCAAAGCACTTTTTGTCTTGCATTCCTTTTCGGGGTGTATTGGGTCT
Source organism: Cyclobacteriaceae bacterium (assembly GCA_003565295.1). GTDB lineage: Bacteria > Bacteroidota > Bacteroidia > Cytophagales > Cyclobacteriaceae > Pleomorphovibrio. Next base: position 3,583 of record PXCO01000369.1, read on the forward strand.
TTCTCAGAAATGAGAAGGTATTTCGGTTTAGCCGAATTTTCCTTTTAGCAGCGCCAATTTTGGCCTTGTTGTTCCCTTTGCTTGACGTTCCGGTTGGTTTTGATAAGCCCAGTATCTCACTAGAAAACACATCCTTCCTTAAATCCCTCCAAATTGAACCGCAGGAAGAACCAGTGGGCATATTCGGGCTGCCTGCTGTGACAGTGACCGATACCAAACTTCCCCTGATTTGGGAATGGAAGGACTATCTCCTTCTAGGGTATGTTCTGGTCATCCTGTTTCTGACTTCTCGATTGATCTGGCAGTTGATCCAACTTCGGGAGTTAAAGCACAAGGGCTGGTACCAGACTGTGTACAGGCTGAAAGGCAGTTATTACTTAATCCCCACCTTCGGGCTCGCTCCTGTGTTTTCTTACTTCGACAAGTTGTTTTGGGACGAAACACAAAAGCTTAGCCCTGAGGAAGAACGACAAATCATCCAACACGAACTGGAACACATTCGCCAAAGGCACAGCTATGATGTGCTCTACTACCAGGTCTTGTGCATTGTGTTCTGGTTCAATCCTATCGTTCACTTTATGAGAATGGCCTTGGTGGACCTGCATGAATACATGGCGGACGCCAAGGTCCTTGACAAAGTAGAAAACAAGGCTTCCTATCACCAACTCGTCGTGAAACTGGCTTTTAAGGGACTGGATCTACCCATCGGCAACTACTTTATCCGATCTACCACCTTAAAAAGAATCATCATGATGAAAAAGCCCGCAAAAATCAACTGGTATAAAATGGCCATGGTCATACCGTTAACCGCCATGCTTTTTGGCCTGGTGGCCATGAAATCGGAACGTGGCCTGAGTTTTTGGCAACAAAACAACCAGGCCAAAATAAGCCCGGAACAGGCCCGTAGTATTCAGGATTCCCTAAGTGTGGGGATGAAGGTAAGACAAATCGAATCTCCACAGCATTACGAGAAAATCGGTATATGGCAGGACGGCACCCTAAGGGCCCAAATTGGCAACCTTGAATATGAGTTTGCTGGGATCCAAACCGAACAGGATTATTGGAAAGTCCGGGAATTAATCGGTATCATCGGAAAAAACGCAAATATCCAGAAATCCTACAGTAAGGCCCTCTCCTCTTTTGCGGTAGATGAACAACCTCGCCCGAAAGAGGGTTTTGAACAATGGAAAAGTTACCTTCTTTCCGAACTACACCTCCCCAAACGAGAAAATGATATTGGCCTATCTGGCACCATGGAGCTTGAGTTTGTCGTAAATGAAAAAGGACAGATTCAATTTCCTTCCATCAAACGCAGTTTCGGGGGTGGGGTGGATGAACAGGTGCTACGTGCACTTACCAGCAGCAATGCGCCATTGTGGACACCTGGAACCAAAGCGGGAGAGGTAGTGGCCACCATCGTGACCCAACCCATAAACATCTCCTTTGGTGAGAATGAATCGCAACCTGAACCCTTCTTCTCTTCACCAAGGGACGCTTCCCCCATCCCTCTAGGATATGGTATGGGAAAGTTGACTTCTGATGATATCTTTGAGCTGGTGGAACAAATGCCTGTTCCCAATGGAGGCATAGAAGGTTGGAGGCAATATATTGACGAAAATTTGACCTACACCGAGTCCGGCAAAAGGAACCGAACCCAAGGAACCGTCTATGTAAGTTTTGTTATCAACAAGGATGGATCAATCCGGGATGCACAGATTCTCAGAGGAATAGGCGACGGTTTGGATGAAGAGGCATTGAGGCTGGTAGAGAATTCACCTCCCTGGCAACCCGGAATACAGCAAGGGGTGAATGTGAACACCCGGATGAGGGTGCCTATCCAGTTTTCGCTGGAACCTGTGGAGGAAAAATCCTACTCTTATCAAAATGACATCAAGGACAAGAAAATAGTGCCTACAGAGGACTTTAAGAAACACCTGCTTAGCCAGCTAAAATTCCCCGCTGCAGCCAGGGATGAGGAAAAGACCGGCGTTGTGCTAGTGGAATTAGCCTTCAATAACAACGGGGAAATCCAATCATACCGGATAAAAAATGGTCTTCATGAAGAAATTGACCAGAACGTAGAAGACGTACTCCAGAACGCCCCTTCTTGGGAGGTAAAAGAACAGCAGCAAAATTATAAAGGCACTATTGCCATTTCCTATAACCTGAATGGCACCCAACATCCTAAAAGTGAGCTTGAAATGCGTTTTGGGGTAGCTTATTCCGTACATGGCTACGGCAATGCCTTCAGAAAACCAACCCTCCAGGATAAGGGAGTGGTGAAGGTGAAAATATTAAATGAGGAGAAGATTAGTTTCAACGGGAAAAGGATGAACCTGGACGATAAGCTCAACCAGGCCATTGCCAGCTTACTCGAAAAGTATGAACTGGATCCCACCACCTTGACCATACATCTTTCGGCACCGGGTAAGATCAATATGGGAACTGTGGCCAAGGTGAATGAGGCCATGCGCAAAAACGATATTAGAAGGCTGCTATACACCAGCACGGAAGGGGAGCCGCTCAATTACGAGCCCAAAATGGATGACGGGAAGTATTTTGCTTCCGCCTCCAGCCAAGAAAAGCCCCTTATCATGTTGGATGGAAAAATAATTTCAACTATGGATAGGATTGCCCCTGATGAAATTGACAATATTCAAGTATTAAAAGGGCCTAAGGCCACTAAGGTATTTGGAGAGGATGGTAAGTACGGTGTGATCATCATCAACAGCAAAAAATAAGGTTAAAATTATCATTAATTAAAGCAGCTTAAGCCACAGATGCACGGATGATTTGGATGGAGCCTTCATTAGAAAATCAAGTATTCTTCTGAACCCTCATTATTCACTTGTGCACCTGTGGCAATCTTATATTTTTCCACTTTACCCTAACTCCTGCCCCTCGAAGACTTTCGCTAAGACGAATTGAAACCCTATAGCTGCCTTAGAATTTACGAACTCAACTGATGTGAAGAGTTTGGAGCGTTGATAGTTGCCATTAACTCAAGTGTAGACCAATAGGGTACACTCTTTGGGATGAACCACCCAGTATTTTTTACGTCCGACTTTTCAAAGACCTCATACTTATTTTGCAATGCCATTTTGCTGTTGCCAGGAGAAAGGATTCCAACGATTAAGACCGGGGGATCCACACAGCCCAACTCCTCCAATTTATCCGGATCGCAAATCACTCAATTATACGGTTCAATCACAGTAAACACCTGAAATCGAGCATGAGGAGGGTGTCAAAAATTGGGACCGAAGTCCTTGAAACCATATTCGCAAATAAATTTTTGATCACCATAAGATTTCATCAACTATTCTGGGATCAATCTCAGTTACTGATCAAACTGGCTAATGCCGATAATTCCAATACATTAAAATGTTATCCTAGGAATATTTACAGCTAATGGATAACTTTTACAGTAAAATGAATCAAATGTTCAATATTGACGAAAACAAGTTAATATAAACCATATATTACAAAATTCCGTCTTTTATTAAAGTTGTTTTCATCTACCAAAAAAAGGGTTTTATGATTAAAATAGGAATAATCGGTTGTGGGATGATTGCAGAATTTGGGCATATCCCTGCAATCCAACAGATCTCAGGTCTAAAGCTATACGCCCTTTATGACCATGATTTTTCGAGGGCAGTACACTTACAGCAGCATTTCCATATCCCCCATGCTTTCCCCACCGAAGAGGCATTTTTCTCTTCTGAAATTGATGCCATAGTTATCTGTACCCCAGCTCCCGTACACTACAAAAATGTCATGGATGCGGCCAAATATGGTAAACATGTGCTTTGCGAAAAGCCTTTGGGCATGGATGAGCAGGAAATGCTAGAGATGGAAAAGGTGATGAAAGATGCTGGGCTCATGTTGTTCACAGGTTTTAACTACAGGTTTAGTCAAAGTGCCAAGGACATAAAGCGACTCATAAAAGAAAAGGCTATTGGGGAAGTAAGGCTTTTAAGGCTTGTTTATAATTGGCATTTGCACGGCAAGTGGCACTGGAATGAAAAAGGAGAACGGGTGGATAGCGATCTACGGGTGGGAAGGATGAACGAAGGAGGTCCCATGGTGGATTGTGGGGTACATCAGATTGACCTTGCCCGTTGGTGGCTAAACTCCGAAGTAGAATGGCAACATGGCATAGGAGTCTGGCTGGATAATTATGAGGCACCAGACCATGTGTACCTGCACATGTCCCATGCATGTGGGGCGCACAGTATGGTAGAAATGAGCTTTTCCTACAACACCACATCCAAGGAGCCAAGGACTCATTTCCAATATGAAATCATTGGAACAGATGGAGTGATCAGGTACAACAGGGAAGAGCATTCCTTCGAGCTAAGAAACTCTCATGGCACCCAATATCTCCCTTGGCATCCCGAGAAAAGCTTTACGGGGATGTATGCAGAGCTGGAAAAGGCTTTGCAAAGCGGAAAACCCGGAGAAATGCCTACTGCAGAGGATGGTATCAGAGCAACTAAAATTGCCAAGGCTGCCACAGACCAAGCCATCAAAGATAGGGATAAGCCAAGCATTGGTTGTCCTTCTACTAAATGCAGAGCTAAGCAGGGCAGGCTATATGCTGAAGAAGTTCCCATGGATTTTATTGATGCCGTAGAGGAATAATTAAGCAACCAATCACTGGACAAATACATCAAGGCCTTAAGATATAGACCCAGCCAAGAAGCATAAACGATAGCTTACCCCAGCAATCTCACTAAGGGGATTGTATCATCATATCTCAACAACTATTTCCGAATTCTTTCGTTAATTCATTGGTTATACTCAATATGGGAAAGGAAAAAACAGACATGAGAGGTATTTTTTCGGTGCTACCCTTGCTTGGATTAGCATTTTTGCTGCTGCTTTCTCCATGTAAGGTAAAGAATACTATCCAAACTCAATTTGGAATTGCTCATACCTCTGTAATCAACAAGAGTCAATCTACAGTTTCACCAACCAACTGTCAGATACTAGAAGCCCCCAAGGTTGCTAATGGCTCGGAAAAACCAACCTTTTACCCTAAGAGCTTTTTAACCTCTGGGGCTTTCAAGTTCCCCTTTCCCCTTGGCAGCTCCTGTACTTCCGCACTTTATAAGCCAACAAATCACCTCCTTTTTTCGAGGCCCCCATTTTATATTTTATTTCAACGTCTCAAGGTTTATCTGTAATAGATTTTAGATCGCTAGAGAATCCAAATCAGCCATTGCAGCTGAAAAGTAAACATTACAAATAAACTTCGGTGAAATCGAGCATGACGTATGCGAACCACGGAGGGACGATGATCAACCACCTGCCCCGATGGCTATCGGGGTGCGAGGTTCCCCCTGACAGCCGCCAACGGGATGACCGCTGAAAAAAAATATAAACACATGAAAAATTTGAGTATAAAAAAAGATGTAGGGCTTATGGCCTTACCTGTTAGATTAGTGATTGGTTGGACCTATTTTTCGGCCTTCTGGCGACGGACGGTATTGGCCGACAAGCTGGACCCTGATGCAGCAGGGTATATTGGGGAAAAATTCAACCACTTTCTTCCAAATGCCATTGGCATAAAACCCTTTATTCAATACCTAGTGGAAAACCCCGATTTGCTATGGATAAATATGGTGGTCTTTACCATCATCGAAGGAATTGTGGGCTTGTTTATAATCTTCGGCCTATTTACCCGAATCATGAGTATCGGTGTATTTGGTTTGGCCATGGGCATACTTCTAGGTGCAGGTTGGATTGGCACCACCTGCTTAGATGAATGGCAAATTGGGGTGCTAGGAATTGCCACTGGCTTTGTGTTGTTTCTGACCGGTAGTGGCAGGTATTCTTTAGACCACTATTTGATTAGGAATGACTATGCGATCACGAAAAAGGAATGGTTCCCCTGGATAGGTTCAGGTGTATTACCCGTAAAGGACAATCTATTTCCAAAAATCGTTTTGATCGGTTCCCTTTTAATATTCGGGATGACTTTGACCACCAATCAAGTCTTTCATGGGGGCTTATGGGGCACTTTACACAATAAATCAGTGAAACCCAAGCTTGAAATCACTGAGGGAAAAATAGATGACAATACCCTATCCTTTGACGTGTTCAGGACTGAAGGGGTTGATGTATATGGATCATGGGTGATTGGCATTGAGTTGACTGATGCTCAAGACCATACTATCCTTCAACTTTCACAAGAGGAATTGGCGGCTCTGGAAGGAGAAAACATTTCAAACTACTATGTGGCCAAAGTCAAAGCCGGAAAACATAGTTTGGTGGTACCTTTGGGAGCAAAAGCAAACATACGTTTGAACAACCCCAAATTCAAGGACCTGAAAAGTGGCAACTACAGGATTAAACTGACGGATATCAGTGGGGCCTTTTGGGAATCTGCAGTGCGCAAACCTTAGAACACCAAGTGTTATCGGGAATTAGGCTGTGGGGCGAAACCCCACAGCCTATCCTTATAGGTGATGCCCAATTTGAAATTTAACAACATGGGAATTGAAACCAAACTTCACATAAGTGACCTGGAACAGTCTTCAAGAAATCTGCGACTAAGCTTATTTTCAAGTAAAACGTTGTTTCCAGGGGGTGAATTAAGCCCAGCTAAAGGTAAACAGAGCGTACTCGCAAACTCCTTCTCACGAATGAAATTCAATGTCTCACATCTATCCCTGGCTGGGTATCACATTCCATTAGCACTCCTATACTTCAAAATCGTAAACCTGCACCTTTGCCCATTTCTGGGAATGGTCGTCTATGAATTTTAAATGATCAGGATGTTCTTGATAGATGTCATGGCTCTTGATATCATCAAAATACACCGTAAGGGCAATATGGTAGGAATCATCTATCACATCCCTCTTTTCGGTTTTGGCGGGCACTCCCACCAGGTAGTCTTTGGCGCTGGATATACGCCCGATTTTTCTGCACCCTTCCATTACTGCTTTAAGGTCTTTGTCGGGCTGGTGCAGCCAGAAATAAACTTGATGTACGATCATACTTTTTTTTGGTTTTTTAGAAAAAACAGTTGTTGGTAAAAAGGCGGCCATGCCCAAACTGCTGAAATAGGCCAGAAAATTTCTTCTTTGGTTCATGGTCATTCAATAAGAATTAGTCAGAATTTAGTAGTTTTAAAGTTACGTAGATAAAGGTACTTAAAATTATCATACCTGAAAACATACGCTTTTGATGAATGCCAGCAACCAATACAATACATGATATCGAGCCTGTCCTGACGGCAGTCAGGGCATGACGAGCACGTCACACACTGGGATGCCCCCCCCGATAAGAATATCGGGGTATTGGGGTTGCGAGATTCTCCTGAAATAAGTTCCCCGATAGCTATACAGGACGGGGAAGGCTGGGGAAGGCTCCCGATAGCTATCATGATGACCGCTGAAAAGAAAATATAAACAGATTAAACTTAAACAAACCATTTGCAAATGCATAAAAGAAGATTAGGGAAAACCGGATTTGAAGTAACAGAAATTTCGTTGGGCACCTGGCAGGTAGGCGGGGGCTGGGGGGGCAACTTTGACCACTATGCCGCGCACAACATTCTGCATGCAGCCTTTGATGCAGGGGTTAACTTTGTGGACACCGCGGATGTATATGATGCAGGACTTAGCGAGGCAGCTGTGGGAAAGGCAATCAAAGAAAGGAATGAAAAAATCTATGTGGCTAGTAAATGTGGCCGTCAGATCAACCCACATGTTAGCGAAGGGTATACGGCCGAAGTACTAAGAAAATATGTAGAAGCAAGTTTAAAAAACATTGGAATAGAGCGTTTAGACCTTATACAATTACACTGTCCACCCACGGAGGTGTATAAGCGCCCCGAGATTTTTGAATTATTTGAAAGGTTGAAGGAGGAGGGGAAAATAGCTCATTTGGGGGTAAGTGTAGAAAAGGTGGAGGAAGCCAATCTTGCACTAGCGTTCGAAAATGTATGCACGGTACAAATCATTTTCAATATGTTCCGGCTTAAGCCTTCGGAAAAGTTTTTTGAACTGGCAAAAGCCAAGGACTGTGGAATTATAGTTCGAGTGCCTTTGGCAAGTGGCCTCTTAAGCGGGAAAATCACCAAGGACACCCAGTTCGATGATCAAGACCACCGAAAGTTTAACCGGAATGGAGAGGCATTTGACAAGGGAGAAACCTTTTCTGGGGTGAACCTGGAAAAAGGCCTGGAAGCAGTGGAGGCACTAAAGTCCTTGTTCAGTACAACGGATAACCTTGCCGCATATGCCCTACGATGGGTATTGATGTTCCCTGAGGTAAGCACCGTAATCCCCGGCGCTTCTAGGGTAGATCAGGTTCATGCAAATATTGCTGCCACAAAGCTCCCCCCCTTGAGCCAAGCACAAATGGAGGGGGTTAAAAAGATTTATGAGCAACTAATAAAGGAGGAAGTACACGCCATGTGGTAAGCCGCACCGAAGACCCTAACTACCCAAAAATAGCCTAGGTATGGCCTCAATATTTCATAATTCAAGGTCCACCCACAGGAGATCATAAATCTCTCATTACCTGCGGGTGGATCCTTGCTGTTCCTCTCACAAAACGAAGCCCTTCAAGACATTCTCATTACAGCAAGCCTAAAAAACTTCCGCAATACTTACCGAAGGACAATTACCGAAGGCATTTCCGGTAATCTGTAGCTAGGAGTTCATTGGCTAGACCTACCCAAAGACACCCTGTAATCTTCCGGTCTTCCCTGCATATTGATCGTAATAAACCTCACTCTACGAGAATTATCTCTAAACACAATGTCGTCTTCCTGCTCAGGGTCTACCTCTTCTCGCGACCTTCCCCCAAACAAGGTCCGCAAACCCACCCGGGTCACTAGACCCAATGGAAGCCTGATGGTGTAATCCATTTCCTTATCCAAACTTTGACTACCTGAGACTTCCAAAAAACCCAGGCTGGAGTTGATGTTCATCCGTGGGATATGTAACACCGCCCCTTTGAGGTCAAAGGTATTGGAGAGCGTATCAAACCTTACCCTGTGCAAGTTTCTATCAGAAAAATAATCGGATAAGGCCAGAAAAGGCGAAAAATTCACCAAAGTACCGTCATAAACTGTCAATTCCATGCTTGCCTCCGATTTGTCAATTATAGGCGTAAGGTCGGGATACACCATAAATTTCCCAACTACGGTACCTGAGACACTTCCCTTCAAGTTTTCATTGATCAGCACATCCTGCCCGAAATTTTCAAATTTAAACAGTAGCTTATCCAAGTCCACCTTGTCCGCCACCAATTGGGTGTGGAAGTAGATCTCATCAGGGTCATTACCGTTAAAATATCCTTTGACCCCCAAGCTTCCTTTGGCAACCTTAAGCCCCAAGGTATCCAGACGGAGAAAACGATCCGAGGATGTCCTGAGTTTTGCGCTCACCTGCTCCAACCAATACCTGTGATAATTCAGTTTCTTAATATCAGCCTTGAACTCCATATCCCTAAATGGCAAATTAAACACATTGAAGGACTCCGCTCGATTGGTGTCTTCTTTCACTTCATACCCCTTGAAGCCCATTAAGGCATCCAAGTCCAGCGCCTTTGCACGAAAATGAAAAAAATCATCTTTGATTTTCAGGTCTTTCTTGAGGTTTAGACCAAGATCAAAGTCAAATTCAGAGACTCCCATTTTACCCCCGAAGTTCTCTATGCTCAAGTATTCCTTTTCCCATTTCACCTTTCCTTTAAAACCTTCCAGTTTGAGGGGGTGCCTTTGGGTTCGTCCACTAAGGTTTTCTACCTGGAGTTCGCCTGTGTTCAGCCCCTCCCGGAAATCCAACGTGGCCTTTCCCCTTATGTCCAGAGATGAAAATTCCTCCTCCGCCCAAGATTTTGGCAAATAGTTAACCCCATTATAGGTCAAGAGATCATTGATCCGTAGTTTATCGGAGCGCATGTTCCAAGAAATGCTGGAGGTGCCGAGTATTTCCTCCCTGAACCATTTCGGGTAATTTTCCACGGCAAATCGAAAACTAAAGTCCGATTGGTCGATTTGACCATTCAGGTTTTTCACCTCCAAACTCGTGGCTCCAATTTCCACTCCTAGGTTGAGGTCATGGAATGCATGGGGGTAGTTCTCCAGCCTGGCGTTGAACCCCGTGATGTTAAATATCCCCTTAGGCAAGTAGTCGAAATTAAATAGCTCGTCAGCCATGGAAGTAAAACCCAACTCAAAAGTTAAATCGTGGATTTTCTCCCTTTTTTCCATGTTATCAAAGAGTTCAGGCAAATGAATTTGAGAGGAGTTTGCCGTCAAAGAAATGTTGACAGGCTTTGGAAGCCTATGGAATAGTGCAGGAAAATCACTTAGGTGCCCACTTACCTTAAAATCGGATTCCCCAATACGGAAGGATAAGCTATCTAGGGAAATCGCTCCTGACCTCATCATGGCTGAAGCATTTACCTCTTGAATAGGCAATGGATAATCTCGAATGGAAAAATTCAAGTCCCTCAGCGACAATGATGATTGCAGGCTTTGCTTTACCCCTGCCAAATCCATGGCTGAGGCCTCCATCTCCACGAGCTCATCAAAATCCATGTCCAACAATATTTTGCCACTGATCCCCTGAAACTGCGTCAAACCGAAAAACTGCCCAACAAATCCCAAATCAATGTCTGCGTTCAGTTTTACTTTCACATGGGGATCCTCAAAATCCCTTATTACCAAGTCTCCCTGAAAAACTCCCTGCTCAGGCCGGGCACTGAAATTCTGCACATGTAATTCAGATGATCTGAGGCTCTTTCCTTCCCCATTGGTGTAGAAACCGAAAAACCTTAGCTCATCCACCTTAAGGTTATTGTCCGTTCTTTGAAAAAAAGCATTCTCGCAGCCAAACTCCGCACTAACTTCAGGCAATACCCCTTCAGCAATCATCCCCCTGACCCTCCCCCTAAAAAACACCTCCCCTTCATTTCTATAGGCATTCAGTGCCTCCGCTGTCCCTTCGGGCAAAAAAGCAGCGAATAAATCAAAATCAGGTTTTTGCCCTTCCAGCTGAATATTAACGTCCAAGCCATTTTCTAAAACCCCAATTTTGCCAGAGGCTGAGAACAGCGCTTCTTCCAGCAGAATGTTTGAAGGGTGCAAGCTGATTACCCTTTCTAGGGTATGATAATTTAACCTTAAGGCCAACTGAACCTGCTTATTGGAAAAAAAGGTGGTATCCTCCCGCAATAATACATCAACCTTGAAATCAGCATTCATGTCAATTGCAAAAATTTCTTCCCGTTTGCGCATACTTCCCCCCCAGTAGTCGATATTTAGCAGGTATGCAGAAGTATCCAGTTGATCTTTATATGAAACCGCGAAATTGGAGACTTTTACTTTAGCCAGGTCAAATTCCATCACTCCTTCATCCTCCGAAGGCGCGTTTGATATTCCTTTTGCCGCTAACAGATTAATTTCACCATTTGGATATTTTACCACATCCAGATGCCCATCGCTAACAAGAATGCTTTTTATCTTATAATCCCCCTCGATGATGTCCCAAAAATAAAATCCCATATAAAGGTGGCCAGCCCTGTAAAATGGCCTTGTGTCCATGTTTTTATGCTCAAAAAAAGCTACATCCATTAAATCTATGGAGATATAGGGAAAGTTCTGGAATAAGGACACTCTACTTTTTCCTACTGTAAGTTGTCCCGCAAACTGCCTGTTAGCCACTTCCAATGCCTTTTGGGTAATGGCTTCCTGTTTCAAGGTGAGTAGCGTAACTGCGAGTGCCAATGCCAACAGGATTAGCAGAAACAGTGAAAATAAAATGCTAAGGAACCAAGTTCTCATGGCTTAGGGAAATTTCTAACAGAAACGTAAGGTCCCCTAGAGATGGTTACGGTTTGTGCAAAAAATAATGAAATGTCAGATTATCTTTCAGGTCATTGTTTCTCCAAATCCTTCCTATTCCGCTGGGCAAGTTATGCCGCAGCCTTACAAGTACTTTGGAGAAAGTCTGCAAGGTGTTATCGGGATACTCTGATTGTTGCACATCATGATAGGGATGTATAAATTCTCCTGTCTACCGTTCCTTTCAGGCAAATCACCGTGTATGAAAAGCATAGGGTTTTATTCACCGGTAAAAATTTATTTCTTTCCATGCCAGACACGCATATGCTCTTTGTGTGTTTTTAGGTAAGCCCCCGGTTGATAAAATTTGTCATAAAATTCTGTATCCAGGTGGATGGCCTGGACAAAACCGGGAAGGACTATTGTACTGAAAGTTCCAGGGAATTTCCCGTGCTTGTCATGGATGTATTGTGCGATTTCTGAGAGACAATCAACAAACTCCTCGCTGTAGGGTGTTACTCCCTTCCTGATTTTGCCACTTTCTTTCCAGGGACCCCGGTCCTGATGGGCATAGGCGCCCGAAGTCCCAAACTTACGTTCCACAAATACCTCCACTGCCGAACGCATATTTCGATGCCACGGTGGGCAAAGGGCTTCGTAGATACCCTCTAGCCCTACAGGATTGGGCACGGCCCACTTTTCATTGCGCACAAAGGTAAATCCCATCCCTTTGACACCCTGCTCCGCAAAAGCGCCAAGTATAGACCATCGGTTCAACCCGTTGAAATAAAGGCCTCCCAGGCCCATCGCCTGTAATGTAAGAACGATATTGTGTCCCATAAAGGCCAGTTCAGAACAGTTGGCTTCATAGGCCATTTGGAGCATGACCGAGAGCGGTATTTGCTTGGTGTCATTGAGCAAACCACTCTTGATAAAAGGTTGTAAATTTCCGGCCGGTTTACCGGACTCCTCGTCTATCAATACGTTGCCGTTGCCAATGGCCAGGGCCAATAGGGCAAGTACCTGTTCACTGGCATCCCCTATGGGCATAAACAAGGTAGATCCCGGGGCATTCGCCATCCACAGGTTAGGCTCGAGCATGTGTGGAGGAGCAGCGGGCAGGTCTAGCCTAGAGCCGGAAAGTTGGGTGGTATGTTTACGGCAGACTTCGACGATACGTTCCGTTGCCTCGGGTAGATTCTCTCCGATTTCGCTGATGCCGGTAGGTTGTACATCCCGAGTATTGGTAATATAGGTGCCATTATCGTCTGTATAAAGTAAGGCAGGCGTACCGAACCCCCCTGCTGTAGGAAAGGTTCGGCCTGTAAACCTGTGTGTATAATGAGCATGTTCACCGGGACGGTCCGGCCCGTAAGGAACGCCAAAATTCCATCCGGTAACGCCAGTCCCGGCAGCAATAAGGAGGGCTTGTTCCAGCTCCGAAAGCTGGAGAGCCTTATGTTTTGACTTATAGGCCAAGGGACCGGAAGGGATTTCCATTCCATAGCCAAAACGGCGTGCTCTTCTTCCAAAAATGGCCTGCATTAAAGGAAATTTTGACAATTTCTCCAGAGGGCTTTTGTCGTTTAAACGGTGTTTCATAGTCTGATTGTCCATATTCGTAGCATTTTGAATTGAAAAAGATTGGCCGGAAATCAGAAAGCTGAGGGACGCGGCTCCAGTAAACTTTAAAAAGTCCCTGCGCGTATTATTTTTTTTACTAAATGGTTTCTGATTCATGGCCCATGCATTTATTGTCAACCATGCCGGTGTAGGGTTTTCGGGTCTTTTCGTATGGTTCAGCCCCTATACGGATAAGGTTCCTGCAAAGGCTTGCCCCAAGTGGGTCCAGATTTTTATCGTCAAACTTCATAAGGACATTATTTCGTTTTGTCAATTGGGTCAACTACTTCACCTTTTCCGGCAACCCAATGGCCTGCTCGGTGAGTACGGGGAAATATTCCTGATTACTCGCAGGGCTCAATTTACCGTCCAGGTATTTACTGAGTACTTCGACAGAAGGAGCTTCGTACAGGCAAACAGCGGTCTTTAGGTCTGGGGATGGGAAAAACTGGTGTACATGAAGCTCATCGGGCAGTGGAAACACCTCTTTGACACATTCCTGGAATTTTTCAGGATTACGGATACTGTGTTGGATTGAGATAAACATAGCGGCTAATTTTTAAGGTTATACATTCAAACACCTCGGCAAATACGTATTACCAACAGTGTTCAAGGGTAAAATTAGAGGAAGTTTTACCTCGCCGCTTTGTCTAAACGTTCAATTTTTGTGCAGGCAAGGCCAATTTGGGACTTTACTTTTTTTTACTGTATTCCAAGGGTGTCTTCTCAAAAGTTTCCTTGAAAGCACGGGTAAAATGGGAGTGGTTGACAAAGCCTGATTCAAATGCGGCTTCCGTGACAGACTTGTTCGTGTAGGTGAGCAGATATCTGGCCCTTTCCAGTCTTTTTTGCCGGAGCCATTTGGCGGGGGTAGTGCCAAAGTTGTCTTTGAAATCCCTTTTGAAGGTGGAAAGGCTCCGGCCGCTGAGCCGGGCATATTCAGCTATGCTCATCGGATAGCTGTAGTTGTCTTCCATTATTTCCCGTAAGGGTGGTTTACCCCCCTGAACCAATCCTGCAAAATAGCCGGTGAGACTGTCCGGCCCGCATTGCGTAGCTGTGAGGATGATCAACTCCTGGAATTTGAGTTCGATTAGCTTTTTGTCCGGATGGCTGTCTCCAGAAAGATAAGAGAAAAAAGACCGGAAGTAGGCATGAATCTGCTGGGAATCTTTAATAGGGAAAAGAGATTCGCCCCCTTTGAAATCTTCCGTATTCCCGGCAGGAATATGGTTGTCCACGATTACCGACCGGATAAAATCATCGGGGACAAACAATACCAAGGCGCAAAAACCTTCATCAAAATATTGATAGACTGAGTGACCGCCCTTTTGCACAAAAAGGCAATCGCCTTTCTGAACCAAGTATTCCTGATTACGGGTGTACCATTTCTTTTGCCCGGCAATGACGTAGATATAGTAGTTATGGTGCGACCAAATGTCGTAGCGTGTTTCAGCAAGCGGACACTGGTATTCGGCTAACAACAGGTCGTTCACCTGCAATCGTTTTACGGGCGGGTGAGTTTTGATAAAGTCGAAAAAGCTATCCATATCACTTTACATAGGATATCTAATTTAGTAAAATCTTGCCATTATCCATGCTTATCATTCTCCTTTATTCAACTTTCTGAGAAAGCCTCTCCTGAAAGAACACATTTTGGTTTTTGTCAGCTGTTTTACCGCTATGAAATCCCAACCCACAATCCAGTGAACCGGGACTGAACGTTAAAAAAATATCCCTATGGACATTTTTTGTGAAGGCATGTCCCTACCCTATGTAGTAATTTAAAGTACTTTGATTTTATTAATCTCTTCCAAAACAGCTGCCTTAAATTTTTCCGGCTGTTCAATCAACAAACCGTGGGCACACTCCTCAAACTCAATAAAGCTTTTATAAGGAGCCTGAATATATTGAAAATAAAGTTTCGCTGCTTCCATAGGTATCTGATAGTCTTCTTTGCCGTGCATAAATACAATGGGTACTTTTATCTCATCGATTTCATCAAAAAGGTTGGTCACAGAAATTTCTGCATGCAATTTTTTTAATGAAAAGTTTTCTCCCTTTGGATATCTGAATTTCTCCCAAAAGGAATATACGGAAGTTCGAAGCACTGTTTTCACCAATATATAACAACCCTTTGGCTCTTGATAAAATGCTGCGCCTCCATAGTAATTAACCCATTTTATAAGCTTCGCTACTTGTTGTAACGAATATGGCCTTGTTTCAGACGCTTGTCCAATTCCCTCTAGCTGACGGATTGCCTTTTTATTGTTTTCTTTTTCGGCTTTTTCTTTCAACCAATTATAGGTGATTTGATTTTCTTTCTCGGTATGTGAAATTTGTGAAAGGGCAAAATACGCCAGATAATCTTCAGGGTATTTTTCAGCAGCTTTTATCCCAATTAAGGTGCCCCAGGAATGTCCCATGAGATAAATTTGGTCCCGCTTAAATTTTTGTTTTATAAATTGAGTTACCGCATGAGCATCCTCCACAAATTGCGCAACAGTCATGGTGCTGTCTGGAATTTTTTTCCTATACGATTTTCCTGCCCCCCTTTGTTCCCATAAAACTACAATAAAATTTTCCGCCAAATTTTGATTATACTTTAATAAGAAAGGGGTTTCAGGCGTACCAGGACCTCCATGAAGAAATAATATAAGGGGTTTATCAGCATCATGACCTAAATAATAAATCCATTGCTCAAGGCCATTTATAGGAATATATCCTGGCTCAATACTATCTCCTTTTACTGCTAAAATCGAGAGCATAGCCAATTTCAAACAAAATATTTTCCTGAATGATGTTTTATGGTTTGTATTCATACTATTATTTCTGAATATTTGGTCTATATACTTTTTCTAACCCAAGTTGAAATCCAGGATAAATAATACTTCCCAAAACAGAGGTTCTCATGCGTAATGGTTTATTATCACCAGTAGATTGCGCATTTGAGTTTATGTCATCAAATTTATTTGGGTTTAAAGCATTATCATTGTAAAAAACTGACATTTGCAATTGCCGGTACGTTTCCTAAATCCGTAATTTTGTAAAAACTTCTGATATGCAATTCTTAGAATCATATCCTATTGGTCAACTAGCAAAGTATGTTAAGTCATTTTGGCGTATGTCTTGCAACTTGCCGAGCGACCAAAAGCTTGTCACCAGAGATATTCCTAATGGAGACTTTCATGTGTTCTTCAACCTGGGTACTGCTTTTATGAGTCAAAAAGAAGGTGTTCAGCATGCGTTTTCCAGAGGAATTGTTAAGGGGCAACAGCCAAGTTATTTACTGATGCATCAATACGATGGGTTTGACGGGTTTGGAATATCGTTTTATCCTTGGGGCCTCTTTCCTTTTATTAATATCCCGGCCAGCGAATTTTACGAACTGGTAGTAGATGTGAACGATGTTTTTGAGGCTACCGTGACCGAAAGGCTATATGGCTTAACGTTCAAAGAACAGCAAATGTTGATGGAAAAATTTTTATTGAAAAAACTGGAAGACAATATCGGTAGGTCATCCATTGTAGCGTTCATCTCTGCTGATATAGTAGATAAAAAAGGTCAAGTGAAAATATCATCCTATATCGATAAATTCAACATTAGTCAAAAGCATTTATCAAGGTGTTTCCATGAGTTCATTGGAATGACACCCAAAAAGCTGGCCAACCTATCACGCATCAATAATGTCATTAACTCCATCAACATGGGAATTGATTCTGTCGACTGGATGGAATTGGTTGTAAAAAACAATTATCACGATCAAGCTCACATGATTAAGGAATTCAAGCAGATCGTAGGTTTATCCCCTGAAAGATATATACTAGAAAAGGATTCATTATACCAAAGATATTCCGGTGTACTGACAATAAATAATTAAAAAAAAATGTGCTATTTGTGCGGTCGGCTTTACAGTATAGCATTGAATTTCCCGTGTTTATGACGGCTACGGTTTTCAAAGCTGCACCAGCCCAGGTGGAGGAAGTGAAATATGAATACTAAATTTCAAATTAACACTTCACCCGCAGCTGGCATACATAAATACAATATTACAGCGGCTGACCAACTGACCCCAGTCCCTTAATGATTAGTTCTATTTGTCATTGTATTTGTCAAACGATATAACAATATAGGTTTACCTTCAACCTCCTTCTCTTCCACACATTTAAACGCCAATCTTTCACAGACTCTTTGTGAGTCAACGTTTGCTTTGTCCATAGTGGCAACCAAATTTGAAAATTGCAATCCGAGACCCGTATCCTCGAAGGCTATCGGGAGTGGTCCCGATGCTCGGGATAAATAGTGAGGGGTGCTCCGCAGGCTTATGGCCTGCGGCCATCCACGATTACAGGCAGTTTTAATCTTCCTTTAATAAGGCGTATTTATGTCCGAACAACCAACTCCAAGTTGTTTTTAAAGATCGATCCCTAATTCTCTTTTTCATTTTCCCTCGGTCATCCGTCCGATACATTTTTCTCCCACTCATTATGAAAATTTCTGATTTGGTCGGTTTGTCCATTGTAGCAATGTTATGAAAAGGGCTTTAACTATTTTCTTTTCAGCGGCCACATAGCCTGCCCCGGACTCGTTTCGGGGGAATCTCGCAATCTATAATCATCCATCCGTGCGTCGCTTGCGTCATGCTCGATTTCATCCATTGATATTTCATACCTCCAATAAAAAAACCTAAGATAGAAAAAAGCGGCAAGAGAAGATATTAAAAGTTGAATCAACATAAACCCTGACGACAACTCCAAGCCTAAAAGTCCAAATAGAATTAAAGTCGGTAGTTGAGCCATAAGTAAAGTCATTTCTAATTCAAAGAAAAGCCGACTCTTAGATTGTCGTATATAAATTTCACCTTTCATTCAGTCGTGATGCATGCCAACTACTGGCTAACCCCACCCCGTTGCGGTTAGCCGCCTATTGGACGTAGGTTTTTTACCCCTTTAAAGATAGCAAAAAACCCGAAACCCCTAACTAGCTTTTTCATTTGAGTTCCCATTAGCTGTACAGCAGGTCCCCAGGCGATATAATCTGACCCAGGTGCTTGCGGCTAATAGGTGTGTATAGCTCCGTGGTCTTGCTGCCTTTATGCCCTAAGAGCTCCTGCAGGTACCTGAGAGCTGTCCCGTTTTCCAGAAAACTCAATCCTGATGATGGGAAGCCTTTCTAACCTATCATTTTTCAAATCATGTGTTTTCATAAACAAAATAAGGATTTCGGTAAACCTGATCACCTCACCACTTTTGCAAGCATAGAATGGCTGTTCCATCAGGAAAAAACACACACCAAAAAGCCCCGGGGGGAAGTCCACCCAGGGCTTTTCAAGGATAAAAATTCAAGGCCTTTTCAAAAAAACGGAAAAGCTATGGCTTTAAAAATTGGCCCTCACCCTGGGCCTTTGCCAGTTATAGGGGCAAAAATCAATGAAAAATAAGACCTTGTGCCTTGCCGGGAATCCCCCTGCCTAGGCGTTGCTTTGGGGCTTTTCGTCCATGAGCAGCACCTCGTTCACCTGCACTTCGGTGATGTACCGCTTCTGCCCTGACTTGTCCTCATAGCTGCGGGACACCAGCTTGCCCTTCACGGCCAGCTCCGAGCCCTTATCGGTGTATTTATCGATGATTTCCGCGGTTTTACCGAAAGCCACCACATTGTGCCAATAGGTCTCCGTAACCTTTTCTCCCTTGGCGTTTTTGTAGCTTTCGTTAATGGCCATGCTAAACCGGGCCATGGCATTGCCCCCATTTAAGGATTTGAATTCAGCCTTGGCTCCAAGGCGACCGATCAACTGTACTTGGTTTTTGATAGCGTTCATGACGTTTAACATTTAATGGTTTATATAATTGTTTTTCGAAGCTGTTCGGCATATCGAACGGTACAAAGTTGGGGGAGCGGCCAAAAATTATCCGTAGATTTTTCGTTTACATCCGATTGTAAACGTTTGTAAACGGCTACAATCATTTGCAAAATGATTTTTTTTACCTATATTTTGCCATATTTTTAGCACAAACGCATTTTTATGGAAACCAAAACAAAAAATTGCCTAAACTGCGGCAAGGCACTGCAAGGCCGGGTGGACAAAAAATTTTGTGACGACTATTGCCGCAACAACTATAACAACCACAGAAACGGGAACAGTAACAACCTGATCCGTAACATCAATTACGCCCTGAAAAAGAACAGAAACATCTTGGCCTCCCTGCTGCCCGAGGAGGAGGAAACCGCCAAAACCACACGGGAAAGACTGTTGCACCAAGGGTTCCAATTCAAGTACAACACCCATACCTATACCAATAAAAAAGGGAACGTGTATGGGTATTGCTATGATTACGGTTACCTGGAATTAGACCATGACTGGTACCTTATCGTCCGAAACAGGAAGGCCTGAGCCGGCCGCCCTTGCCTCAGGATGCACCAGCTTGGATATCAGTTCCCAAGGGGTGCTGATCAGCCCCCAGTCCTCCTCTATGTGCACGTCCACCAGGTTTTCAAGCTCATAAATCAACCCAAAGACATAAATTTTGTCCATCCCCAATTGATCATAAAAGTGGGCATGTTTATTTTTACCGGTGAGAGTTATGCCATAGGCACTGAATACAGTCAATATGGCTTTTAGCATACTTGTCTTTTGCATCTGTTCTTGATTAAAATAAACCTATAAAACCCATCCACCCCCTAAGGCCCGGTAAAGCGTGGAGTAATTGGCCAATTGTTCCACTTTTAAATGAACAACTTCCAATTGCGCCTCCAAAAGGCGGCTTTGGGCGTTGATTAGGTCCAGATAATCTGCATATCCCAACCGGAACATGGTGCTCGCATTATCCACAGACCGTTGTTGGACCTGCACTTCTTTATCTTTTATTTCCACCTGCTCTTCCAGAAAAGCGTAGCCGTTGACCAGGTCAAGGACTTCCAGATACCCACTTTGCACCACCTGTTCATATTCCAGCAAGGCCACTTTCTGGGCAGCTTTGGCACTTTCATAAGTCGCCTTGAGCCTACCCCTGTTAAATACAGGTGCAGTCAGACCTCCTGCGAACTGGTAAACTGAGGACAGGGGAGCCAAAAACAGCTTGGAGAGGTCAAAAGCATTAAACCCTCCCGCACCATACAACCGAACGGTAGGGAAAAATGCAGTATGGGCAATATCCACTTCCAATTGCTGTGCAATAAGCTCCTTCTCTGCCCTACGGATATCAGGCCTGAACTTCAACAGTTGCGCCGGCAGGCCTATGGCCAAGACTTCGGGTATTTCCTCTGCCTCTTCCCATGCTGCAAGCTCCAACTCGAATGGGTAACTACCCAACAAGCGGTAGAGCTGGAATCTGGTGGACTGTAACATCCGTTCCTTTTGTTTGAGTAAGTTTCTGGAATTCAGCATAAGCCCCTCAAATTGGTCAATCGATAACTGACTCTCCTCTCCGGAGTTTTTGAGACTTTTCCCCAATTCAAAAGTCTCTACCTGAAGGGCAATGTTTTTATTCAAGATTTGAATTTCCTCTTCCAAGCCAAGCATATGGAAATACTGTTCGGCAATCGCGGCAACCAACTGGGTTTGGGTGAAACTGACCATCTCCTCACTGGCCAGGAAACGGTTAAGGGCCTGTCTTTTTTCCAGATTTAACTTCCCCCAAATATCCAATTCCCAACTAAAATCCATGCCTACCATAAAGTCCCTGTAAGGGGTAGGTATACGCCTGTCCTCAGGCACTGTGGGAGATAGGTTGGAATCATCGTTGCCTACCCCATCCATGGTGTAATGTCCAAACCTTCTTTCCATTGCCACCAAACCCACATTGAACTCCGGTAAGCGGCCTAACCTGGCCTGCTGTAGGCTAGCCCTGGCAATCCTGACCTTTTCATTGGTCTTTAGCACATCTTGGTTGTTTTCCAGGCCTCTTTGAATAAGCTTTGCCAACCTTTCGTCCTGAAAAAAGCGGCTCCAATGTAATGTGGCAATGGAACTGCTATCCAGGGTTAATCCCTGATTTACCGCTTCATATGCTTCAGGAATTTCCCTGGGGGTGGGTAGTTCATGTTGGGTCTTGCAACCCAACATGAGTACCAGTACAGCCATTACACAACCCCCTCTGTATAAATATATTCTTTTCATTTTTACCAATTCTTATTTACGATCGTCATGAATCAAACCAGCACCTGTTGGGCTCATCAATTGAGTGCCTGCGCCCCCTATATTTCAGCCATGTCTGGAAAGAAGCCTGGTTTTTCAGAAACTTTTTTCCTCCCATTTTTGATGTAATCTGCAAGGCTTTCAAAAACAACGAAAAGGCCTGGTACCAAAAATATACCCACCAGCGTTCCGATAAACATCCCCCCCGCAGCGGCAGTCCCTATGGTACGGTTGCCAATCGCACCGGCTCCGCTGGCCAAGGTGAGAGGCAACAAGCCACAAATAAAAGCAAACGAAGTCATTAAAATGGGCCTTAACCTTTCCCTGGCACCATGAATGGCCGACGCTATAATATCCATCCCCCTGCCTCTGGCCTGAACGGCGATTTCTATGATAAGGATGGCATTCTTACCCAATAGTCCAATCAACATGATCAGGGAAACCTGGGCATAAATGTTGTTTTCCAGGCCGGTAAGTTTTAGCAGCAGAAAGGCTCCAAAGACCCCTGCGGGAAGGGAAAGGATGACCGGCATGGGCAGCAGGTAGCTTTCATATTGAGCGGCCAAAAGCAGGTACACAAAAACAAGGCAGACCATGAAGATGGCCACCGCCTGATTGCCGGAGGCAATTTGCTCCCTGGTAATCCCTGACCAGTCTATGTCAAAGCCCCTGGGCAATACCCTCTGAGCGACCTCTTCAACTGCTTTTATGGCATCCCCACTGGAGTACCCCTCTGCGGCATCTCCATTGATCATGGCCGAATTAAACATGTTATATCTGGTGATTTGCTCCGGTCCGTAAACCCGCTCCAGGATCACAAAATTCCCATAGGGCACCATCTCCCCTCTTTCATTCTTGGCATACATGTTCAATAGGGATTCGGGATTAGCCCTGTATTCAGGGGATGCCTGAATCATTACCTTGTACATCTGACCAAAGCGTATAAAATTGGAACTGTAAAAACTCCCTATATAACTTTGAAGGGTTTCCATTGATTCATGTACAGAAATCCCCAATTTAGCGGCTTTGTCGTGGTCTACGCGTAGTAGATACTGAGGAAAACTGGGGTCAAACCCACTAAATACATCCCGCAGTTCTTCTTGTTGATTGAGCCCATTTATAAAATCATCAAGTATTTCTGCTGTTCCTTCCAAAGTCCCTCCTGTTTTGTCCTGGAGCCGGAGCTCAAACCCGGAGGCATTCCCAAAACCCGGAACAGGGGGAGGGGCAAAAAATTGGATTTCTGCACCAGTAATATGACTGGTCCGGTCCTGATATTTTGCAATCAATTCATTAACGTTCTCATCCCTTTCACCCCATCCCTTCAAATTGACCATCCCCATGCCATAAGATGCTCCTGCGGTTTCCGTAAGCAGACTAAATCCTGCCAATGTGGAAACCGTTTCAACTTCCTCGAAGGGCAATAAACTGGCTTGTAATTGATCCATTACGGCTTGGGTCCTTTCTACAGTGGCCCCCGGGGGAGTAGTGACGTTCACATAAATAATCCCTTGATCCTCATTGGGAATAAACCCACTTGGAAGAATGCTGCTCATTCCATAGGTAAGCAGGAAAAACAGCACAAGAGCTCCAATTGTAAAGGATCTCCTACCGGCAATTTTTCTAATCACATCTGTATATTTGCCGGCAAGCGACTCATAGTTTCGGTTAAATGCATCGAAGAATTTTCCCAGCCAACCTTTTTTTTGAGTGCTTGAGTGGGGCTTGAGTAACATACTGCACAATGCTGGGGATAAGGTAAGGGCGTTTATCCCGGATATTACAATCGCAATGGCCAAGGTGAGGGAAAATTGCCTATAAAAGATCCCGACCGGTCCTGAAAGAAACCCTGCAGGCACAAACACTGCGGACATCACCAAGGTAATGGCAATGATCGCCCCTCCAATTTCCTTCATGGCGGCAAAGGTGGCTTCTTTGGGAGACATATGTTGTTCGTGGATTTTTACGTGAACTGCTTCCACTACCACGATGGCATTGTCCACCACTATTCCGATGGCTAATACCAGGGCAAATAGGGTCAACAGGTTAATAGAAAACCCAAAAATGCTCATAAAAAAGAAGGTGCCGATCAGGGATACGGGTACGGCAATGGCGGGGATCAATGTAGATCGAAAATCCTGAAGAAAAATAAATACCACCAAAGACACCAGCAAAAAGGCTTCAATCAAGGTTTTTATCACCTCCCCCATAGAGGCATCCAAAAACCTGGATACATCATAGGACACATTATATGTCATGCCGGGTGGAAAGGAGGTTTCCTGTAACTCCTCCATTTTGTCCTTAATATTTCTAATGACCTCCCTTGCATTAGACCCCGGCCTTTGCTTGATCATGATCGCAGCCGAAGGCCGGCCGTCTGTGGTGGAAACCATGGCATAATCCTGGGAGTCAAATTGGACCTCTGCTACGTCCTTAAGCTTAAGGAGAGAGCCGTCAGGCAGAGCTTTTAAGGCAATTTCTTCATATTCCTGCTTTTGATTGAATTTACCGGTGTACTTAAGCACATATTGCTTGGCTTGGGGATCCCGGTCTGAACTGATGCCCGATTTACCTGGCGCAGCCTCTACATTTGACCTTCGTATGGCCTTATTTATATCCAACGGGGTCAAATTATAGGCTACCAGACGGTCCGGGTTGAGCCAGATTCTCATGGCATAGTCCCTGAATCCCATAATTTCTGCACGGCCTACACCGTCTATCCGCTTCAGCTCCTGCAAAATATTGATATCGGCGAAATTATAAACAAATTTCTCATCCTGAGTAGAATCTGCGGTCATAAGGTTGAGGTACAAAAGCATGGAGTTTACTTCCTTTTCTGTTTGGACCCCAGCCCTTATCACCTCCTCCGGCAGTTCATCTATTACGGTGGCCACCCGGTTCTGCACGTTCACCGCAGCAAGGTCGGGATTGGTGCCCACCTTGAAAAAGACGGTAATCAGGCAAACACCATCGTTGGTGTTGACCGACGTCATGTAGGTCATATCCGGAACTCCGTTAATGGCCCTTTCCAAGGGGGTGGCTACAGCTTTTGTAAGCACATCACCATTGGCACCGGTATATCTGGCCGTCACAGTAACCGAGGGGGGAACTATCTCCGGAAACTGGGTAACCGGTAAATCGCTTAGAGACAATATGCCCAATAAGGTGATCAACACCGATATTACTGTGGAAAGAATGGGCCGTTTTATGAATATATCAAACATGGTTCATCTTATATTTTGAGGTTCTTACACTAAGAGGAAGTCATATCCTTATAAACTTCCTCTTGGGAAACGGATTGGGGCAATACTGCATCACCATCCCTAAGCAACTGCAGGCCCTCTAAAATGATCCGATCCCCAGATTGGAAGCTACTGTCCAAATAAAAGAGACCATGCCGCATAATGGGCTGAAAACTCCTTACCTTCACTCTGTTGTCTGCTCCTAATATAAATGCATAGGTATAGTCCTGAATTTCGAAGGTGGATTTTTGGGGAATCAAGAAAACATTTTCCAAACTATTGGTCATCTGGATTTTCCCAGAAGCTCCGTGCTTGATCAACCCTTCTGGATTAGGGAATCTTACCCTCAATGCAATGGAACCTGTGCCCTTTTCAAAATCTGCCTCCATGGTTTCCAACTTCCCTTTAAAGGGATAAATGTCACCATTGGACAAAATAAGTGTCAATTCCTCCTCCCTCAGCACACCTTTTATGCTATCTGTGGTAGCCTCTGAATCCCTGTTCCTAAGGGAGAGGTATTCATTTTCTGTGATCTTATAATAGGCAAAAACTACATGTATGTCCATAATATTGGTGAGCAGATCCCCTCCCTTCACCAAACTACCGGTCTTATAGGGTATACGGTCTACCAGACCATCGAAGGGGGCTCTTATTGTGGTATAGGAGAGACCTATTTCGGCATTATTAAGCAGTGATTCAGCCTCCTGAATGCCAGACAGTGCCATGTCCTTTCTGGATTGGGCCAATTGCAATTCAGATTCCGCATAGATTTCTTTCTCCACCAATATCCTCAACCTATCTACATCCAATTGGGCTGCCTGGGCCTCTGCTCTGGCCTGCATTAACCTAGCCCGTGCTGAATTCACCATCTCCATATACTCTCTGGAGGAAAGTTGGAATAGTGGCTCGCCTTTGCTCCCCTCTTGTCCCTCATCCACAAATATTTTTTCCACGTAGCCCTCCACCTTTGCTCTTACCTCCACAAACTGTACGGCTTGTAAATCACAAACATAAGTGCGGGGCACTTCTATAGTTTGGGGGGATAGGGAAAATACGGGCACTTCTAAAAGCTGATTGCCCTTCGTGTCTTTACTAGCCCCTTCGCTACAACTTGTCATCAGCATTATAGCACAAAGCATTAACACACCATTACTGGCATGCATCATAAATTGAATCATGTTATTGTATTTATTGAGAAATTTGAATAGAACCTCTGGGCATCATACACAATAAGAGGCCAGAGAATTGAATAAAAAGGGTCACAGAAGGAAAATTGCCTTCAAAAATTTAGGGGGCATTTGCGCAGATTACCACTTCTAGCAAAAATTCAAGGACTTGCTGTCCCAGAATCACAAATTTCTCATTGATTACTGTGGCCAGGCCATTTTGAGCAATTCCCTGGTCGAAAAATATCACAAAAAAAGGGAACTGAGGCTGCCGGTCGGTTTTTAACTCCTGGACACTCCTTTTCACAGAAGTAGGGAAATCCAAATAATCGAAATCCACCTCAGACCACTCAATGTCAGTAGGTGGGAAATAATGAGCCGCATCTTCCCCTTCCTCTACGGAAAGCACCAGCAGAAAAAGGGCTAAGCTGTTTACTAGCCATTTTTTCGTCTGCAAAAGTAACTGGTCTGATTTTCTCATCGGTTTAGGAGATGCATTTTCATCCTATGTGAATAAATCCCATGCCAAATTTCATTGATTTTTTAATGATTCCAAAGAAAATTTTCAAATGAGCCTATCATAAAAGTACCGATAAGGTAAAAAAGCTTTTATTTTGCCTTAAATGACGGTTTTTAACTTTTATAACACTGTAGAAATTTGAATCATAGGTCAAAAAAACAATTGAAACTAAAAACCCAAATCCATCTGCCTGGGCAGCAGTTGAAAACTTTTTCTATGCAAGGGAGTAACCCCCAGCTCTCTAATTGCCTGCCTATGTGCTCTGGTGGGGTAGCCTGCATTTTTCTCCCATCCATAACCAGGATAGGTTTTGGCATATTCTTCCATTAAACCGTCCCTGTAAACCTTGGCCAATATGGATGCTGCAGCGATGCTTGCCATCTTCCCGTCACCTTTGATGACACAGGTATAGGGGATATCCAGCGCACTCTTGAACCGGTTCCCGTCGATCAAGAGGTGGTCGGGACGTTGCTTAAGCCCCAAAACTGCTCTTTCCATTGCCAGAAACGAGGCATTCAAAATATTGATTCGGTCAATTTCCTGTACACAGGCCTCTGCAACCGACCAGGACAAGGCCTCTTTTTTGATTTCATGTACCAGAGCAACCCGCTCAGTCTTCCGGATAATTTTAGAATCATTCACCCACTCATTGGCAAAGTCACTGGGCAAAATCACGGCCGCAGCCACCACTGGGCCGCAGAGACAACCCCTGCCCACCTCATCACATCCTGCCTCAACACGATTATCTTCTAAACAAGGTAGCAACATTGGGTAAATTTGATTCCTTGGACACTTTATAGATCATCTCAGCAACCAAGCCTGTCCAACCCGTTTGGTGACTGGCCCCAAGTCCCCTTCCGTTGTCTCCGTGAAAATACTCATAGAAAAGTATCAAATCCTGAAAATGAGGGTCTGACTGCATTTTTTCGGAATTTTCGTAAATGGGCCTATTGCCATTTTTGTCCTTAAGAAAGAGCTTAATGCACCGCAATGAAAGCTCCCTGGCAATAAGGTCCAAAGTAAGGAACTTCCCGGAACCCGTAGGATACTCAATGGAAAAATTCCCCCCATAGTAAAAATCAAATTTCTTGAGACTCTCGATAATGAGATAATTGATGGGAAACCAAATAGGACCCCTCCAATTAGAATTCCCTCCAAACATAGTGGTCTCGGACTCCCCGGGGGCATATTTCACAGAAAAAACACTGCCGTTCAGCCTTATGGAATAGGGGTTTTTCTCATGGTCTTTAGATAAGGAACGGATACCATAGGGAGACAAGAACTCCTTGTCATCCAACATTTTATGGAGGATGCTTTTCATCCTGTGCCCCCTCAATAAAGAGAATAGCCTTCTTTTATCATGCCCAGGTTGTATCCAGTTAGAGACCAATGCGGCCAATTTAGGTTTCTCCTTAAAGAAAAAATCCAGTCTTTTCTTAAACTCGGGAAGGTTCTCGAACAGCTCTTCCCTGATGGGTTCCACGGCAAACAAAGGAGTAATGCCCACTATGGACTTTACCTTCATCACTTTGGGGTCTTTGCCAGTCAGGTGCAACACATCATAAAAAAAACCATCTTCTTCATCCCAAAGGCTGATATTTTCACCGGAAATATTGTTCATCGCTCCTGCGATATACAAGAAATGCTCCAGGAATTTAGTGGCTGTATATTGATACACTTTGTTGAACTCACATAAGTCCAAGGATATCCTCAGCATATTGAGACAAAACATCGCCATCCATGAGGTGGCATCAGCCTGTTCCAGTTTCCCAAAAAGCTTGTCGGCATGGCTCCTGTCAAATACACTGATATTATCTAACCCCAAAAACCCACCTTCAAATATGTTTTTCCCATCATCATCCTTTTGGTTTACCCACCATGTAAAGTTCAGCATAAGCTTATGCATTGCCCTTTCCAGGAATTCCTGATCCCCCTTACCGCCGTTCATTTTCTTATCGATCTGAAACACCCGTTGAACCGCATAAGCGTGCACAGGAGGGTTCACATCGTTGAAATTCCATTCATAGGCGGGCATTTGACCACTTGGGTGCATGTACCAGTCATTGAGCAAAAGTAATAGCTGGTCCTTTGCAAAATCAGAATCCAGCCTTGCCAAAGGAATACAATGAAACGCCAAGTCCCAGGCGGCATACCATGGGTATTCCCACTTATCCGGCATGGATATGATGTCATAATTCTGCAAATGCCGCCAATTGGAATTCCTCCCACGTTTCCTTTCCTGAGGAGGCTGATACCTGCCGGGATCTCCCTCCAGCCAGCGCTCTACATTATAATAATAGAACTGTTTGGTCCATAGCATACCCGCATAGGCCTGCCGTTGGATGATTTTCAGCTCAGGTTCCTTTACCTTTTCCTGGAGTTCCCCGTAAAAAAAGTCCGTTTCGTTAATCCTGTCCTTAAGGACCTGCCCGGCATCTGAAAGCGGGTCTTGAGACTCAAAATGCTGCATCCTCAAGGTCACCTCTACTTTTCCGCCCGCCGGTATAGTCAGTTTATATATGGCAGCAGCTTTTGTACCCGTATTGTTGGGGTTCAAATGATGAGTGTCCCCATTTATTAAAAAATCATTGATGGCATCTTTAAGGTATTTCTTTTGATTGCCAATATGGTATAACCTTTCCCTATTGGTTTCATTATCACAAAAGCGGATATCCGGTTGCTCACTGAAGGTGAATATATAATTGCCGGATTTGGGATTAAAGGCCTTAACCCTGTTTTTTGGAAGCAGGGACAGCGAGGGCATAAAAGGTTCGTCCCCTGTAAACCAGGTTTTCCTGAACCAAATAGTGGGCATTACCCAGATCGTTGCCTCTTCCTTGCCTCTATTGTGAATACTTGCCTTAGCAATAATATCCTCAATATCTGCTTTGGCATACTCCAAAAAAATATCAAAATAAGCATCCTCATCAAAAATCCCGGTATCGATGATTTCGTATTCCCGGTCCTTCTTACTTCTCCTCAGGTTTTCGTCTAGCAGTTCCTGATAAGGAAAAGCGGCCTGGGGATACTTGTAAAGCATTTTCATGTAGCTATGAGTGGGTGAAGCGTCCAGGTAGTAATAGAGCTCCTTCACATCTTCCCCATGATTGCCCTGGTTTCCGGTCAGTCCAAAAAGCCGCTCTTTGATCATTGAATCCTTGCCATTCCAAAATGCCCAAGAAAAGCATAGCCTCTGCCTGTAGTCAGAAATGCCACCTATCCCCTCTTCTCCCCATCGGTAGGCCTTACTGCGGGCATCATCATGGGTCACATTTTCCCAGGCAGCCCCATCGGGACTGTAATCCTCCCTCACTGTCCCCCATTGTCTGTCTGTCAGGTAAGGTCCCCATTTTTTCCAGTGTTTCTCCTTATTTCTGTCTTCCTTAAGCCTGATTTTTTCTATATTCATTCGAGCTGATGTCCTAGTTTGTAAAAAGCGAATTTAGGGCTTTTATTGCACTATACGACAAATATTCAAAGACTGAATAAAAAAATCAAATAAAAAAAATATGGCATCAACACCAAAAATACGTTTATTTAGGAAAAAGAACTTAAAACTGTAACTTAGACCACCAAAAATGGATCTACCATGCTTAGGCTGGACAAGTTTACTCCCTCCACCTTCGCATTCACTTTTTACTGGTAGGTACACAAATAAATAATTGTCCAAAGTGACATTATGGTAACGTGGCTGAAACAATTAACTATCTCAATTCCTCCTTCCACATCCTATTCAAAAGCACTAATAAATTCCTACGCCTTCCCTTTCTGGCTTATGCGTTGAAAATCAGCTTAAAGGTGGTCCCTTTTCCCCATTCGGACTTTACCTGAATATTGCCTTTGTGCCTACGCATGATCTGTTTGGACAGGCTAAGACCTATACCTGATCCACTCTTTTTGGTGGTGAAAAATGGAATAAAAATTTTGCTCAATGCCTCTTCCTCTATCCCCTTTCCGTTGTCGTTTACTTCAATGATAATTTTACCGTTCTCATCAATATAGGCACTCAACTTTACCTGCCTGCTTTCTGTATCTTTCACAGCATGTATCGCATTCTGGGTAAGGTTAATCATCACCTGTTCTATCAGGGAACAATCTGCAAACAGCAGCAAATCTTTTGGCTGTATGACAATGCCCATGGTTACTTGCTCTTGATCGAGTTGGTTCTGAAAGAGCAACTGTATCCTTTCAAAGAGATCGGCAATTTTTATGGCCGTGAACTTAGGTGTGGGTATGTGGGCCAGGCTACGGAAATCGCTCACAAAATTGATCAGCCCCTCGCTCCTTTTCTCGATGGTGGAAATGCCCATTTGATAATCCTCCAATTCCTCTGCGCTTACCGACTCCTTCCCTTTGGCTTTTGAAGAAAGATCCTCTCCTATCGTAGCTGCCAAGGAGGAAATGGGGGCAATCGAGTTCATGATTTCGTGGGTAAGTACACGCACCAGGTTTTGCCAAGCTTCCATCTCTTTTTCTTCCAGTTCACTTTGTATATTTTGCAGGGAGACCAACTTAAATTTACTGTCCCTCAATACCAGTTCTATTACATATACTGAGAGCTGCATGATGCCATCAGGATGGGCTATTTTAATGAGCTCGCTGCCACCGGTACGCAAGTGGTGGATGGCATGGTGCAATTCCTTGTTCACTTTGGCGATTTCATCAATATTGTTAAGCAGCTGTATATTGAGCATTCTTTTGGCAGCAGTATTGAGGATTTGTATGGAACCGTCCTCTTCGAAAGTGATCAGTCCTATGCTGAGGTGTTGAAAAACTGTTCTAAAATAATGGTAATTGGCTTCTTTCTCCAATTGATCTTCCTTGAGCTTAGCCAGTATGGCATTGAATTCAATGTGAAGGTCATCAATTTCAGTCCCATCGAATTTTACGGGATAGACGGTGGAGTAATTACTCAATTTAATATTATCGAGAAACATCCGCACTTTCTTGAAACTGCTATCTGCATACCTCACCAAAAACACCAATTGGGCAACGGCCAGAATGATAAACAGGGAAATGGAAAAAACTCCCGATTCACTAAATATCATGTAAGCTAGGATGAACAAAGTGATGGCAAAAGCCAGCACCCTTCCCAGCAAGCCAATCCTAAAGTCCATATTTTTCTAATCTTCGGTACAAGGAAGCCCTGGTAAGCCCTAGTTCCTTGGCCGCTTTGGAAATATTTCCTCCATTTTTATCGATGGCTTTTTGAATGACGTTTTTCTCCACTTCGTCTAGGTTAAAGGATGGAGCGCTGCTTACCTTCTCACTGGCAGGCTTGGCCGACAGGAAAAAGAAATCCCTACTGTCCAGCTCATCCCCTTCCGCCATAATGATGGCCCGCTCCAGGGCATGTTGAAGTTCCCGTATATTCCCCGGCCAGCTATACCGCTGCAATAGTTGCAGGGCATTTGGCTTCAGCCCTTTGAAGGTCTTACGGTATTTGCTGGAATAAACCTGTAAAAAATGCTCGGCCAACAGAGGAATATCGTCATGTCTATCCCTAAGTGGGGGAAGGAAAATTTCCACTGTATTGATCCTATATAACAAATCCTGTCGGAAGGAATTGTCCAGAATCATTTCATGTAAGGGCATATTGGTGGCACATATCAAGCGTATGTCCACAGGTATGGACTTATTGGTACCGATCCGGGTGACCTCCCTTTTTTGAAGTACGGTAAGCAGTTTGGACTGCAAAGGCATGGTCAAATTACCGATTTCGTCTAAAAACAGGGTGCCATTATCCGCCACCTCAAATCGCCCCGCTCTATCCTCTTTGGCATCGGTAAAAGATCCCCTCTTATGCCCAAACAATTCACTTTCAAACAAACTTTCGGTGATAGCTCCCATATCCACCGTGACAAAAATTTCCTCCTTACGTTCGGACCTGTCGTGTATAGCCCTGGCAATTAGCTCCTTACCCGTTCCGTTTTCGCCCAGTATCAACACATTGGCATCGGTTTTTGCCACCTTGTCGATGATGGAAAAGACATTCTTCATGGCAGCGGACTGCCCTATGATATCGTTAAATGGTTTTTTGAGATCTGCCTGTAGCTGCTTTTGTTTTTTTGACAGCTTATCCACCTGGTTATAACTTTCCTTTAGCTTCACCGCAGCCGATAAGGTGGCCAATAGTTTTTCGTTCTGCCAGGGTTTTAGGATAAAATCTGTGGCTCCTTCCTTTAAGGCCTGTACAGCCATTTCCACATCTCCGAAAGCAGTGATAAGGATCACCACTGCATGGGGGTCGGTTTCTTTGATTTGTTTTAGCCAATGAAAACCTTCCTTCCCGGAAGTGGTGTCTTCTGTGAAGTTCATGTCCAGGAGGACCACATCAAAGGAGTAATTATTAATCAAAAAAGGGATTTTCCTGGGGTCTTTCTCTATGGTTACCTGTTTGGCATGTTTTTTCAATAGCATTTTTGCGGCAAACAACAGGTCTTCGTTGTCATCTACTATTAAGATGTTCCCTAAATTCTTTTCTTCCATCAGTCTGAGGTTTTGCTTATACATGCCGAAATAATGCCAGCACTTCTAAGAGCCAATATACGCAATTAAAGCATTAGGCCTTTCAAATTCCGTACGATTTTGAACAAAAAAAGTACATCATCGGACACTTATCCAATCAGTGATCTTCAAATTTTTTATACCTATCAAAAATCCTTACCTTTAAAGATTACCAAAAATTTATTAATTTATGTCAGTTGCAAGTAAAGGAAATACTGTAAAAGTGCATTACACGGGCAAACTAAAAGATGGGACTGTATTTGACAGTTCCGAAGACAGAGAGCCCTTGGAGTTTATAGTCGGTGACGGCAAAATGATCAAAGGATTTGACGCTGCAGTACAGGGAATGGCCCCAGGTGACGATAAAAGTGTGACTATCCCATGTGCTGAAGCTTATGGCGATAAGAGAGATGACATGATGCTGGATGTACCCAGGGAGCAAGTTCCCCCGGAAATCAAGCCTGAAGTAGGCATGGATCTTTCTATCCAAAACCAGGCTGGGCAACCCACACCTGTTAAGGTGGTACATGTGGACGAGGAAAAAATCACCTTAGATGCCAACCATCCATTAGCAGGTCAAGACCTGATTTTCGATATCAAAGTAGTAGATGTAAACGCATAATCAAAATCCCCGGCTGAAGGCCGGGGATTTCTTTTTTTAGTTGATCCTTTCCACATTTTTATAATACACCTCATTCCAATGTATTTCTTGCTTGAACCTCCGGATCTCCGTCTCTTTCCCAATTTGTAATAGTTCCAATTCTGCCATCGCTGCAAAATCCTCCAGAATTTCCAAATCCAGATTTTGGCTGAAACAAGTATGATGTGCCCCTCCGGCAAGAATCCAGGCCTTGCAGGCGGTTTCCATATCCGGCAAGGGTTTCCAAAGCACCCTTGCCACTGGCAACTTGGGCAAAGAGGCCCTGGGCGATACTGCCTCCACCTCGTTGACCAATAACCTGAACCGATTGCCCATGTCCATCAATGCTGCATTCAGCGCAGCCCCTTCCCCCACATTGAACACCAACCTCACCGGGTCCTCCTTTCCACCTATGCCCAAAGGATGCACTTCACAAGACGCCTTTCCTTCGGCCAAGCCCTCATCAACTTCCAGCATATGGGAACCCAAGACCAGACTGTCCTCCGGGTCAAAATGGTAGGTGTAATCTTCCATAAAAGCATTTGCCCCTTTGAGCCCCTTGCCCATCACTTTCATGGCTCTCACCAAAGCCGCTGTTTTCCAGTCCCCTTCTGCACCGAAACCATATCCTTTCGCCATCAACCGTTGCACGGCAATACCGGGAAGTTGTCTTAAACCTTCCAGGTCCTCAAAGGTGTCGGTAAACCCCTTATATCCCCCTTCGGCTAAAAATGCTTCTAATCCCATTTCTATTCTTGCCGCCTCAATCAAAGCATCACGTTGACTACCCTTTACTTTTAGGGCATCGGCGATCGCATAGCGCTCTTCATAGGCCTTAAGCCGCTCTTGCAGCAGGCCATCATTTACGGCATTGACTTTTGCTACCAGTTCGCTTACCGGGTGGGTATTCACAGAAAACCCAAACTTCATCTCAGCAGCCACCTTGTCCCCCTCAGTTACCGCTACTTGCCGCATGTTGTCGCCGAATCGCACGAACTTGGCACCTTGCCAATCATGCCAACCACATGCCGCGCGGCACCATTTCCCTATTTCCATTTGTGCTTTTGGGAATTGCCAATGGCCCACCACCACTTTTCTTTCCATCCTCAGCCTGGAAGCCATAAACCCAAATTCTCTGTCCCCATGGGCGCTTTGATTAAGGTTCATAAAGTCCATGTCAATAGTGTCCCAGGGTATATCCCTGTTAAACTGGGTATGCATATGCAACATAGGCTTCCGAAGGGCCTTCAGCCCCCTGATCCACATCTTGGCAGGGGAAAAGGTATGCATCCATACGATTACACCTATACAGTTATCCTTCTGGTTGGCACGGACCAAAGTCTCAAAGATCTCTTCCGGCCGGGTAACAATAGGTTGGTACTTTACGCTGACGGGTATGGCATCGCTTTTATGGAGCTCCTCTGCTATTATCTGCGAATGGCGCTTCACCTGATCCAGGGTTTCCTCGCCATATAAGTGCTGGCTACCCGTGATCAACCAAACTTCCTGATCATTAAATATTTTCATTATGCTTTAAGGTTTAAAGGTCTATTATCCTAAAAAGATGCTAGTTTAAAAAATATTAAGAGATAATGCAGGTATATAGAGGGAAAGATGAGCTCAAAGGTAGAAATTACCATATTAATCGTTGGACGTTCCTGAAAACATTGGGTTGACACATTGTTTTTGCGGTAAATTCTGTGGAATACTTTCCCCTTGTCCTCCTGTATTGGTATCTTGCAAACCGAGTAAATCAACATCATTTGAAATCGAACATAACCCAATCGAAACACTTATTTTCGTCATGCG
Organism: Cyclobacteriaceae bacterium; assembly: GCA_003565295.1. Taxonomy (GTDB): domain Bacteria; phylum Bacteroidota; class Bacteroidia; order Cytophagales; family Cyclobacteriaceae; genus Pleomorphovibrio. Next base: position 39,033 of record PXCO01000369.1, read on the forward strand.
GGATTTTCTAGAATCAAGTTGGGTTCAAGCTACCTGGCAGATGGTTTACCTGCCGAAGACTTGGAAATCAGGTCCCAATCTTCGGTGCGGGACAGGTATTGACCGCTGAAAATCAACAATAAACATCTAAGATGAGCAAATACAAGACACTTAAAGAATCCTGCTATGAGGCCAACCTGGAGTTGCCCAAATTAGATCTGGTAGTTTACACCTTTGGAAATGTCAGCGCGGTGGATAGGAAAAATGGGGTATTTGCCATAAAGCCAAGTGGGGTACCCTATGAGGAGTTAAAGGTTAAGGATATCGTGATTGTGGATTTTGACAATCAAATTGTAGAGGGTAAAAAACGACCTAGTTCGGACACAAAAACCCATGCCTACCTCTACAAGGAATGGGAAAAGGTTGGAGGCATCGTACATACCCATTCCACCTATGCCGTGGCCTGGGCACAGGCTCAGCGGGACATCCCTGTCTTTGGCACCACCCATGCTGATCATCTCACCGCAGACATACCATGTGCTCCCCCAATGGCGGACGTTTTGATTGCTGGGGACTATGAACATGCCACAGGTCAGCAAATTCTTGAGTGTTTTGCGGACAAAGGACTCACTTATGAAGAGGTGGAGATGATCCTTATCGGCAATCATGGGCCCTTTTCCTGGGGAAAGAGCCCGGAAAAAGCCGTATACAACAGTAAGGTGCTGGAGGAAATTGCCAAAATGGCCTATTTGACCCTACAAATCAACCCCTATGCCTTGAGACTAAAGGATTCCCTCATCAAAAAACACTATGAGCGTAAGCATGGTGAGGGAGCTTATTACGGGCAAGAATGAGGGTTAGATGCTCTTAGTTGCTGATTATAGGAATGTTTTTCGGGATCTCATTTTTTGGAATGAAATTAAGGACCCTGTTAAATTTTTCCTTGTAGTTTCTTTTCACCAACTTATAATAAAAGGCGCCTTTCTTTGACTTGGATTTGTCCTTTTCATTCAGCCGTTTGATAATGCCCGTAGAAAGTACTTTCCTGGAGAAATTGCGCTTATCTATGTTGATGTTATACAAACCCTCGTAGAGGATCTGAAGCTGTGGAAGGGTGAATTTTTCTGGCAAAAGCTCGAAAAGTACAGGATGTAAAGCGGCATTATACCTTAGCTTCTTCAAGGCCATATTCACCATTTCCCTATGATCGAGGACCAAGGCTGGCAGGTTTTTCATGGGAAACCATTTCGCCATGTACTCTTCATTGATTTGATCCTCATACTTTTTAATATCTATCAAAGCCACATGTGTGATACTTAACACCCTTTCAATGGGGTCCCGGTTTGGATTACTAAAGCCGCAAAGTTGCTCCAAGTAGACATCTTTTATGCCAGTGAGTTCAAAAACCACCCTTGATGCGGCTTGTTCTAGTGATTCATCTGGCTGCAAAAAGCCGCCCATCAAACTCCACTTTTCCTTCTCCACGGCCCCGCCTTTTTGCACGAGCAGCAACCTGTAATCTTCGCCGTCGAATCCAAAAACTACACAATCCACAGAAACCAACACCCTGGTTTGATTTGAATATTTTAACATCTTTAAACTTTACAATTTAGGTGATATCAGGTGATAAATACAATTTACACCCCAAGTATTTTGGGTAATCAAATATGTTAATGAAAGGTTAAATAACAGCAATATATGTATGTTTTTACAAGATATATTTTTTGGGGATAAATACCTTCCTGAACAGAAAAAATTTGATACAATTCCTTATTAAATCAAAAAAAATAACCAAATCATTATTTATCAAAAGATTAGCTTTGCAAATTACGCATGTAATTACGTATTATGAGGAATTTATCAATTTCCTAAAAATTGTATTATTATCATATCACATTTTAAATTACAGAACTTGACTTTATAATAATTTTCGCCATATTTAGCAATAATTTGCGTGTTTAACAGTCTACTCATGCTAATGCTACAAAGACCCATTTTAACCCCTCTTCTTAGCATCCTAAATATACTAGGTTACAGTTTACTCTTTTTTTTGATCTCCTGTGGTGTGGAAAAGCCTCTGGAAATCCTGGAGGCAGAAGCATCTCTGCCTGCCGAGATCGACTACAACCTCCATGTAAAGCCCATTCTTTCTGACCGTTGCTTTGCCTGTCATGGGCCGGATCCCAATACCCGGGAGGCGGGGCTAAGACTAGACACCGAAGAGGGTGCCTATGCAACACTTGAAGGTCACCGATGGAAATCAGCAATTAGACCGGGAAAGCTCTCCAAAAGTGAGATGTATGGGAGAATTGTTTCATCCGACCCTGAGTACATGATGCCTCCCCCTAACTCCAATCTGACCCTAAATGCCCAAGAAAAGGCGACTTTGACAAGGTGGATAGAGCAGGGCGCAGTTTATAAGCCGCATTGGGCATTTATTAAACCTGAAAGGCACCAGCTTCCTAAGATAGACAAACCCCAGTGGCCCAAAAATGCAATCGATTATTTTGTGTTGGCCAAATTGGAATCTGAGGGGATTTCCCCTTCGCCCGAGGCAGATAAGGCTACCCTGTTGAGGCGGCTTAGCCTGGACCTTACCGGGCTGCCACCTGAACTGGGACTTATTGAAACATTTTTAGCTGATCCATCCCCCAATGCCTACGAAAAAGTGGTGGATCACTTATTGGCGAGCGATGCACATGCTGAAAGAATGGCGCTGGACTGGCTGGATCTTTCCAGGTATGCGGATTCCCATGGTTTGCACGCTGACGGCTACAGGATGATGTGGCCTTGGCGGGATTGGGTCATTAAATCCTTCAAGGAAAACATGCCCTATGACCAATTTATACGCATGCAAATTGCCGGGGACATGATGCCCAATGCCGATAAGGACCATGTCCTGGCCACAGCATTTAACCGGAACCATCAGATGACGGCAGAGGGAGGCATCATTGATGAGGAATACCGCCTGGAATACGTGTTTGACCGCTCGGAGACCACCGCGAAGGCCTTGCTGGGACTGACCATGGACTGTGCAAGATGTCATGATCATAAATTTGACCCCCTTTCCCAAAAAGACTACTTTAGCCTTGCCGCCTTTTATAACAATGTGGAGGAACTAGGAATGACAGGTGATGATGGAAATGCCGGCCCCATGATGCTTTACTTGGATGAAAAAAAAGAAGAGGAGATAGCCAATCTCAAAAAAGGGATCAAGGCATTGGAATCCCAACTAAGAAAGGTAGAAGACTCCTTTTCAATACCTGAAAATCCTCAAGCCTGGCTCCCCGAAAAAACCCTGAGAAAGGGACTGATTGCTCATTTTGACCTGGAAACCTATGAGGATGGTAAAACCCAGGACCGGACAAACAAGATATCCATGAGAGTGAGCGGAACACCTGAGCTCAGGGATGGTGCCAAAGGAAAGGGGCTTCGCTTTAAACATGACTATGACATCCTTGAACTGGACGGGGAAGGGAAATTTGAACTTCACCAGCCTTTTTCTTATGCCATATGGGCAAACCCAGAAACCATAGAACCCTTTAGGGCCATCCTGGGTAATTCAGGAAATAAAAACAATTATTGGCGGGGCTACGAAATGACTTTAGATAGCCTAAACAGGGTATCCATCCGAATTATCCACGCTTTGCCGCATAACTGTATATCCCTGCTCTCAGAAGAAAAATTAGTCGTGGATAAATGGACACACCTGGCCTTTACCTACGACGGTTCGGGAAAAGCCGATGGTTTAAAACTGTACATCGATGGAAAGCCTTCAAAGACCAAGGTTTTAATTGACAATTTGTATAAAAGTATTCTTCCTGTGGATAACCGTTTCATCCAGGTAAATAGGCCCTTAAGATTGGCCAGGAGTTATCGGTCTTTTAGTGGGGATGATGGGATCTTTCCCGGAAGTTTGGATGAGCTACAAATTTTTGACCGGGTAATCTCGGACATGGAAGTTGCAGCCTTAGCCGGAAAGGATCTACCCGATGATGCGAGCTTATGGAAATCCCACTTAAACTTGCATGTAAATCAGGAACGATTACGGATCTTCAAAGATTTACAAAGGGAAAGGGAACGGCTGCTCATTGCCATGAATGAAGTAGAAGAGGTTATGGTGATGCAAGAAAGCAAAGAACCCCGGACCACCTATATTTTGGATAGGGGTGAATATAACCTTCCCACCACAGCAGTAGAGGCAGATGTGCCGGAAGTCCTCCCCCCCTTCAATCCTGAGTGGCCCAGAAACCGTTTGGGGTTGGCAAAATGGATTACTCACCCTGACAATCCCCTGACAGCCAGGGTTTCTGTAAACAGATACTGGTACCAACTTTTTGGCAGAGGCATTGTCGGTACTGTGGATGACTTTGGGAGTCAGGGAGAGCTGCCCACCCACCCCGAACTACTGGACTGGCTAGCCTTGGAATTTATGGAGTCAGGTTGGGATGTAAGAAAACTGATCAAAACCATGGTCATGTCTGCCACTTACAGGCAGCAATCTTACCCTGAACCTGAGCGTTTGGAAAGGGACCCTGACAATAGCCTGCTCGCCAGGGGGGCTCGCCATAGGCTCATTGGTGAATTTATACGAGATTCTTATCTGCATGCCAGCGGCCTACTCAATAATAGAATAGGAGGCGCTAGCGTAAAGCCATACCAACCCGAGGGACTATGGGAAGAAAAAGGCGAATTTTCTCATGTTCTCCTCAACTACCGCCAAGACCAAGGGGAAGACCTGTATAGGCGCAGCATGTACACTTTTATAAGAAGGACTTCCCCTCCCCCCGCCATGTCCACCTTTGATGTTCCAAACCGGGAGGAGTGCACGGTAAAAAGGCAAGAAACCAGCACCCCGCTGCAACCCTTGGTGTTGATGAATGATCCACAGGTGGTGGAGGCCTCCAGGATCTTGGCGGAAAAGATGCAGTTGGAGGGCGGGAGTCAAATTGAGGAGCAATTACAGTACGGGGTGTTAAGGACGCTGGGCAGAAAACCTTCACAGCAAGAAATGGCTACCTTACAAAAATATTACGAGAAGGAACTAGACCGGTTTTCGGCAGCCAAAGAAGAGGCTAGACAATTGCTGAGTGTGGGGGCACGCGCCAAGGACCCCCGGCTCCCAGCCGATAAAACCGCTGCTCTGGCAATGGTTTCCAACCTACTATTCAATCATTACGACTTCTATACCAAACAATAATCCGATTTGCAAATGTCCGACCTTTGCCAAAACGTAAATCATTACAACCGCAGGGAATTCTTGACCAAAGCCGGTATGGGGCTAGGTGGAATTGCCTTAGCTTCCTTAATTAACCCCCTATCTGCTTCTGCCCAAAAGGATCCATTTTCTGGTAGTATGGGGGGCACTCACTTTCCGGCCAAGGCAAAAAGAGTGATTTATCTCTTTCAAAGTGGCGGCCCTTCCCAATTGGAACTCTTCGATTACAAACCTGAACTCAACAAGCGGAATGGGGAGGAACTCCCGGAATCGGTAAGAATGGGGCAGCGGCTCACAGGTATGACCTCAGGACAAAAGTCGATACCCATGGTTGGCTCTTCTTTTGAGTTTAAGCGAAGGGGCGAAACTGGTATTTATGTTAGCGAGTTGCTTCCCTACCTTTCAGAAATCACCGATGAGATGTGTGTGGTGAAATCCATGTACACAGAGGCCATTAACCACGATCCTGCCATCACCTTTTTGCAGACAGGTTTCCAACAGCCGGGGCGGCCCTCCATCGGATCATGGGTAAGTTATGGCCTGGGTAGCGACAATGAAAACCTGCCTGCCTTTTGCGTGCTGGTATCCAATGGCCGTAAAGGTGCCCAACCTATCTATGCACGACTTTGGGGCAACGGATTTCTCCCTTCTCTTCACCAGGGTGTACAGTTCAGGGGAGGCAAGGATCCGGTTCTTTACCTCAATGATCCTCCTGGGATAAATGCCAAGGACAGGTCCAGATACCTTGAGCACTTGAAAGAGCTTTACGAAAGCAGTTTTAAGCAAAGCGGGGATCAAGAGATCCATTCAAAGATCGCCCAATATGAGATGGCTTTCCGCATGCAGAGTTCTGTGCCGGAAACCATGGACATTTCCGGGGAACCACAGCACATACTGGATATGTATGGACCTGAGGTGCAGGTTCCGGGATCCTATGCAGCCAATTGTCTACTGGCGAGAAGGCTTGCCGAGAAAGACGTGAAATTTATACAGCTTTATCACAAAGGCTGGGACCAACATGGCAATCTGCCCAAAGATATCAAAACCATGTGTGAAACCATGGATCAACCCACCGCTGCCCTGGTAAGGGATCTAAAGCAAAGGGGGATGCTGGAAGACACCCTGGTCATTTGGGGTGGTGAATTTGGTAGGACAAGCTATTCGCAAGGAAGGCTCACCAAAGAAAACTACGGGAGAGACCATCACCCAAATTGCTTCACCATGTGGATGGCCGGTGCTGGAGTAAAAAAAGGATTTTCTTACGGACAAACAGACGAAGTTGGCTATAACGTCGTTGAAAATCCTGTACACGTACATGATTTTCAGGCTACTCTTTTACATTTAATGGGTGTGGATCACGAAAGACTTACCTACAGACACCAGGGTAGGCGATTTAGGCTTACCGATGTACATGGAAAAGTAGTGCATCCCATTTTGACTTAAATTTTCGGCATATGGAAGAATATATACAGCAGCTCATCGAGGATTTTAGGGAATCCGCTAAAAAATTTCCAGCTCCCGGCCCTTTTTGGGAAAACCATAGTGAAGAGACTTCTGAGGCAGGCATAGAGGACCTGTCATTTGTCAATCAGTACCTGAATGGCTTGCCCCAAAAACTTTCGGATATATTCGGCATAGAAAAAATCAATCTTCCACCCCTGGAAAAATTGGAAAAGGGGCAAGCTTCCCTTTTATACACCGAGATGCTTAAATTATGGAAGTCCTATAACTTTTATCCTGATTTCCCTAAAAAATTGCCCCCATACCTACGGTACAAGTTCCTAAGGGATTATTGGGATACAGAGCAGATTCAGGTGGATAAGGGAGAAATTCACGTGGAATTCTGCCAATACGAACCGGACTTCTGCCCCTTCCCCTGCAAATATTGCGACTGCAAAGATTTCAAGCCCTATGAGGGGAAGCTGGACGAGCACTGGGACAAGGACGATGATCCCCCATTTTAACCCATTCTTAACTCAAGAGTATAGGTTTCCCCATTTTAGATTTCTTTTCCCATTCTGTCAATGTGGTTTAGAAATACGGAATGGTACTCCTCCCTTATTTTATTCTACATTTCAGTCCTTAAAACTCAGAATAGAGAAGGAAATGATAGAAAAAACTACTTACTCTGGTCGTTTACGAAAAACTCAGTAAACGGATTATGATGAAAAAATGGCCCTGCATTCCAACAAAGGAATGATGATTGAACCAAAAAAGCCCCTATTCGGGGCTCAATTATGGTGGTTAAAAATTTTTTAATTTATTTTAGCGTATGACCTTTTCTGCAAGTACAATGATGTTGTTTTCCTTTACTTCCACTACACCTCCATCTACCACCAAGACATGCTTCCCGTTGGAATCAGTGTAGGACATTTTGCCCTTGGCCAGGGCAGATATAATGGGTGCATGGTTTTTCAACACCTGAAAAGACCCCTCTGCTCCGGGGAAGGTGGCCTCCGAGACCTCCCCTTCAAAAACCTTCTTATCGGGGGTGATGATTTCTAATTGCATATCCCTTGTATATAAAATGAAGGGGCCTGTATTAAAGCAGGCGCCCCAATTTCTTCTTTATTATCTAACCTCGGCGAGCATTTTCTCACCCTTTGCAATGGCATCTTCTATGGTTCCTACCAGGTTAAATGCTGCCTCAGGAAGGTGATCAAGCTCTCCATCCATGATCATATTAAAGCCCTTGATGGTGTCTTTGATATCCACCAAAACACCTTTGAGTCCGGTGAATTGCTCTGCCACATGGAATGGCTGGGAGAGGAATCGCTGTACCCTCCTTGCCCGGTGCACCACCAACTTATCCTCTTCAGAAAGTTCCTCCATCCCCAATATGGCGATGATGTCCTGTAATTCTTTATATCGTTGTAAAATCTCTTTTACCCTGGTGGCACAATTGTAGTGCTCATCTCCCAACACAGTGGGGTCCAAAATCCTGGAAGTGGAATCCAGTGGATCCACAGCAGGATAGATACCCAATTCAGCAATCTTTCTGGAAAGTACGGTAGTGGCGTCCAAGTGGGCAAAGGTGGTGGCAGGTGCGGGGTCAGTCAAGTCATCGGCGGGAACGTATACGGCCTGTACCGAGGTGATGGACCCGTTTTTGGTGGAGGTAATTCTCTCCTGCATTGCCCCCATTTCGGTAGCCAGGGTAGGCTGGTATCCCACCGCAGAAGGCATCCTTCCCAAAAGGGCGGATACTTCAGAACCTGCCTGGGTAAACCGGAAAATATTATCGATAAAAAACAGAATATCTTTACCGGCTCCTTCACCTTCTCCGTCCCTGTAATATTCTGCCAAGGTAAGGCCGGTAAGAGCTACACGCGCCCTTGCGCCAGGGGGTTCGTTCATCTGCCCAAACACGAAGGTAGCCTTGGAATCTGCCAACTTTTCCAAGTCTACTTTCGACAAGTCCCATCCTCCTTCCTCTTCCAAGGAATTGACAAAGTCCTCGCCATAGGTTACAATTCCTGATTCTATCATTTCCCTGAGAAGGTCATTTCCCTCCCTGGTCCTTTCGCCCACACCAGCAAATACTGAAAGCCCTGCGTAGGCTTTTGCAATGTTGTTGATCAATTCCTGGATCAATACGGTCTTTCCAACACCGGCACCTCCAAAGAGGCCGATTTTTCCTCCCTTTGCATAGGGCTCAATCAGGTCAATTACCTTGATCCCGGTATAAAGTACCTCCGTGGAGGTTGACAAGTCTTCAAATTTAGGAGCGGACCGGTGAATCGGGAGTCTTGCTCCGGATTCCGGCTGCGGAAGTCCGTCAATGGCTTCCCCCACCACATTAAAAAGTCTCCCTTTGATCCCTTCACCCGTGGGTACAGATATGGGGGCACCGAGGTCCAAGACCTCCATTCCTCTTACCATACCCTCGGTAGAATCCATGGCAATAGTTCTTACACGGTCTTCGCCCAGGTGCTGCTGCACTTCCAAGACTACTTTTTGACCGTTTTCTTTTGTGATTTCAAGCGCATCAAGGATGTTTGGCAACATCCCTCCCTCAAAGGATATGTCAACCACAGGTCCAATTACCTGGGTTATCTTACCAGTATTCGCCATTGTTGTTTGTTAAATTGAAAAGGAACTATACTTATGCGGATGCAAAATTAGTTAATAATGCTTAAAACCAAAGGATGTTTTAATAATTAATGCACCATACCCGGAATTTTTACCAAAGCATACGTTTTCATCCACGTTTTTAAATATAGATTTGGAAAGGTTATTAGGCCCCAATGTATCTCTGCTAAAAAACCCTCCGGGCACGGATAAATCGCCGGGACCAATAGTTAGAAAAGACATTGTCCTCGGTTACCCCCAGACTAGTGGAGGCATGGATGAACTGTACATTTCCACCCGATCGCTGGGTCACTATCCCTGCATGGGTCACTTTCCGTCTCCGGTTTCCAGTGGCGAAAAACACCACATCTCCCTTTTTCAACTTTCGCTTAGTCACCTTTTTGCCAATCTTACTCTGCTCACCCGTGGTCCTGGGCAAGGTCACCCCCACACTTCGGAAGGAAAGGTACACCAGTGCAGAACAATCCATGCCTGAGCGATTGACCCCTCCGTAGCGATAAGGTGTGCCGTGAAAGGATTTAGCTGTGTTCACCACTTGTTGTATGTTTTGATTTCGTATTTTCCTGGAGGATGAACAGGAAGTAAAAAAGATGCTGATTCCTAAAAAGAAAATAAGAATGACAGGAATATGCGGTTTTTTCATAAAACAAATCCATAAAATTTTTCCAATATTAATGATGAACGTGAAAAATTCAAAATAGGGTACATCCCTACCTGATTTATTGGTGGGATTTCCCACCCATAAGATCATGGCCAGTAAGGTGTCAAATTCGGCATATTCTAAAATATTTTTTATTTTAGTGGCCTAAAAAATATATTGACTTACCGAAATCGGATTTTCGGACACCCGTAATACCTTACAACATAGAATAGCCGTTATCAATCAAAAGCAAAAGAAGCATATCAAGGGGATACAATGAGTAAAGAAGATTTCAGAAAACTTTCCTTGCACAAAAAGATAAACAAACTCTATACGGATGGCACATTCGTGGTAGGTATACGTTATTATGCCTACAAAGTAAACCTGTACCTGCTCGGAAGGGAATATGTGGAGGTTTTTTATAATCACAAACATGACCGAATCGATAAAATTGACTTTCTAAACCCAGGTCATACGCGAATGAAATTTTATCTGGATCAGATCAGTTTGGAAGATTTCTAAGGTTGCCTTCTTTGGAATCCGCTAAAAGCTGCTGGTGAACGGTTAAGATTTGCGGCAATAATAAGGATTCACCACTGTTATCCAATATATAATCAGCTAATTCTTTTTTTCTGCCCTCGTCCCATTGTTTCTCCACTATGTCCATCACCTGTTGCTCAGTCCTATGAGGGTCCCTTTTCAATACTCTCTGCACCCGGATAAAAAGCGGGGCGGTGACCAAGATGGTCTTGTCTAATTCCTTATAAGAGCCGGACTCAAATAGCAAAGCTGCTTCCTTAAGCACGTAAGGAGTGGTCTGTTGCTGAAACCATTCCCTAAAATCTGCGCCTACCCTTGGGTGAACAATGGCATTGATTTTATCCGTTTGAACGGGATCTGAAAATACTTTGGAAGCGAGAAAGCCCCGGTTAAGGCTTCCATTCTGATGATAAGCCTCCGCCCCAAATTCGGCACAAATTGCCTGCTTCAATGCCTCATCCTTTGCCATCAACCATTTTGCCCTATCATCCGCATTGTAGAGTGGAATCCCCAGCACCCTGAAAACCTTGGAAGCAGTGGTCTTTCCGGCGCCAATCCCTCCTGTGACCCCCACTTTATAGGATTTTCCTTTATTCATAAATCAGCTTAAACTTTTCGGGTACAAATGCCTTTGGTTCCAAATACTTTGGGATCACATTGAGCGAAACGCTGACTGTACTATCTTCACGGTTTCTGTTATGATAGTTTAACTCCGCTTGCAGGTCCAACTTTTCCAATTCCTCCTCATGTCGTTCATCCACAAGGTAAAAAAACATCACGGAACTGATATCCTCTTGTTCCACACTCACCCTTGCAGGGAAAAATTTCCTTTGCAGGTTTAGGCGAACACTTCCTTCCTTAAACTCGACCACCTCAAAATCTATCTGCACTGTTTCTTCCTCCAAACTTAGAAAGTTTCTTTTGTCCCTAGGTATGCTCAGGGGAAGCAGCTTGGAATAATTATTACTTATCCCTTCATCAGGCAGCTCTAAGAGTAGCTGTCCCTCTAGGGATTGAATGATGGAAATTGGCCCTTTTACGGCCACTGTTTCAGGATCGATTTTTATGGGGGAGGCATACCTGAAGTTACGTTCCAGGGTGTTTTCAGTAGTGTCCACCATCACTTTGATCTTCCGGCTCACCACTTTGTCTATCTGATAATGGATGGTGTCTTGTACTATATTGACCAACTGTGTAGGGGCTATCACCTCGGCAAGCTCCCGGCGAATGTCACGGGTCAAAATAAAATCATTGCGGGAGGGATCCTCCAGCTGAATCACGAAAGGCGTCACATTGAATTGGAAATATTTTCTGAGCAAATCCCAACCGTTGCCGTTGATCTCAATTTGCACGTAACCTGGCAATTCCTCCACTGCTTGAAATTCCTCCCGGTTGTATTGTATGTTGATGGGTTGACTCACCACGGTATTGTAATCTTCCTTGTTGAGCGCGTTTAAAACCCAAAAAGTGGTAGCCGTGAATACACACAGGACTACCACTTTAATATTGGAGGACTTCTCCGGTTTTAGTTTATTGAAAAACCTTCGGAAATTGCTCAAAATCTTAATTCTATTTGGTCTCTTTAAATTTCTTGCTGTATTCCAAAGATAGGGCGGTTTTCTCTACCTTTATTTTCATTCCCTTTTCCAATTCGAGCATCACTGTGTCTCCTTCCACTGCATATACTTTCCCATGGATACCGCCTACCGTCACCACCTGATCTCCTTTCTTAATTTCCTCTATGAACTTATTGGTGTCTTTTTGTTTTTTCTGTTGAGGGCGGATCATGAAAAAATACATGATCAAAATGATACTTCCAAAAAGAAACACCTGTCCCATAATGCCAGAACCTGCACCTTCTGCCTGTAGCAATATAAAATTTATCATGCTTTTTATTTCTTAACGGGTCCCTCCACAGGCCTGCTTGCAGACGCTGTCTTTTGGTTTACTGTTCCTTTCAATCTCAAGCGGGTCACATTAGGTGAGGTATTTGCCGTCACCGAAACGGTGGGGCTTTGCACACCCGACTTATTGGTGGAGTTAAAGACCACTTTGATCAGCCCTTCCTCCCCTGGTTTCACAGGGGTCTTTGTCCACTCCGGACTGGTGCATCCACAGGAGGCCTGCACATTTGAGATGACCAGGGGCGCCTGACCGCTGTTTTTGAAAGCGAATACCTTTTCTATCACTTCTCCTTCGCTGATGGTGCCAAAGTCATATTCGGTGCTTTCAAAATCAAATGCCCCAACGGTGCTGGGGTCAGCAGCCTGCACGCTTTGCGCGTTGGAGGGTGCCACTACCTGATTCTGTTCCATCTGAGAGATTTTCTGCTCCAAAGCAGCAATCCGCTCATCCTTCTCGTCTGTTTTTTCGCTACACCCGACGCCCATGGTAAATACCAATCCGGCAAGCACAGCAAAACTTAGGTTTTTAATCATGATACTTTCAATTATTATTTTCCTGGTTGATCTGATCTATCAATTTATTTACATCGTTGAGGAGATTTTCAGCTTTGGTTTTTGCCTCGGAGATGACCTTGTTGCCTTCCGACCTGGCCTCGTTGGCCGGCAAATCCCTGCCATTCATCAACTCTCTTACCAACTCCTCGAGTTCACTTTTGTATCTGGTAAGCTGATAAGTAAGCTTGTCCCTGGTATTATTTCCGGCATCCGGTGCAAAAAGCACCCCCAATACGGCGCCTATACCTGCGCCAAACATAAATGCCATTATTGAAGTTCCTTTGTTGTTCATGTTGCTGAATTATTTACTTGTTATCTATCAGTCCCCTACCGCTTTTACGGATTTTGCCGGAATCGGTTAGCTCCTTGGCCAACACGTCCAGCAGACCGTTCACAAACTGTTTGCTCTTGGGTGTACTGTATGTTTTGGAAATATCTATAAACTCATTAATCGTAACTTTTACCGGTATACTGGGAAAATTGACCATTTCGGTTAAAGCCATAGTCAATATGACTTTGTCTGTCAGTGCAATCCGCTCAATATCCCAATTTTTCGCCTTATCCGCAATAAGCCCGCTAAACTCATCTCCGGATCGAACAGACAAATTAAAGATATTTTGGAAAAATTCCTTGTCATCCTCCCAGTTTATCGCCAGCTCAGGTAAAAATCCTTCTATGGGCACTCCATCCCCATCAAGATTTTTAAGCACTTTTAATGCCAAACTTCTTACTACCGGACGGTTTTCTGCCCAGTTGATGTCCCGCTCCTGAAAAAAGCTCAGCACGGTATCGTTTTTAAACACCACCTTCTTTAGCAGCTTTTGGAGGATATCCATATCTTCCTCCCAACTTGGAGCAGATATCTTGACATATGCTGCGTAATCCTCATGAGGTCTGACATATTCCCGAAACCACTGCCTGACCTCATCGGCGATTTCCTCTCGGAACACATGATGCCGGACAAACTCCTGTTCAATTGGGGTTTTTTCCTTAAGGAATTGTAACACCTGGTTTTGTGCCAGATTGGATTCCCCGGCAGCGCCTGTACCTTGATTCCCAAGTTTCTTTCTTTTGTCCAGCTCCTTAGCCAAATGCTCACCAAACCCGATCAATATGGCAATGGCCAACAAATACAAGGAAGGTAGGCGCTCGGCCGCACTCACCATATTAGTCCTCAGAAAGTCCAGGTCCTTGTCGTTTTGCTTTTGGTATTGTTCTAATGCCGCCTTTGCAGTGTTTCGGATTTTCGGAGAATATTCCCCGGCACCCTCACCCTTATCCTCAAGTTGAGCATCAAAGAGCCTCACACATTGCTCTGCCTCCTCCTTTAGCTTGCCTTTGTCCTGAACCTCCATACTGTTCAAATCGGGCAGAAACTGCGCCCTGATCCAATCGTAGGCCAAGTTAAGGTTGGAAGCCTTACATTGTTGAAAGGCATATACCGTTTGAAAGGCTTTTACTCTAAGGATTCTTCTGTTTAGCATTATCTGAAATTAAAGAACGCAAAGTTAAGGTTATCCGCATGGAAAGGGAAAGAAAAAGACAAATCTTTCGCCAACCCCATTTCAACGGACTATTCCCTATATTATTAAACTAGGCATTACACGCCGTAGGGCAGCTTTACCTTAGCCATGCTCTCGATTCGGCCCCAGGCCTTTTCCATGGCGATTTCCTGCGGGGGTCTTTGGTCTTGTTGGGATAAGCTAAGGACTTCCATACAGGTGTCGTAGATCCCCTCCGTTCGCTGAAATGCCAACTCCTTTTTATAATCTCCCAGATACTCTGTATAAACATTGATCAACCCTCCGGCATTGATCAGAAAATCCGGGGCATAGACAATCCCCCTATCCAATAACATCTGACCGTGAACATCTTCATCCTTCAATTGATTATTAGCTCCACCTGCCACAATGTCGCATTTCAGCTGGGGTATAGAGCGTTCGTTAAGGGTGGCTCCCAAAGCACATGGAGCATATATATCCATATTGAAATCATATACTGCTTCCGGCTGGATCACCTGTGCACCGGTTTTCTTGGCCACTTCATATAGCTTGTCCTCAAAAATATCGGTGATGAACACCTGCGCCCCCTCCTTCATCAGGTGGGATACTAAGTGGGTACCAACCTGCCCTATTCCTTGCACTACTATACGTTTGCCTTCCAATACATCACTGCCATAAGCCTTTTTTGCGGCAGCCTTCATGCCCAGATAGGTACCGTAGGCTGTCACGGGTGAGGGATCCCCTCCACCACCTTTAATCTCCGGAAGTCCTGTCACGTAGGAAGTTTCCATACCAATTAACTCCATGTCACGGGTGCTCATGTTCACATCCTCTGCCGTCACATAGCGCCCACCAAGGCTTTGTATAAACCTGCCCAACCTCCTCAGGTAGGCTTCGGTTTTCATTTTGGGATCACCCATCAGGACCGCCTTGCCACCGCCTATATTAAGACCTGAAATGGCTGCCTTAAAGGTCATGCCACGTGATAACCTCAGCACATCGGTAATGGCTTCCTCTTCACTGGTATAGGCCCACAGCCGAGTACCCCCAAGTGCAGGGCCAAGTACGGTATTGTGAATCCCAATAATGGCCTTTAGGCCTGTGGGCTCATCATAGCAAATTACTAATTGCTCATGCCCTAAGGCACTGATCTGGCCGAATATGGAGCCTTCCTTGATTTTTTCTGCCGCTTTAATCGTCGCCATGTGAACTAAGTAGTTTAGATTGTGTTATATTTGGGTTAGTCTTATTATTGTATTTGACAAAATTTAATAGATATTACCTGCAATACTAACGATTCATTTGATATATCCTAAAACTTTATAGATAAAATTTAGCTGAAAATTTCGTGAAGCCTCTATTCAGACTTAATAAGTACCTATATAAATACAAGCATTACCTATTGCTTGGGATAATTTTTACCATTATTTCCAATTTTTTTGTCATCATCCCCGCCCAATTGGTGCGGATTGCCATCGATTATGTGGTGGAAAGCTTCAGTTTTTATCAATTGCTTGATGGGACTCCTTTAGACGGGGAGGGGCGTAAGGTTTTCTTAAGCTTCATCTTTGTTTTTGGGAGTTTAATTTTGGGCATGGCCTTGTTGAGGGGGTTTTTCCTGTTTCTTATCCGCCAAACCATCATTGCCATGTCCAGGCTTATAGAGTATGACCTTAAAAACGAGATATATCAAAAATATCAACATTTGCCCCTCAGTTTTTATCGCAGAAACAGTACCGGGGATCTTATGGCCAGGATCTCGGAGGACGTCAGTAGAACCCGGATGTACCTGGGCCCGGCGCTCATGTACGGCATCAACCTCATCACACTTTTCCCCATGGTGATCGCCTACATGCTCTCCATCAATGTGACACTGACCTTATGGTCACTGCTGCCCTTGCCCATACTATCCCTCAGCATCTATTATGTTAATAATATGATCAACGAGCGTTCTGAAAAAATTCAGCGCAGCCTCTCTGGGTTGAGCACTTTCGTACAGGAAGCCTTTTCAGGTATACGTGTTATAAAAGCATTCGTAAGAGAAAAAGACAGTGTCAATGACTTTGCCAAGGCCAGTGAGGACTATAAGGTGAAGTCCATAAGGCTCACTAAGGTGGAGTCTCTTTTTTACCCCTTAATCCTGGGATTGATAGGTCTGAGCACCATCATCGTGGTATTTGTGGGAGGCAACCAGGTGATTGAGGGGGCGATAGGCTATGGGGTCATTGCAGAGTTTATTCTCTACGTAAATATGCTTACCTGGCCGGTTACCTCCTTGGGTTGGGTGACCAGTATCATTCAAAGGGCAGCGGCCTCCCAAACCCGTATCAATGAGTTTTTGGATGAAGAAAACAACATTGTGAGTACTTCCAACCTAAAAGTCCCCATCAAGGGAGATATCCGTGTACAAAACCTTTCTTTTACCTACCCCGACTCGGGGATAAAGGCATTGAAGAACGTTAGTTTTGAGGTAAAATCAGGACAATCCTTAGCCCTAATTGGCACCACTGGGTCCGGCAAATCCACCATTGCAAATTTGCTGATGCGCATGTACGACCCTACGGATGGGGAGATTTTTATAGACAGCAGAAATATCAAAGAATATAAAATCGCAGATTTAAGGAAGCAAATAGGATACGTTCCCCAAGACGTGTTTCTGTTCAGCGACACCATCTTTAATAATATAGGCTTTGGGCTAGACGAGCGGGAGCCGGCTGAGAACATCATCCATCAAGCCGCCAGGGATGCGGATGTTTATCAGAATATCGTAGAATTCCCAAAAAGCTTCCAAACCCGGCTGGGAGAAAGGGGTATTACCCTTTCT
Source organism: Cyclobacteriaceae bacterium (assembly GCA_003565295.1). Classification (GTDB taxonomy): domain Bacteria; phylum Bacteroidota; class Bacteroidia; order Cytophagales; family Cyclobacteriaceae; genus Pleomorphovibrio. The sequence continues at coordinate 56,287 of PXCO01000369.1, forward strand.
GGGGGACAAAAACAGCGGGTAAGCATTGCCAGAGCAGTGGCCAAGTCCCCTGCCATCCTTCTCTTGGATGATTGTCTCTCGGCAGTGGACACCAAAACCGAGAATGCCATACTCAATGCCCTGAGCAAAATCATGAAAGGCAGAACTTCTCTCATCATCTCCCATAGGGTTTCATCCGCAAAGTTGGCCGATGTGATCCTGGTCTTAGACGATGGAGAGCTTATAGAGCAAGGAAGCCACGAATCCTTACTGGCAATGAAAGGAACCTATGCCGAACTTTATGAAAAACAAACCCAACAAACCCAAGAAGCTGAGTAAGGCAACCTAGCCCCTATTGCTCAGCTTTTCATCCTGCTCCAAACCCTGACATTTGACCATTGGTAAAAAGCGCGCACTGTGATGTGAATTTTTTTTAGCATTTTGGATAAAATAAGCCTACATTCATCTATTAACATTTAACATACCCCAAAATGAAAAACAGAATCACCAATGCCAGAAGAAATGTTCTAAAGGGATTAGGATTAGGTTCCATGGCAGGAATGCTGGGCCTGTACCCAGGACAGCAGGTCCAGGCCAAAGAGGAAAGGGCCACGCCTGCCTATCTGAACGGACTTCCACCCCTTAAAATCACCAATGTAAAAGCCATAGGGACAGCTCCAAGCGGATCCAACCTCATCGTGGTGAAGGTAGAAACATCCGAACCCGGTTTGTATGGCCTGGGATGCGCCACCTTTACCCAAAGGGCCTTTGCCGTGATCACTGCTGTAGAAAAGTACCTCCAGGATTTCTGTGTGGGAAAAGATGTAGACAACATAGAAGATATGTGGCAGTCTTGTTTCGTTAGTTCCTATTGGAGAAATGGCCCTGTACTGAACAATGCCATAAGCGGTCTTGACCAGGCACTATGGGACATCAAAGGTAAACGTGCAAATATGCCTGTTTACCAATTACTGGGAGGGAAATGCCGATTTGCCATACCCTGCTATTCCCATGCCAGCGGAAACACACCGGAGGAAGCCGCAGACAATGTGACCAAATACATGGAAGAGGGTTTTAAGTATATCCGGATTCAGCAGGGGGGCTATGGAGGAGCAGGCATTTCCGGGGAGCCCGACTTCAAAAAGGCGGGTTTTGGAAGGGAAACGGACCAATATATGGATCAAGGCAGGTATATGCGTTCGGTACCTAAGCTCTTTGAAGTGGTAAGGGAACAATGTGGGGAAGAAATCGAGCTATTGCACGACATTCATGAACGCCTGGATCCCATTGACGCCATAAATGTCGTGAAAAGCACAGAACCGTACCGTCCATTTTTTATTGAAGACCCGTTTTCCCCGGAACAAATGGAGTGGTTTAAGGAATTGAGGAAAATCACCTCTGTGCCCATATCCATGGGTGAGCTTTTCAACAATATCAATGAGTTCAAAGAACCTATGGTCAACCGACTCTTTGATTATATCCGAATCCATATATCCCAGATAGGGGGGATAACCCCTGCCATGAAGGTTGCGCGGCTTGGGGAGTTTTATGGGATCAAAACCGCGTGGCATGGACCAGGCGACGTCTCCCCAGTGGGACATGCGGCCAATGCCCATATAGACTTTGCAGTATGGAATTTTGGTATCCAGGAAGCCGCGAGGATCTCCGATTTGTCACGTGAGATATTCCCGGGTTCCCCTACTATGAAGGACGGATACATGTATGTGAACGAAGTCCCCGGTCTTGGCGTGGACATAGACGAGAAACTTGCCGCCAAATACCCCATGCACACCCGTTCCAATTGGACAGTTAGAAAACATGACGGTACCATTATCCGGCCGTAACTTAAAGTAGCACCTTTGCTAAAGCCAACCCCAAATTCCCTGTATGGATAATGGAGGTTGGCTTTTCCTAATAAAACCCAATCTATCTGCCCTAACTTACTTTGGAAAACATGCCTACTATTACCTCTTAAATGGTAATTTGAAGAATTCAGAAAAAAAAATTTAAATTTTCACCCTATACCTGTAGCACTAAGCAGATCTTTTGCGTCATGGCAGAGCAAGGCAAATCAAAAATGTTTTTCTTCCCAATTTAACACCTTATCTGCCATGGAATCAATGTCTACCCAAAGATTGCGCTGGATCATAGCCGGGCTCTTTATGCTCACCATCCTTTCCTCCTGCGAGGACGAGGTGGTAACCACTTATACTTATCAGACACAGGTACCTGTGTTCCTTGAGGTGAACACCTTCAGAAATGCGGAAATTGTGATCGAACCGGGAAAACCCCTGGACAGCCCCGGTAAAATCTATATTTATGGAGATTTTCTTTTTATCAGTGAGCCGGACAAGGGC
>PXCO01000368.1 GCA_003565295.1 Cyclobacteriaceae bacterium
AGTCTGGTCTTTTTTCCAGGATTTTTTGATACCATATTTCCGTCTGTGAACGGGTATTGGTGAAAAGCAGGGTGGATTGGCTATTCTCAATTATGGGAATGATCTGAGGCAATAACTTAATGCCCAGGTGCCCTGCCCAAGGGTACTTTTCAACTTCATGGGGAAGAATGGAACTGATGATAATCTCCTTTGAAATATTTGAACGGATTATGTTCAGGGGAGTCTTAGGACCTAGCAATACCTCGTGGGCCTGGTCCATATTGCCGATCGTCGCAGATATCCCCCAAATTTTTAAGGGGTTTAGAGCTAATTTATGTAGCCAAGCCAGGGCAAGTTGTACTTGCACCCCTCTTTTATTGCTTAACAACTCATGCCATTCATCTATTATTACAGATTCTAGATTGCTAAACAAGGCAGTGCTATCTTTTTGGGAAAGAAGCAAATGCAAGCTTTCCGGTGTGGTGACCAGGCATTCCGGCATGTTCCTTTTCTGTCTTTGCCGCTCTGATGAAGGGGTGTCACCATTTCTTAAGGCAATGCGCCAGGGCAGATCTATTTCATCACATACCTGCTGCATGGCTTGATGGATGTCCTTGGCCAAAGCTCTTAAAGGTGTGACCCATAGGATCTTTAACCCGTTTTTGCGGGGTGTTTTCCATGTTTCTGGGTTTTTTCTTATGTATTCCAGAAGGCCTGGAAACCATAAGGCCAGCGTCTTTCCGCTACCCGTAGGCGCGTTCAATATTCCGCTCCTACCGCTTAGGTAAGCTTTCCAGGTGTCATATTGGAAATCAAATGGTGTCCAACCCTTTTCCCTAAACCATGATTCCGCTATTTCGATTAGTGGATGATCGTTATTTTCCATACAGCTGAAGTAAGGCTTGCAGGTCTTCCAGGGAATTGGCATCCTCGGGTTTTTTGTCCCTTCGCCATCTCAGTATCCGCGGGAAGCGTAAGGCTATGCCAGATTTATGCCTTGGGCTTTCCTGTATTCCTTCAAAGGCAATTTCAAACACCAATTCAGGTTTTACAGTTCTGACTGGGCCAAAACGCTCTTGAGTGTGTTTTTTAACAAAACGATCCACTTCCCTGATCTCTTTGTCGGTGAGGCCTGAATATGCCTTTGTAAAAGGGATAAGTTGATCCTGTTTCCATACTGCCAATGTATAATCAGTGTAGAGGTCGGCCCTTCTTCCATGCCCTTTTTGCGCATAAAGCATCACACCGTCTACAGTGAGGGGATCTATTTTCCATTTCCACCAATTACCCCTTTTACGGCCCGCCTCGTACGGGCTTTTTTTATTTTTTACCATTAGCCCTTCCGCTTTTCTTTCCCTGCTATTTTCCCTGTGCAAAGCAAGTTCTCTCCAAGATTGAGCATGTAGTGGTTCGGAAACCTTTAAAAGGTCATGTGTGCTTTTCAGGGATTCCAATATTTTTCTGCGCTGGGTCATAGGCAAATTTCTGTGATCCTTACCTTTCCACTCCAAAAGGTCATACATGATGAATACCACAGGGGCATCCATCAAGATTTTTTTGGTTAAGTTTTTTCTGCCTATGCGGGTTTGAAGCAAGCCAAAGGGTAGGGGCGTTCCGTCCTTGAATGGCAGTATTTCTCCATCTAACACGGTCCCTGCCGGTAGGCTGAGCGCTGCATCAGCAAGCTCCGGGAATCTGTCGGTGATGAGTTCCTCACCCCTGGACCATATATAAACTTCTCCTGCTCTTTGTATCAATTGCCCCCTAATGCCGTCCCATTTCCACTCAATCAACCAATCTTCGGGCTTGCCCAACATTTCAATTTCACTCTCTAAGGGATGTGCCAGGCAAAATGGGTAGGGGCGGGACAAATCATCCTCTTGACTTTCGGATAGGATGAGGCGTTGAAAAGTAGTATGTATAGGACTCCAATTTCCCATAATCCTATGGGCTATTTCGGTCTTTTCCATGCCATATGCATCAGCGATGGCCTGTGTGATCAGGTTTTGGCTTACCCCCACCCTGAACCCCCCGGTAATTAACTTGTTAAAAACAAATCTCCCCTCCTGATTGAGTTTCCGCCATTGTCCTATAATGACAGCTTTTTTCTCTTCATCGCTTAGATTTTTCATGTCCAGTAGCAATTGAATAACAGCGGAAAGTGATTGGTCACTGCCTATCTGTGTTTTTGGCAAGAGCAAGGAAATGGTTTCTGCCAGGTCTCCAACGGTATGGTAACATTCTTCAAACATCCATTCGGCAACTCCCGATACCTCCCTGCACCATTCCCGTAATTGGGCGGTTTTTACGTTTCTTTTGGGGCGCTTATGGGTAAAAAGGGCCAATGCCCAAAGTTTATCCTCATCAGGTGCCTCCAAAAAATAGGCCTTAAGAAATTCAGTCTTATCTTTAGTCTTATTGGTTTGATCTAGCTGAAGAAATAATTCAGTGAATTGCCTCATGAGAAATGCTTTCGCTTTTGCTGACAATAATCATGCAATACTGGAATAACTTAATAGCGTGTACTTCGTTTATATTTTCGACCACATATGACAAACTACGTAATGAAAAATGTAAATTACCTTATCTTGTTGGTAATGTTAGGCCTGTGGGCATGTCAACAAGAGGAAGACGAATCTCTATATACAGGTAACAGCGCAAGTTATGATCTCTTCCAATCCAGCGATTTTGAATACAGAGGGGTGGCCACGTTTAGAGAATTAATATCCGGAGATGTGGAAGTAGAAATCGAATTACAAGGACCAAGCTCTAATGATCCCTACTTTTTTACCAGTCATTTGCACTTTGGTTCTTATGATGCAGAAAGTGCAGATGTGGCTTATTTGCTGAATCCGGTGGACATCAAGACCCTAAATAGTAAGACAATATTAGGGCAACTTTCGAATGGGGATAATTTGGACTTTGAAGCATTGAAGACATTTGATGGGCATATCAAGATTCATTTGGCAGATGAAGGTCCAGACTACGCAGTAATTCTGGCTACTGGTAATGTTGGGTCTAACCCAAATACCGTTGAAGGTTTTGACGCTGATAGAATCACCTTGTGTACACCCTATTTTCCCGCGAGATAATTTAATTTAAACAATTTTGTTTAACATATGTTATTTATTTGTTAAACAAAATTACCTATGAAGGTCTTTAATAGATTCATGCTGTGCCTGGCTTTCTTTTTGATCATTGACCAAGAAAGTATAGGTAATACTACCTTATCTGATGCCTTTGGATATGAAGCTTATGTGAATGTGGAAAAAGTTTCATATAAGCTAGAAGATAACCAATTAGACTTGAAATGCTGGCTTGAAAAAGTGAAGTTGGGGCTGGGAAATTTGACAGATCTTTTAAATTGATTTAAGCACCCTATTAACAACCTTGTGAATAGGTAATCATAATATACCCTTGTTTTATATTTACTCTCCCAATAACTAAAAAAGAGGCTGAATTTCAGCCTCTTTTTTATGGTGTAACCTACGATACCTGAATCATTTAATCGATATGCACTTCATAGGTCATCTCAGTAATATTCCCGCTTTGATCTTCTACCCAGATAATTAGGTCTAAATGATCGGCCCCATGAGGAGGGATAATGGCATTTTCTCCGGTAAAAACATCTGCCAAGTTTAAGGATTGGGAGTCAGGTAAATCTTCTCCGCTCATCCCACTTCGCCAAGTGGAAGCTCCCCAGGTTTTCTCGTAATAGTATTCGTCCAATACCCTATGGTTATGTCCTTCATCTTCATGTTCATCGGCAAGTCTTACCCAGACGAATGAGATATCAGAACTCAACTCATGATCTCCTTTACCTATAGTACCTTCAATCTGTAGAGGTTCTCCAGCTTCGCCCTCGATCTCACCGTCATGCAGATTGGTAACTTCCACTACAGGAGCATAAGGTCTTCTGATATGGAAGCGAACAAAGTAATTGGAGCCATCCGCAAAGCTGGTTTGATTACCATGGATATCAATAGCCTGGATGACAAAATCATAGGGCCCGGCCAAGACCTCTCCCTGAACTCTGGAGGAAGGCCCACCCCAGTATATATCGGTGCCTGGCCCATCCACGCTTACCCTGGTGGCTCCTTCGGGGAACCTAAAATCAGGGCTGCTGGCATTGGGAGAATAAACATCATCCACATTCAAAGGTTCAAAATCCGTCATTACCCTTCCATGGGCATGGCCATCAAAACTATTATGTATATCTACTCTAATCTGCGCAATCCCTGAGGGATCATCTACACCAAACCGGACATGCATATGGTCTGTAGTGGCAGCCCTTACCTCCTCATTCTCTGGTCTTATGGCATCCCTACCATCAGCAGGTCCTATGACAGGGGCTTCCAGGTCCCTTATGGGATCATCATCGGTTTCACACGCACCCAATACTATGGCTAACCCAAGTAAGGAGTATAGAAAGGTTTTTTTCATGGTATGTTAAATTTAAAATGGTTGCAAATGCAAATATGTTGCAATATTAAAACATCAAGATTAAACCACCTAACCATTTTCACTCAAAAATTATTTTTTTATCTGAATGGGGATTTTTAAGCTTAGATTTATATTTCTGCCCTGTTCGGGTAAATTAAGCAATCTGTACCGGCTAAGGTGGTTAAAATAAAAAGCATTGGTAAGGTTTTGGCCACTCAGTTGAATCAAAATGGGCTGATTGCCGAGCAGTGTTTCCCATCCTATTCCTGCCTCCAATAAGTCAAAACCCGGGGTTGTCCTTTCATTTCTGTCCACCCTTTGTTGGGCGGAAGCATGTCTATATTCCACGTATAGGTAGCCGTTTTTAATGTGGACACCCAGGCTGGGGATTTTATATTCCATTCCGGTTAATAGACTTAATGGGGGAGTGAGGGGCAGAGGGAGTCCAGTATCCAGGTTATAATTATAAATGTATTCCCCAGCAAGGCTAATATGCAGATTTTTGATGGGTACCCATTCAGTTTTTATTTCACCCCCTGTGAAAATGGCGTTGTGCTGCCGGTATTCCCACATGGTGCTGGCACCCGGTATGGGAGAGAACCTTCCCATAGGGGCCAGGTAGATATAGTCATCAAAATAGCCCCAGAAAGGGCTGACTCCCAATAGAAAGGTCGGTTTGGAATAACTGTAGTTCAAGTCCGCCTGATAACTTCTTTCGCTACCCAGGCTGGGGTTGCCCACTTCATGTCTGAAATTACCGTGGTGTATCCCATTCGTGGCTAGCTCTATGGCAGTTGGGATGCGATAACTGCTTCCCAGATTAAACTTTAAATTATGGTGATCATCAATGATCCAAGAGAGCCCTGCGGATCCACTCATGTTCACAAAGGACCGGTCTACATCTGGGTTTCTTTGATCATACTCCCCGGTAGGTTCCAATCTTTCATACAGGGGCTGTAAGTGTTCTTGGATACGGTGTCTGGCAGCATCCAGCCGTAATCCTCCATTAATGATGAAGTTTTCTTTCCAGCGGTGTTCGTGAAAATAAAAGGCACCACCTTGCCATGTGTTAAAGCGGGGGAGGAGAAACTCAAACCCTCCATATTCATTGTCCATATATGAGGACTGAAAGCCTATGATGCTTTGGGATTTATCATTGAGCTGAGCATTGTA
>PXCO01000194.1 GCA_003565295.1 Cyclobacteriaceae bacterium
ATAGAGAACATGAAAGATTATATTAGGACCGAGCGTAAAGAAACAGTCCGTTGGGACTGTTTTAGCGAGGGGCCAGGTTGCGGGGGGCTGGCAGAAGAGCCGGGATATTTCTATATTTACCCTGACTTAGGTCAGGACAGGCCTGTCCAATGATGGGGCCGAAGGAGGAGAAGCCTTCTTTGACGATTTCACCATCCTGAACCTGGAAAGCTACATCGTCCAGCAGACGCAGCCGCACACCCTGGCCCAAAGACTCTCGTCTTTGTCCTTATCCGTATGGGCTAATATCCCGGAACTTTGTGAGGCAGGGTGAAAAGGAGACCTTGGACCTTTTCCAGGAGGATCGAGCGTCAAGAAACAGTCCGTTGGGACTGTTTTAGCGAGAGGCCGGGTTGCAGGGTGGGTATGAGGAGCTAACGGGATGGTATGACTTTCATGCTAGGCAGTATGATGCTGCGCTGGGGAGGTGGTTTGGCGTAGACGCGCAGGATCAGTTTGCTTCTCCATATACAGGCATGGGGAATAATCCGGTGATGATGGTGGACCCGGACGGGGAGATTGCTTTTCTGGCTATTGCCGGAATCGCATTGAAAGCTGCTGCTATTGGTGCCGGAGTAAGTGCAGCAAGCTATGCGGCTAACACAGCAATCACGGGCCAGTCCTGGGACTGGGGTCAGTTTGCTGGTCAGGTGGGCAAAGGTGCCGCTATCGGCGGGCTGACGGCAGGGGCCGGGCTGGGTTTTTCAGCAGGTCTTCATGCCGCCGGTATGGGCGTGCAGGCTTCCAATTTTGTGGGAGGTGCCCTGGGTTCTTTTTCAGGGACACTACTTAACGGAGGAATGCCCCGTAACCCGATAGAATGGGCTACCGCTTTGGGAGGAGCGGCCTTAACGGGAAATGCCTTTAAAAACTCAAACCCGTTAAGCCTTAAAAGAACCGGGATCGACAACAGCCTTTTGGGCCCTTCCTCCGGTTTCATAGATCTTCCCTCAGTTACCTATACCGATATGGCGGCGGGGAACTATGCCTCCTGGTGGGGACAGACGGGGACTTTCCTGAACCCGGTTGCCAGGGCGGTGGCCTTTCAGGGATTCTACAACGGAATTATCGACAACGTCTCCAATTTCTTTGCCGGGGATTCACCTGAGGTAAACTGGTACCGAGAGAGCGACGGGAGTTATTTTCCCTTGACACATTCGCAGTTTGTGGGTGGGGATATTCCCTTAATGCCTGGTGGAGGGGTGGGTAATGTTGGCAAAGGATATCAATATACAAGAAGTATAGGAGGAAAATATCATGAATACACGAAGATTGTTAAGGCAGGTAATCTTCCTGGACAGGCAAGGGCTGAATACACTAAGATTATTAATAGTAAGGGGAAATTGATTCGAATGTTTAAAAATTCCCACAAAATTGATGGAAGATTTTATCATAGAGCTCCTTATCATCCAAAAATATTAGGTCAACCAAGATATATAAGATAATGCGAAGTGAAAATTTTTACATTAGTGTTGAAAAAAGGTCTTTTTTTGATAATGATGAATTCTACGAAGAGATTAAGGAATATATCCATGGAAGAGAAAGTGGAAAGGATACCACTAGTATTTACTCAGATCTTGGGGAGGATGGGAAACGTTTTGACAAACAAATCCTAGTAGTTATTTTTGAACTCTATCTTGAAAGCACCCTTGGGGAATGGGATTTAGAATATTTACTAAATTGGATAGAAATGTCAGGATATGAATTTCCGGAAGATATTCATGAAAAAGCAATTTTTCCTTTTTCCACACCTGAAATTAATTATCCCATCAACAAATTAAACATAAAAGAAGCAATATCCTTTTTAAATGGGGAAATATCTCAACCTAATTACCTTGGGAAAAATGAAAATAAATTATATAGATCAAAAATAATAATCTAGCAAATATTATTAATTTGGTTTTTTCGCCAAACCATCCATTGTGTTTTCAACCGGCAAGCTGGACTTCCCTCTTAAAACCGATATGGGTAGAACAACTGGAGTTACTTTCCTTTGACATATTCGCAGTTTACTGGTGCAGGAAAACTTGGTTCTGCAAAGAGCTCCTACCTAAAAGTGAAATATTTGAAGGAGTTAGCCAAATCCGAGAAATCCCAGAAATGGATGAACCAGTGGTTGACGAAGGGAAGAGTTCCACCAAGACATCAGGTTCATCACAGAATCCCTTTATTTAGAGGTGGTGCAGATTTACCAAGCAATATGAAATTAATTGATATTAAAATGCACAGAACTTATCATCGTTTATTCGGGTATAGACCTAGATAGCAAAGAATGTAATCATTTAACAAAGTTCTTGTTGGTAAATTTTATCCAGATTCAAAATGTGATGTTGAAGATGGGCATCTTCTGACAATTGTTCCAAAGAAGATATTAAAAATGCGTGAGAATATCGACCACGTTTTTTCAGATCTAATTGATCCAAAGATAAAATCTGTATATGGCTGGGTTAAAGAATGTGAACCGTTTACCATAGAGGATTTCTGTTCAAAATACTCTAACCGAAAAATTGAAGAACTAGAAAAAGAACATATCGAAATCATGTTAAAGTCTATTTCTAAGCTTAGTGAAAATACTGCGGTCAAAGTTAGATACACAGAAAGAGGTATCATAGAAAAGAGAATGGATTTAGTGGTGCATAAAGTGTTTTTTTATGATACTTGACATAACACGCTCAAAACACTCTTTATTCACCCTATTGATTAGAGTCCTTCGTCATGGCTTTTATTAGCAACCAACCATTTTTCAGCAGCTCGATGATTTAGTCTTTGGCCTGGTTGTCGAGCTGTCCTTTTTCGTAGAAGGATACGAGGTAGATCTTTTCCTTGACCACTTTCAACAAGGTGATTACCCTAGCACAGCCGGATTTGCCCTTGTCTTTTTGAAGATATGGCCAGGCGTATCTTGTAATTGCAGTGCATTCATCATCAGTAGTGGCCCTTGGCAGAATAAATCCGTACGGTTTGATTTTCAATGATTTTGTAAACTAGCCTATGCTCCTGGTTGATCCTTCTTGACCAGTAGCCTGCGAGGTTGTGCTTTAGCTGTTCCGGTTTACCGGTGCCTGAAGTGGGGTGCTCGGTCAGTTCTTCCAGGAGTTGGAAGAGCTTTTTGAGCAAGGCCTTGTTGCCGGTTTTTTGTGGAAATCAATGTCTTTGTTGGCCTGTCCGGAGAATTCCAGTTGGTAGGTCATTCTATGCCAAGGAAGCTTTTCAGGTCTTTCTTTTCAATCCTGGTAAAGCTGCCTTCTTCAAATTCCTGCTCGCTCTTTTTAATCTTGGCCACGAAATCAGGGTTGTACGGACTTCCTTTTGCCACCTCAAACTTGATTTTGAGGGCTTTGGCAAAAGCTTTCAGGGCATTTTCCTGTTCTTTTGTTTCGGTATGGATAATTATAGTGTTGTTCATGTCGTCAATTTTACGAAGCGTAAGCTATTTTTGTTTTGGCATCCCTTAGAAATGCATCCATCAAGGCCATCAAGTGGCCTCTGTCTTCCGGTGCAAGTGCTTCAATATCCTGAAGTCTTCTCACGGTGAGTTTATCAAAAGTAGGCCGGGCAGTTTCGTCAACAAGGTAATCCACCGATACGCTAAATGCATCGGCGATTTTTTTTGCCGTTTCTACCGAGGGTAGGGCTTCGTTGCGTTCATACTTGCCAATAGCCTCTCTTGAAGCTCCGATTTTTTTGGCCAGTTCTGCTTGCGACCAGCCGTTTTGCTTGCGTAGCTGCGCTATCCTGTCACTTATTTTAGTCATGATTACACCTTTAAATGGATGATCATGCATTGATAACCCAAAAATACGGTAAAAAGATGCATAAAAAAAAGAGGAAAGTTGTTTTGGGTATAGGGATGACTTTATAGATTTGTGTCTGATTATACACATTAAAAAAATTAAAGATTTTTGTTATGGACATCCGGGAGATCAAATCCCGGCTTGCGCTATCCCAGGTACTTGACTACTACGGATTAAAACCCGACAAGAACCATCGGCTGCACTGCCCCTGGCACGATGAAAAAACGCCCAGTCTGCAGTTCTACCCCAAGACCAACAGCTGGACATCCTTCAACAGTAACTGTAGTGCCGGTGGGAAAGGTAGAAGTAGCCGAATCCTATGTAGGAGGCAAGAACGACCGGAAGAAACGAGGGGAAAAAGAAAATCATGGTGGTGGGCATAGAAAGGGGTGCAAAAGATGTTTCCTGCTGGTAAGGAAGGGTGATAGAAACCGCCTCCAGGGTAAATCTGGGGAGATTTATGAAGGATCACATTAACAGCGATACGGAGGTCAAGACTGACTTTTGGAGCGGTTATAACGGCATGGAAGTCCACTTTCCGAAGCTGTCTCGAGAAAAATCGGGAAAGAAAGGTGAGAACTTCAAACATATGCACTGGGTGATCATGATGTTCAAAGTAGGTTTAAGGGGTACTCACCATTCGGTCATGAACCTACAGCCCTACATCAATGAGTATACCTACAGGTTCAACCGCCAAAAAATGAAGGAAGGAATCTTTGAGAATCTGATGAATAGGATCCTGGTAAAGCCACCTTATCCATATAAAGAATTTATTAAGTGCCTAATTCGATTATTTTATCCTCATTATCAACCTATAAAACCTATTGTAATGAAAATTGCTAAAATCCGAAAACTTGTGAAAAAACCCTTAAGCACAGTATTTATGGCAACTGCCTTAATAGTGGGCATGGGATGTATGATAGAAAACCTGCCACCAAATAATCCGAAAGCAGAATCCCCTTTTCTCAAGGACCTTTTTGAAGGTAAATTCCATATTGGTACAGCCATGAATGGCCGTCAAATTACGGGAAGAGACGAAAATGGGCTGGAATTGATAAAGACCCACTTCAACTCCATCGTAGCAGAAAACGTCATGAAAAGCGGCCCCATGCAGCCCAACGAAGGGGATTTTCAATTTGACATGTCTGATCAATTTGTGGAATTCGGAGAAAAACATGGAATGCATATCATTGGCCATACCCTTATCTGGCATTCGCAAGCTCCTAAATGGTTTTTTACAGATGAGAATGGCAATGATGTATCTAAGGAGGTGCTGAAGGAAAGAATGGAGACCCATATCAAAACTGTGGTAGGAAGGTATAAAGGAAGGGTGCATGGCTGGGATGTGGTCAATGAGGCAGTTTTGGACGATGGATCCTACAGGGAGAGCAAATTTTATCAAATCCTGGGTGAAGAGTTCATCCACTTGGCTTTCCAAATGGCCCACAAAGCCGATCCTGATGCAGAGTTGTACTATAATGACTATTCCATGGCAAATCCCGGCAAAAGGGAAGGAGTGGTCAAGATGGTAAAAGGTATGCAGGACAAAGGGATCAAGATAGATGCCATTGGCATGCAGGGGCATGTGGGCATGGGTCACCCTTCTTTGGAGGAATTTGAAAAAAGTATAGAGGCCTTTGCCGATTTGGGGGTTTCCGTGATGATCACAGAACTGGATCTTTCTGTACTTCCTTCCCCAAGAGGGGATGCTGGGGCAGAATTAACAGATACAGAAGCCTATCA
>PXCO01000324.1 GCA_003565295.1 Cyclobacteriaceae bacterium
ATTCTCTCACCAAAGGCAAGCAGCGAAGTTTGATCTATATTGTCACCCGGGTGAAAAACAGCGATTCCCGACTAAAAAAAGCACTGGCGATCACCTCCCACCTCAAGCTTTCCAAAGGACAATTGGATTTTAAACAGCTCAACGAACAGATCAAATATTTCAATAACCTTTAAAACTCCACCTTAAACATACCCGCTTCCACTTCAATTACCTTATAATCCCCCGACTCCCTGGTCTCCTTTACTTCCTTGCCGTTGAGCCGGATACTGTTAGAAAACTTGGGCTTTATCCATATTTCTGCCTTTGTGTTGCCAGGTATCTCAATTTCTAAAATGCTGCTTTCCTCAGACTTTTGCCATTTAGACCCAATCTTTCCATAAGGGGATTCGTGATAAGCCTCCACCCAAGTGATATCGTTTTCCATGTCCGGTCGAATAACAATCTTACCAAATCCAGGCTCCGATTCTTCGATCAGGATACCCGCTAAGCCTTTATAAAAATAATCTCCAATAGAACCAAACATGATGTGGTTTCTGGATTGGGATCCATCCCAGTTTTGAAACATGGTGTTGGCCCCAAGTTCGTCTACCCAATACCCCCAACCGGGAAACTCCCTCTTGTTGGCCATTTCGTACAGCACCCTATGTTCTCCCTTTTCAAGCAAGACATTTATCACCGCTTTCGTCCCTACTACCCCAGCGTCTATGTGCCCTCCCTTATTTGCTATCGCATCAAGGAGTCCTTTTAATACAATATCCGTATTGGATTCATCCACCAAACCCAAATACAAAGCCAAAGCCATCGGGGCTTGTCCACCATGATAATAGGTTCCCGACCCTTCATCAAAATACTTTTTATTAAAGGAGGATTTAATTGCAGTGGCCAAGTCGGCATAAGATTCAGCATCTGAGGTGTTTCCAGTCAAACCTGCCATCTTTGAGAGCATGCTTGTAAAATAGTAGTAATAGGCAGAAGAAATAAAAGGACCATCCGTAAGGTTTTCTAATTGTTTATGGTCGTCTATGCCCAAGTCCAGGAGATGATCCTGCGCCCTTATAGTTAGGGATCCTACATATTTTTTCAGGTATGGATAATAGGAAGCAATAATTCCCTTATCACCCGTGTACCTATAGAGCTGCCAGGGGATCTCCATAAATGCCCCTTCCCATTGGGGACCGTATCCTTCTTCCCTATTGCCATAAGTATATCCCCATCCACTAGTGGGAATAATCCCGGGTAAATCCCCATCTTCCCTTTGCTCATCCACATAATCATCCAGCCATTTTAGATAGGACTGGGTCATGTCAAAATTGTACAAACCCACCTCTGCCACTAGCATGGCATCCCCTGTCCATCCCATTTTTTCCCTATGGGGACAATCAGTGGGGTACCCATGGTAATTGCCCAGAAAAGACCAACCTATATTTTTATGCAGTTGGTTGAACATCTCGTTGGAGCATTTAAAGTCTCCTATGCGGGTAAGATCGGTATGCACCACATCGGCATTCTGTTCCAGGATTTCGATGGAGGGATCACTTCGGGTAATTTCCATATACTGGAACCCATGGTAGGTAAAGATAGGGTGAAAATGCTCCTCCCCTTCCCCTTTTAGGAGGTAGCGGTCGGTTTGGGTGTCACCTGTCCAAATAAAACGGCTGAGTTCTTCTTGATCCAATGTTCCATCCTCATAAATGCGCTCCCCATATCTGATTTTTACCTGACCTCCGGCAGGTCCTTTTACCTTAAGTTTGGCCCAACCTGTGATATTCTGTCCAAGGTCAATCATACTGACCGAGTCATTGATGTGCCAGGTATCACTAGGGGAAAGTTGATCGATGATTCTAATGGGTGGCATTAGCTGAGCAGAAAGTTTCCCTTGTGGCCCGGGCACCTCTAAGGCATTTTTCCAATCATCATCATCAAACCCATTGTTGGCCCAATCTCCCAGTTCTTTTCTGGCATCATAGGTCTCTCCATTGTGAACCCCATTAAACAGGATTGGCCCTTCGCTAAAACGCCAGGTACTATCCGTTGCTACTAGGATCTCTTTTCCGTTTTCAGTGGTGATGATTAGTTGAACCAGTAAAGAAGGTGATTCTCGCCATGGCGCCTGGTCAAAATCCCAGGCCGTGCGGGTATGCTGATTATACCAACCGTTTCCCAATACCACCCCAATGGCGTTTTCTCCATTCTCCAACAAATTAGTAACATCGTGTACCACGTATTTGACCCGTTTATCATAACGGGTAAGCACGGGGTCAAGGACATGATCCCCCACTTTGTTACCGTTGATCTTGGCCTCATAGTAGCCCAACCCTGAAATATACAATCGGGCACTACTTACTTGGTCTTCAACCACAAATTCCTTTCTAAAATAAGGGGATGGTAAAACGGGAGGCACCGAATCCGAAGGTGGCACATGTGAAATCCATTCTGCCTCCCAATCAACCATATTCAGCAGTCCCATTTCCCAAAATGCCTCCTCACTAAATAGAGTGGGTTTATCGGCTTTATCCCATACCCTTACTTTCCAATATGCCCTCTCCCCTGAACCCAACTCTTTTCCCGGATAAGGGATATTCTGGGATTGAGAAGAAGTTATTTTGCCACTATCCCAGAGATCTGCATCTTCCGGTGTCAACTTTTCGGGGCGACTTGCCACTAGCACCTGGTAGGCAAGCTGTCGAAGACCTGTTTCTTGCCCGGAAATTTGCCAACTTAAGGTGGGTACGCTTTCAAGTCCAATGGGATTTGTTAAATGGTTAGCCTTTAATACGATGACATTATTCTCTCTTTTTTTTGCACATGCCCCTAGTGTAGCCAGAATCAGTATCGAAACCACTAAATGCCGAAATGCGGATTGGGGAAAAAAGACATTGATTAAGGTATTATTTATGTTCATATGGCATCTAATATTATTAACTGTTAGGTTATTTACCATTTCAAGTTGCTGAAATGACTTAAAACCGACCCTGAAAGAGGCGGATCATTTGGACATCAAGTACATTGTTTTTGAGGAAATTTTTCATTCTAATCAAGGGATTACAGCCACTTAGATCCGCATGGCTTATAGCAGAACCCTTCCTTCCGTGGCCATATGATACCTATGCTCCCCTGCAATATGCAGAAAGGGTTCAAACTTTCTAAGGTGCCACACATCCTTGTCAAGGCTAGCCGTTATACTTTTTCCATCCACATTACTGGGTGTCGAAAGCCCAGAAAATGCCAACTCATCGAAGTACACTCCAAAGGGTTGGGGTTCCCCATCATTGATATGCCAAGTGCCTAAATTAATTACAAGCCTATCCAGATCCAAGGCCAAGAACCCATCCTGACCTCCTTCAAAATCGGATGCAATATTGAGACTGGCCTTTTGCCAAGTGTCTCCTTTCAGGGGTAAACTAAAATGTTGAAACCTTACTTCCTTGTTATCGCTGAACCTGTCACTCAATCCGCTAAAGACCTTGCCCACCCAGTAAGCCATATTTAAAAGTTTACTCCCCTCACTGAAACCTTCTAGCCAGACATAAGCCCCTGCCCATCCATCAAGGTCAGACTGTGGGTCCAAAGCATAGGAGATATCCAGGTTACCAGGATCCCCGTTAAGCTCAACGGCTTGGCAGAGATGATTGATGGACTGGGGTAAGCGGTCTTGGCCGGGAATGGCATATCCTCTCTTTCTGGAATAGAGATAAAGCGCTGAATAGCTGTTTGTTCTTGCAACCTTTTTAACCTCCATTTTATTGGAAGGATCTTTATCCTCCTGATAAACATAGCGTTTGGCCCAATTTGTTAACCCTTCTTCGAAGGAACCATTCCGAATGTCAACTCCAGATGGCAGTTGCCATTTAGGCGTAAGCCAAAGGGGGAATGCTTGCTCATCAAATTTTGGAAGTTTATTGGGGTATCTGTAAATCTCTTCCGTAACGGTTTTGAAAAATACATCTGCATTTTTACCCTCAAACTCAGCGACCAATAGGCCCTGCGAGGGCCCACCGTGCCACTCTTCCTCCCCAAAAGCCCTGGGTCTATATCCGGCTGCGGGAAGGTTGATCATTTTCATGCCTTTGTATTCCACAGCTGTTTTGAATGAAGCCTTAATGGGAATATGCACATGACCGCTGAAAATGTATTTCACGTTCCCATGCTTGCTCAGTATATCCAATAAGAGCCTTTTTACCTGAACTGATTCCGCATAATTTATCAAGGGATCAATGCCAATAGGATGAGCCGGTACATGTTGAAAGAACATGACGGGTTTTTCCCTATTTGCCTCCAGGTCCTGTTCCAACCAATCAAAATAATGGGGGTGGGTTTCAAAAAAATTATCTCTCAAAGGATCAGGCCAGACCACGAAATGCCAATCCCCAAGATCAAAACTATACAAAAGGAGCTCTATCCCATTTACCTTTTTTTGGGCCGCAAAATAGTTGTTGAACTCCTCCATATAATACCCAGGTGAGAACTTGGAGGCATATACCGTTTCATGGTTGCCCACGGCATAAAGCAAAGGGGATTTTATCCGCTGCAAATAGTGGTGCATCGCTTCAAAATGTTCCTTTTCCCCTTGGTTGTCCACCACATCCCCCAGTACTAGAGTAAAAACGGGTTGAGGGTCTAGCTCGTTTACCCTGTTGATGGAGTCTTCACAAAAGGCATTATGGATTTTCATCCGCGTGGGATGGGAGTTGGGCGTTGCTGGGTCACCTCCCTGGGTGTCGGCTAAAACGGCAATGGAAAACTTTCCCTGAGGCACTTTAAGCCCCAAATCAGCAGGCGTTACATTTGCTATTTCCCAATCCAGGAGGTAGTTAACGGTAACCTGTACTCCATCCTGAACAAAGGTCAGCTCATGTTCTTTCAGTAATTCCGAAAGGCTAAATCCTTCCTCTTTCCCATTTAACGAGAAAGGGAGGCGTGTGGTCTCCGTAGGATTGTGCACCCACCCCACTACTATGGCCGGATAATTTTTATTCACGAAAGTTTTTATTTCCGCTTCATCCCGCCGTTGAGAAATTTTGTTTTCAAAAAAGTAATGCCTGATTTTATGGAAATATTTTCTTGATTTAGCCAAGGATAAGTTTAGCTCCTGGGGAGCCACTTCCTCTACTGCCCTCAATTCAAAGCGAAGCATAACTTGGCCCTCCTTATTGAGCAATTGCTTAAAATCGCTAGGCCGGCCATAAGTGTAATCGGAAGGTGGATACGAAGAAACTGTGGGGAAACCCCCACTTGTCAGAAGTAAACCGGAGCTACCTGAGCCAATTTTTTTTATAAAGGACCTTCTCTTCATTATTTTGGGTTAGGGGAAAAAAACTTTGTTTTTACAAACAAATTCTAAAATCAACCTGGTTTAATTCAGGTGAATCAAATATACTTTTGAAAAAGGGTTGATCAAAATAAAGTTGAATTAATACATTTTCCCCTCTTTGGCTAGCTCATTTTTAATGGATTGGATAAGTAAGGCCTTTTTGATGCATTTTTCCTTCTTCACCATGGATTTTAGACCTACTTGGTGTATGATGTTTACAATGTTGGCACCAGTCAATGGATACCGCCTTGCCAGTTCCTCCAGGTGGATGGATTCCTCCAATGGAACCTTAACGGGCAGATTTTTTTCCCAAAGCAAACGCCTTTCTTGGATATCTGGAAAATCGAAATACACAATAGACTGAAACCTACGGGTAAAAGCCACGTCAATGTTGGATTTGAAATTGGAGGCGAGGATTACAAGGCCTGGATGGCCCTCCACCCGTTGAAGAAGGTAAGAAACCTCTTGGTTGGCATATTTATCATGGGCATCTCTCACACTAGTTCGTTTTCCAAAAAGCGCATCCGCTTCATCAAAAAACAGGATCCAATCCTTATGGGCAGCTTTGTCAAAAAGTTGGGACAGGTTTTTTTCGGTTTCACCAATATATTTCGAGACCACTAGTGACAAATCCACCCTAAACACATCTCTCTCCGCATATTTGCCCAGCAAGCTGGCTGTTAAAGTCTTACCAGTTCCAGGAGGGCCAGAAAACATCACCCTATAACCCGGTTTGATTTTTTTTCCCAATTCCCATTCTTTCATTAGCTGTTCATTGTGCGTTAGCCAATCCTGGATCTCCTGGATTTGTTCCATTGTCTTTTTCGGCAAAACCAGATCCTCCCAGTCCAATTCAGTTTCTATCAACTGAGCAGGAAAGCGGGTACTAAGTTTAGGTTTGCTTACCTTCCCTAATAACATTTTCTCGGCAAATTCCTCTGCTACCATTAGGGGACCGGCATAAAAAGGTTCTACCCTTTGCGTCTCCCCGATTTCTAGAATTCCCTGACATAGTAGTACAGACTCCATCATGACCTTAAGGTACTTATTCCTAGCCACTGGATCTTCACCCCCAAGAAGGTAAAGAAAAGTCTCTCCGGTGGGGATAATTCCCCTATGGTGATTGCTTTTGATCCCTCCGAATGCCGGAAAATCACCACCGGAGGATAGGTATTTTGCAATTTCGGAATGCAAGAACCCTGGCTTTATATAAGGGGTAAGGGAAAGGCATAGCAATACCAATTCAGGTTTGCTCAGATCCTGCTCACTTAACCATTTCCCTATTGGTTCCTGAAGGTTCCACCTGATGGTTGCTTGGGGTTTTTGCAAAGTCGCGGTTTTTCCAAATTCAAAATCCAATCTTGATTTTAATACTTCCTGCAAAAACTGAATGATTTCATCCATCTGGATTATTTCTTATTGATAATGAGTTCATGATATTTTTTTGCCTTTTCATTCTCTGGCTCAATTTCCAGCACCTGTTCTAGATGCTTTCTAGCTTCCTCATGTTTTTCCATACTTGCCAGTACAAGTGCCAAGTCGGTTCTCCAAATTGTGTTTTTAGGAGATTGAATTACTGCCTTTTCTAAACATTGAAGCGCAGGGGAATATTCATTTTTGGCCAAAAAAATGAGCCCCATCTGGTGAAGATTATCCCCATTTACAGGGTCAAGCTTTAGGGCGGATGCTAAAGCCTGCTCAGCTAAACCGAAATTTTGCAGAAAAAACTCACATCTGCCTATGGTCAACCAAATAGCACTATCCGGGTTTTCCTCTACAAGAGGATACAATACATTCAAGGCTTTATTATAGTGCTTTTGCCTGTAGAAAAAATTGGCTAATTCCCATCTGTTTTTTGGGCTCCTAAACCTCTCATTTAATTCCTGAATATAATGTTTGGCTTCCTCCACCTCTCCCCTGTGTTCTGCTAATTTAGCCAATGATAACAGCGCCTTTTCATCTTGGGGAAGTAATTCCAAAGCAGCTAAAAAGGCATTTTTGGCCAAATCAAATTTTCCAGCCATGGCATGTGCATTGCCCATATTCACCAGATAAGTTGGTGAGGCTTTGTTTTGGTTTGCCCTTTCATACAACTCTGCCGCTTGCTTATAGGCTCCTTTTTGGTGTGCCAACATTCCCATGTTATTGAGCAGGGTGGGGTTATCTGGAGTAAGCTCGAAAGCCTTTTGAAAACATTTCTCAGCATCTGCCCATTTGCCTTCTATAAAATAGGTAGCTCCCTTATTGTTCCATTTATCAGCTTGTTTATTCTTCATCAGTCAAATAGATCATTTTTAATATCCCTAGCCAAACCTACAGCGGTATTGACCACATCTATATCCGGATAAACTACTTCTAAATCATCTAATGACATATCGAATGGTTGTCCCTCTTGGTAATGGATGGGAAAAATTATGCCAAACTGTAGATTAGGCCCCCAGTTAAATGAGGCCAAGTTGTGCCTCCAAGTTTCCGAAATGGATAAAAAACCCACGCCTAGAGAAGCTCTTGCAAAGGCATTGATGTCGAATGTAAATACAGGGTTGACCATTATTCTGCCCGATGCATCCAAAGTAATGCCCGTTTCAGGAGTCCAGTCCACATCCACAGAAGCGGCCGCTTCTCCCTCCAGGCCTAAGGTGCCTGCAAGTTCTATGCCTCCAGAAAGGCTGGCAACCCCCACACTGACCCCTAATCCCAAGTCACCACGCAATGTCAAGCCCGCATCTGCCGGTATTGCAAATTCTCCATGACCTGATAGCGTGGTCTCCTCTTCATGATCTGGATTATAGACGATCTCCGCAGAAAGGTTTCTTAGCTGACCGGGGCCAAAACCTGCTGTAAAATCTAAGCCTCCCCCAATTTGTGCTACCAAACCTATGCTCCTTGGTCCTAAAGGAATAGCAAACAGGGGGATTTCGATTGTGGGTGCACGAAAAAGGTTTCTGTTGTACTCTCTTCGCGGAAAAACCTCAAAGGTATCCGTACTCAGTCTAGCAGTTACCTCCATTTCTCCATTGGGCATAAACTTCACGCCTGCAGTGGCAGTAAGCCAAGGGGTAAGCCTAAGGGTAAGCGTACCACCTCCATAAAAGTTGAATTCCTCTTGGGGTGGTCCGGATGGCAAACCCTCATCACCAATTTCCCTGTTACTGGCCCCTACCTCCAAAGTCCCTGATAGCATCCCCCTTTGGTAGGCTGCACTTCCCGTTACCGTTATGGCCCCATTTTCATAGGTGATGGAAAGCGTGGAACTGATGCCGGGAATATCCGGCTGGGCAGTTCCTGACACCATTAAATTATATCCTTCCTCATCCCCTTCTTTGCTGATCCTGGCCGAAACGTTTCCACTCCTAATCCCAGGTATATCTGAACTGAGCTCAAAATCCCCTGCTATTGAAAATCCCTCGGCATTATAGACTACAGCCATGGTACCTCTTTCTACTCCCGGAACATCCAATTCAGCGGTTCCGTCAGCAGTTAACGTGCCTTCACTGTATGTGGCCGTTATTGTGGCTGTTTTAACCCCTGGAACTTTTCCTTCAGGAATACCTATGGTACCCCCGATAGTCCAAACCTCATCCTTATAACTCACCTCAATCTGAGCTGGGTCAAAGAGTGTGGAATCAAAGTTAAAGGCACCCTCCAATTCAAAGCCTCCCGATGTGGAAGCAGAAGCCCCTATATGGCCCTCTCCTACCCGGTCTATACCAAAATCAACCCTGCCCTCAACGCCGAGTCCTTCTGTACCTGCAAATACGGTAAGGGAAGAATCCATTATTTCAAAAGGCGGGGGTACTTGAAACTCCCCGGTAGAAAATGTTTTGGAAATCCTTACAACATCCCCATCAATCAACAGGTCAATCTCAACGTCGTTTATCACTGGCAAGGTAGCCCTAATGACACCTACAGCATAAATACCGTTCTCTGGGACAAAATCCACCACTGAAAAGGAAATAGGGGAAAAATACTTGGCTATCAGTTTGTTGGCCTCTGACCTTAAACTTGTGCTGGAAACCACCCCTCCGTAGTCAACTATGGGGCTGCTGGACAATTCCATGGTCAAATCCTCTTGATTGACAAAATTATTCCCTTCAAAGGCTGTCCCGGAGATGCTCCCTCCTTGTCCATGTGGGTAATTAATGGATTTTAGTTCGAAGTTTTTTCCTATCACCGGCCCCCCACTCATATCCGAAAGGTCAGACTTACTCGTCATTTCCGGCTCCCATGGAATCCTTCTAGATACTCCGCCCATATTGTTAAAGAAAATGACGATCTCATTGGGACTACCCCTCAATGCCTGTAGTTCGTCACTGCCCAAGGGCTCGAGACCCTTCACTCCCTCTCCTGCCAGGGCATCATCCACAGTTAAGGTTTTTGGATCAAACCCCATTGGGTCATTGCTCACCTGCTGTACCTCCACCCTATACTGATCTCCTCTTGCCTCTTCAAAGCTGGGGACATTTCCGGTAAAGGTGGTGGATTGCCTAGCTCCAGTGAGTACTTTCTTTATTTCGCTATCCTTGTTTGTCTTGATCAGGCGACCAGAATCCACATTGGATTTTTCATCCAACAGCCAGTAGTTTGCAATTTCATCTTCTCCGCCAAGCTGGATTTCATTTTTATGATCCACATGGTAAAACTGAAAAGTTCCCTCTTCATTCCAAAAAGGCCTAAAAATCCGGTTTTTTAGTTCTGTTTCGGTACCAATTAGGTTATAGGCTGCCGATTTGAGTTTGAGATAATACCTGGGCTCCTGTGCCCCTGCCACCTCGGCAGGAATCTGTTGTTCAAAGAGTTCTTGAAGCTTTTCTGTAATTCCTGTTTCATTTTCCCTTAAGTGCCGATCCCATTTATTCCGCTGGTCTGTATCTCGTTCCGATCTCGGGGGCAATCTAAAAGGGACAGATGGGTGGTAACTAGCATCCTTTTTAAATCCGGGTAACTTCAAATCATTGATTTTTATCAACTTACTCCCTGCCCTTAGATCCAATTCACCATCGTCGGACTCAAAGTGTAAAGGATCCTGTTGATTGTCTCCACCCCCCGCATCCTCATCTTCTTTTTGTACTTTTTTACTAAGCCCTCGGGATTGCTGTACGGTGTGGGTAAGTTCATGGGCAAGCAGATGTTTTCCAGAACTGGTTTGTGGATTAAATTTTCCCTTATTAAAAAATATATCTTGCCCATGGGTAAAGGCCTGGGCACCAATTTGGCTGCTCATTTGACCCGCTTTCTCATCGGTATGCAGGCGAACTCCCCCAAAGTCTCTTCCAAATCCAGCTTCCATGGAGGACTTAACAGGTTCAGGAACTGGGGATCCCTTACCCTTTGCATCTTGAATTCCTGACTCTACATGTCTGGGTACAGCTCCTCCTTCTGAAGCTTTGGTTTGGATCCTCTCGGCTTCTTCTTCCTGCATTTGCACCTCTTCATCCTCAAGCATCTGAATTTTCTCCTCATCTGCCATCAGAGGTTCCTCTTCCTTGAGCATGACCCCTTTTTCCTGTACCATGTCATCTTGTTCTGGCTCAGGGGACTGTTGCAGCATCTGTTCGTCCTCAGTTTCGGACAATTGGACTTCCTTCTCAGGTTCATCCATTTTTTGGATGACTTGGTCGGCCATATGGTCTGCTTCCTGCTCAAAGGAATCCCCTGGCTGGTTGGTTTCCAGTTTGGCCTGTGGGAAAAATGGCGTATTGGATTCCGCCCTTTTAAAATAAGTGCTAGAATTCTTTTTCCCTTTTGTAGGTTTTTTAAACATAGTTTTAGGTTTTCATTACCAGTTCACTACGATAAGCTCTTTTTTCCAAGGAAGTTTTACCATCCCCAGTCCCCAATCAAGCCCCTTCAACAGGATATCTTGTGCCTTTCTTTCCATATGAAGAGTAACTGCATTTTCACCATATTCCAATTTCCCAGAACGCTGTAAGAATTCTAACCGAATGGTGTCAATAGTTGTGCTTTTGATATTTTTCCAATGCCCGAGCAGACCTTCTAATAGACGATCCGATTTTGCTTTATCTTCTTCACTGACCTTAAATCCCGGGGAAATCGGCTTTTCTAGAGGTACCCCGCATAAAAATTTCTCAAAACCCAATTCAAATTCCCATGGCTCTTCAGCCATTGTGGCAACATAATATAAGAGATGAACCCCTTTTTCCTGATTGATCCATACCTTATCCTTTTGATTCCAAATTTTACAGTCCTCAAAAAATGAAGGTAGAAAGGGATATAAAATAATCAATCCTGCCCTAGATAGGTACTTTGCCTCTATTTTCTCCTCAAGAACCTCTTGATCTGCTTGGATTTCTTCCTCTTTTTTTACTGAATCCCATTTTTTTATCCACTCGGTGTTTTGCTTAGGCTTTTTAAGGTTGTGACTTATATTATGCTTAAAGGTTAATTTTCTGCCTTTATGAGATAATCGCCATACTTGCCTTTTAAATTCAACTACAGAAAAAGACGACTGCTGCCAAATTTGGGAATGCTGGGCCAGCTTTTTTTCAAGCATTTGAATAAATTCCCATAAGGAATGACTTTCTAAGGACTTATCATCCAAATCAGAAAAAGACCCGACATCAACCTGGATATCTACTTGTTTGGCCAATCCTGCCCATACAGCTTTACACCATGCCACAGTTATGCGCTGTGCTGAGTGGGAGAGTTGAAAAAAACGCTCTGAAAATTCTAGTTTTTGAGGTTTAGACAACTGGAAAAGGGTCAAAAAAAGAAGAAAAATATCCGGTTCCCTATAGTGAAGAGAAAGACGGAGTCGAACATTATACCCCTTTAAGGCTTCCCACACTGGTTTTTGAAATTTGGTATGTTCAAGGTGCCGAAGCAGGTTTTCCATTCTCCATTCCTGTTTCAAAAACTCAACTTCTGCTATCCACCAAGGAAGCAAACCTGTTTTAAGAAAGGTTAACCATGTTTGAACCAAATGTTCAGGTTTAGTTAAGAAATATTCTTCTTCTGACTTGTCCAATGAAAGCCTATTGTTTTTAGCAACTTCCCTACTTTTTGATTTTTTACCGGCACCTGCCATAAATCCTCCAGGGTCAGGACTGTCCAAATCTACAGATCTAATCGTTTCCTTAAAGGTCTCCTTAAGTAAAGACAGAAATTCCCCCTTTATTTGATCCAAAGAACTTGGGTTTTGACTAAGTAATCGAGCATTTTCTTTTTTTAATGACAATTCTAGGGTGAGGTTATCCAACCTGAGGTGATTACCCCCCAAAGTATTTTTCTCAAGCTGGGCAAAATACCCTTCCAACCAAATCAATAGGTTTTCTCGCAAAAAATCAGTCAGGTTTTCTTGAATTTTTTCTCCAGTATTTTTCGAATTGGTGAAAACCTCGACGGTAAGCTTATTTATGATATGTTTTTGACTTGATTTCAAAGGGGTGAAATTTGTGTTTTAAAATTTAAATCTATATATTTATTCTTCCTCAGGATCAACCTGGGGAGATTTTACTGGCATAGTATACGAGTAGAGCGGGCGTAGCTGAGTCAACAAGCAGTCTAAGTAAGCGAAGCGGAGTTTTGGAAACGATTCAACCGTAACGTAAACAGTACAGGCAGTAAGAAGACGTAGAATGTAGCGCATCGCGACAACGTTTGCCCATGAGGGGCCATTCATCAGCCGGACTTGATATGAATGGTCCCTTTTCATGTTATCCTTATTTTTTCCTTACCGTCTATAATCAACCTTCTTCCCCTTACCCTTGGACCTTCAATATAAATATCAGCCCTATTCGTCCAGGGTTCCAGAATATTCATCAGCCGTGTCCTATCGCTTTCCCTGTTAAGCACTACAAATAGGGAAGCCTTGGTGGCTTGATCTTTATGATGCAAGATCCTTCTTAATTGGACAAACCGAACGGCTGGTTCATGGATGTTATTGGAACTACCATAACGGTTGAGCATCTCTATACTAACCCAGCCCCCTTCTACCCATTCACCAGATAGATACAGCTCATGAGGAATACTTGACTGGTTTAAGGTGCCTCTCACCCTCTCAATAATAAGCCTGACTGAATTAGGCAGGTCGTTAAGTCTTCGGATAAAGCGAGGTGTCACAAGCTCATTTCTGGTACGGTCAAGTCTTTCGATTAGACTGTACCATTCTGCCCACCTTCCTTGATACCTACCCTGGTCATCATCTTTATTGACAGGGGCAAACTCATCTTGCAACTGACGGTAGGTGGTAGGCCTATACCTTCTTCTTTCTTCACAGCGTTGAGACTCCAACCTAAAGGGTTGATTACCCCTGAAATACCCTTCTTGGGTATAGGTAAAAGCCGGACTGGATACAGAAAGTGTATTATCTGAAAATGTAACCCTAAATTGGTCATCAAAGGCCCTAATGATGACAAACCTCTTTAGATGCTCATTAAAATCAAAGATGAGCCCCTCAGGGAAACGTCGGTTAAGGGCTTCGGTAATCGCATGCATTCTCCTTGTCAATATTTCCTCTAGCGGTACATTTACCACTACCGGACCCGTTATTAATGCTTGGCCATTGATTGCATATTCATTGACCACCAAACGGTAATGAGTGGGTGCCACACCCACCCTTCTAGGTGTACCCCTGAGGCTCCTAGACAGGTTATTCAGGTATTTTAAGCTACTGATCCAAGGATAGCGACATTCCTCCACCTTTATATGACTAGATCCTTGATGGACTATCGGAGATAAGGTGTAATTAAGGCTGAAATCTGCGATGACCCTGTTATTTTCACTTATTAGCACATAGGTCCCTCCTCTTCTTACACCTGCTCTGTGCGTTATTCCAGGGTGTTCCCTAATAAACTGCTGGTATTCCCTAGGTTGAAGGGCAAGATCTATGTGATGAATGCTGAATTCTAAACCAAACTCCCTTACCCTATCCCTTATTAACTGAAAGGTGTTTTCCCCTTCCTGACCCAGATGGCCACCAATGAGGTATCCATCACTT
This sequence comes from Cyclobacteriaceae bacterium, assembly GCA_003565295.1. Taxonomy (GTDB): domain Bacteria; phylum Bacteroidota; class Bacteroidia; order Cytophagales; family Cyclobacteriaceae; genus Pleomorphovibrio. The sequence continues at coordinate 14,271 of PXCO01000324.1, forward strand.
TCTACCTCAAACAATAAGGGGTTTTGTCCCAGATCAAAAAAATAAGTAAAGGGAATAATCAATGATTGAGAAGTCCAATGCTGACGCAAACCTGAACTATTGTGATAATAGAATGGAATGGAAGGGACATTATCTTTTCCGGCTATGGGAATAATCCTTACTCCCAAATCCGGAACAGGGTCAAAGCTAAAAAGTTGATAGTATATTTTCCTTAGCAAAAATCTAATTTCCTCCACTTCTCTATAGTAATCGCTGATAACTGGTGAAGGGTAGAAGCCATGTCTGTAATCCTCATGACCCGGTCTTCCTAACAATAAATGCTTGGGAAATGCCGTAATATCGGGGTTAGGTAAAGCATGAAGCTTTCTAACCAGTTGTAGCAGGCTGAGGTAGGTGTCCAAGACGTCCAAAAGCAATTTATACCTATACTGATTATAGCCATATTGGCTATTGTCGAAATCAAAACCCCTATCCAACAAGCCTTGCAAATCATTGGATAACTGCCTCACAACTGGATCATTATGCCATAAAGTATTGTAAAAATCCAATATACTCCTTAAGCCACTTTGAAAATCCTCCAGGGCGTTGCTTTCCTCAATGGCTATTCTGTATTGTCTGTCCAAATCAATGGCTTGCTTTACAGTGTCACCATTTACCTGAACTTTCATCAAGGATATAGGGCGCAGGGCTCTTACGATTTCGGATCTTTCATTGAACTGCTGGAAAATACTATCACCCTCCACGAGATGCTCCGCCAAAGCGAGAGGGATCAGCAAAAATCGTAATTTGGCCACTTGTTCCACTCCCTGGTTATCACAATTGATATCCCCACAAGTGTCCGGAGACCTTGGATAGGATTCCAGATAAAGCAACAAAACATGGTCATCAAAATCTTCCCAACCATGTAAGGGATGAGCCTCTTCGGCACCTTCTTCACAAAGCTCATACATTTCCCCTTGTTCCTCTCCTTGGATTAACCTGTCATATTGGGCATGCTCATCTTCAAAGGGCCTGTAATGTGTAAATGAAAGGGATGAAATTTGAATGGTTTTTTCTTTACTCCCTTCTTCTAAGGGTCTATATAAGGTTATAAGATCCCCATCTGTGGTAATGCCATACCCTTGATGTACAGTTATTGTCGTAACTCCTGCACTGCTCTGCCGTTCTAGTGTAAGCCCATAGGCAATCCCGACACCACTCAAGCCTATCCGCGTAAGTCGGTCCTGATCTTCAAAATAGGCAATGGTTTCATTGAGCTGGGTATGCGTAAGCACCTGGTCGGCCTGGTAGCTGCTGTAATTAGGGAGAATGCTGGTTAATCTACTTGACATGATTGATAATGGGCTTTTTATATACTGCCTAAATTGGTTCTTCCTACGATGATTTTATCCTGCAATGATCCATCATCCTCCGTTTCACAGTCAAACAAACTGCCTGTGGGGTAAATGGATCGCAGTCCCGATAAGACTTCCACAAAATTCTGGTGTTCTTGGTATTGTCCTTTGCTTAGCGCCAATAGAAAATCCCTAAAAGCCTCTTCGAACCTGACCAATGGGTTATCCTGTCCTGGGATGGATTCTTCCCTATTTCCTATCCAGCAGATCTTTGCCAAGATATGGGCTGGAAGTTCCTCTCGTATCAGGTTTTCCAAATAATCCCGAAATACCATATCGGCAAACCTAAATGTGTTGCCGGGTATGATGATGGAAACCCTGAAAGAATAGGGGTCCAGTACGCCACCACTTTCACAGTCTTCCTTACAAAAGGGCATGAATGTGGGGGAAACACCTTCAATATCTTCAAAAGAGGGGCGAAGGAGAATATGCTCCACTAGAAAGATGCCTTCCTCAATAAAGCTTTCTTTGATAAATCGTTTAAAGGATAATATGGCTCCTTTTATATTCTCTTTAGCGTAATACCGATACTGACTTGCTATAATCCGATTAGGATCTCTTGGATTTTGTATAGCCGGGTTTATAATGCTGAAGGAATACCTGCCTCTCGGGGATTTGGTAATCCTGAAACATCCAACATCAGCTGTTTCGTATCCTAGCTCTTCAGTAGCCTCAAAATGTGCCTCAATCTGATCGGGTTCAATTTGGATCACCTGCTGGAGTACCATGTAAATTTCCTCGTAGGCACGACTCGTACTCGTATAGTTTTGGGTGGCTGAAAGCAGGATGCTTCGGTTATTATCATAAATCCTCCATCGAAAAACCCTATTGCCATTTGTGCTTTTGAAAGTGTAAACCTCCACATAGGACCTGCTTAAGTGACGACGTAAATAACTTCTAAATCCTGCAAGCAGCGAGACCCGCTTCTCCAAACCCGAAATATTTTCCGTACCCCACAGCTCTTCCGGTGGTTGCCTATAAAAATTCATAGCCGTTCCCCTTTCCATTCCCAGGGTCGCGTAGTCCCTGAGGAATCTTGATTTACTCTCGGTGGTTTGATCCTCAAAGGAATCTCCGAATAGCCTTTTCATCACAAATACATAATCACTAAAACGCTCTGAAAACCTCGCAAGTAGATGATCCAATAACTGATTACGCTTTTTTAGTGCCTCATCAAAGGGTTCCACCATAAGGTCCTTAAGCATCTCTTCCGTGTACCATAACCCAAGATATTCCTCTGTGTCCCCAAGATCATCTACCACTTGGGAGAACAGGCTTTGCTGTTCATCCCCCTCCAAGGACAAGAGGTTCTTTACCTTGGAAAGCTGTTTGAAATAGGTGGCCAACACCTGATCAAAGAATTGGAGATAGGCCTTAAATTGGGCTGCTTGCCCCTTTCTTTCAGGGATGGAAGAAAGCGGCAAACCAACTCTTCCTACACCATAGGTATCAGGAAAATCATTTCGTACACTTTTATATTGCTCTAGAGGAACAGGCCTGATGGGGGGAAGGGATATTGCAGTCTCAATGCCAATTGATCCACTACCCAATAATAATGGTTGGATGGATTGCCGTCGATAAGCCGACAACTTATTTTGGTCAATATTTAGAGGCAGCAATCCTTTAAAGAAATTAAATTTACTTTGGTTGCACAGATAGGGTTTTTTGCCCTTTGGCACATTTAGTAGCCAAACCATTTTGTCCGCCTTTCCGTTACATTCCCCCATTTCAATATCCTTGATCAATTTCACTCCTGGGATTTCCATGATAATACGGATGATGTCCGAAAGGCGCACCTCACTTTTAAGCTTGGCATTATTCACTTCCTCATCATCCAAAAAACCATTGGACAAAAGTGGTCCTTCCAGTATTTCTTCCAAAGAATGGCCTTTCCCAAACATTTCCTGCAACCCATAAAACCGAACCTCAGGGGAGAAATACTGACCGATTCTTTTCTCTATCTCGGCATAGGTCCATTCTTCATTAGCAGTTGGCTCCAGCTCCACCAATGCACAAACCTTGACGGGATAGCCTTCCACCTCCCTTACCTCTAGCAAATCCTCACATAGGTTTCTATGGCTGTGGTAGCGGTCAAAGACCTTACGTCTGGCTTTTTGAAAGGGTATGCTTCCGTCTAAATCCACAATCACCTCGTAGAGCCCCTTCATGGCAAAGGTCTTCCTGTGCCTTTCCGGCAGCTCATCCCATATTGAGGCATCATAAGACATCCTGAAATGCTTACAATCCACATACACCTTCTTTTCAACAGGTACAATCCAGGCATTTCTGATTCCTGGAAGATCTATAAACAATTTCCGATAATCCAATTCAGTTACAGCCTGAGTGGGGAGAATATCATCGGGAAGAATGAATTGACCTTGCCATGTGGTGGCATCATCAGGAGAAAGCAGATCACCAATGGGTAGGGAAAGCCTATATCCTAAATCCGTAATGGCATAGCATAATACCTCCAAGGTGGTAATGCCAGGATCATGCAGGTTATGGTCCGTCCATATTTTTCCGCTAATAGCGCGAATATGCTCCATCCCAATATCTCTTAGGTACCAAAAATCCCTGGCATCATTCGAAGCTATCTGTTTAGGAATACTTATATGTGGGGAGGTCTGGGGCATAAATAAATGGGTTCACTTATATGATCGTGATATTGTGCGATTTGGCTGAAACCAAAATATGAAATGGGTTCTTTGGATAAATACCAGGACGCATGGGCTGTTTGTCTTTTTCCATAACTAGCTCCTTTAAATAGTCCACGTAGGGTAGCTTTTCTATATAATGAATCACAAGACTTTCTTGCACGTTGACCCCAAATTCCATGGCGTTTTTTTCCTTTTTGGTCCAAGGAGATAAGTATTCCACCAAGTCCTGCTGGAGTTGATTGTAATGATATACCTTATCCTTACCCTCCGAAAACTTCACCTTCAGCTTTAGACTTACCTCTTCATATCCCGGATTAGTCACTTCCACTTTTACATGAGGAGAGCATTTGGTCAACAAAAATTCCTTTATTTTCTGAAGGGTGGATTGACCCAGGGAAGGTTTAAAGATATCATGGACATTTTTGTTAACAGTATCTGGTACCACTACAATCATAACGTGACCAGGTGCCAGAAAAGAGTGGGAATGAGAATGGTTCAAGCATTTGACCCTATGAACCTCTGGAAAGTGCTGGAGAACCAAACGCTCCATATCCCAAAGTGAAATGGCCCTGTTTTTGTGCCTTAACCTTTCCGATTTCTGGATGTAAAAACGCTCATCAGAGGCTAAACCTCTGCCACCAAAAGTGCTGAATGGCTGTTCGACACCCTTGATTCCTGCTATCCTGGATTCCATTTTGGTGATACTCCCTGCCGGAAGACCATTTTCAAGGTGACCCAAGTCTTGGTTATTCCCATCATAGACTGCCTCTTCCGCTTGGGGGAGGATAGTGATGAATTGGCTATAGGCATCAAAATGCATATTCGTACTAACCCTCAACCATACTCCCCCGCCTTCCATTCTGCTTCCTTCCTTAAATGCCACATTGGGGAATTGGAACCGTATAATACCAGACTGAAGCAAACCTTTGGTGCCATCGAGCAAAATCTCACTGGGCTGAAGAGGTATCCAATGATGGTTTACTAAGATTGACCATGTCAGAGAAGGGCTGCTACCAAAAGATTTTTGGTCCGGATTTTCACTGCCTTCGCGTAATTGAAAAAGCAAAGATAATTGCTGGCCTTCCTTAAGTGCATGGATACCAATGAACAACTCCCCTCCAGGGCCCGGAAAATTTAACAACTGCAGGTGCTTTGGAAGTGCATGGGAGATCTCTGACTTCAGGGAAGGAGACTCGGGCCATGCGCCAAAATCATCGAAAAGCCATAAATGAAGCTCTTCAAAATTAGTTTCAGAGTAGATTTTATCCGTGGCGATGTCAATACTCACCTCTCCTACTATCGGTGTGTAAGGTTCATTGGGTACATGATTTTTTGGGTTTTTCTTGGTCATGGCAAGAGCATATAACCTAGGAAACTGCTCATGGAAAAATGATTGTTTTAAAGTCAATTTTAACCCTTCATTGATGGCTACTGGCTGATTTTTACTTAAGCTGCCCAAAACAAGGTTAGTACTTGCTTTTCCTCCTTTTACCTCATCAAACAAGGTGATACCTTCTAGTAAGGGTGACCAACTCTGTCCTTTTTTTACAGAAAGGTCATAGGTAAAATAATCCTCGGTTATTTCCTTATATTTTTCATAGTGTGTGGCTATATTCTCCGGAAAATTCTCCCAAGTAAGGTTTAATTTTAGATAAGTTACCCTTTTAGTGGATAAGCCCGGGAACTTTAGGTAAAAGCCTGATCCTCGTCTGGGCATGGCTCCAAAGGGCATAAAGGGTTTTTCAGGCTGTAGTATCCCTAAATCGTTGGAGAGGGAAGGGTGCTTTATTCCGTTTATCCGACTTCTTACCCGTATTTGCTTCAAGGGGTTTTCCGAAACGGATCGGGCAAATTCATAGGTATTGTCATCGCTCACCCTAATTCGAAAAGCCAAAACAGGGTCTTTGAAGGAAAGGGGTAACTCGTCGTGAAGACTCTCATCATAAGAAATGATGCCGCCCATTTCTGCAGAGGCGACTATCACCACCCTTATTTGTTTGGAGCCGTGATGAGAATGAAAACCACCCGAGGTCTGTAAAGGGAGGCTCAACCACCCATTTTCTCCCGTACAGGTAACCTCGATGGCATGGGCCAATTCCTGTGGAGATAATGAATTCTTGAAAGTTTGATCAAAATCAAAATCAAGAATAAAGGTCCGAGCTATTCCCGCATCACTTCTAATATCTTCCAATGAAAGCAAAAATCCAAATTGACCATCCTTCAAAGGTATATTTTCTTCAGGATGCCCAAAAGGCCACCAACTTTCATTCCCTCCAGAAAAATCAGAACCCTGGCCATCTAGGGAACTGGCGACTTGACTAATTCTCACCAATTTTTTATCCTTGTCCGTATACCTATTTTTAAATCCTGCTAGATAAGCCTGGTTGGGAAAAAAGTCGGTACTGGTAAGGTAGCGGATAGCTTTTCCAAAATTGTCCTTAACCCCTGTGATTCCAGTCCCTTTTGGCACCTTAGGGGCTGTATGATTGGCCACCTCAAAAACCAAATTTACTTTGTCAGGAATAATTGGTTTTTTTTTGAATTGTAATATCTCTTTGTAATAAAAGTCTAGGTGACGCTTGGGGAGCTGGTTAAATGTTTTTTTGGGAACATCCATTAGTTTAAAAAAAGTAAGCATTAAGCCCAAGTGAGGTTGCATCTCTCCGCTTTCCGCTATGGTCTTAAGCTTTCTTTGCAACTTTTCTTTTAGCTGACTATATGCCAGACTTCCTTTTGTGGGAACTGCTTCTTCTTCCAACAACTCCTCGAAAAAAAGTTTCCAGGTACCTACGATACGGTCAGGAAACTTGGTTTCGAAAAAGGGAACGTGCTTGGAAAAGTTGAATGCAAAAATTATCCAATCTTCAGGTTCTAACTCCAAAAGTTTTAATTGGTCAGGCTGCAAGGCAGGGTGAGCCCTTTCGGCCTGATTGGTACCTGGCCGCTGTAAAAGTCTTCTCACCCCTTCGTTTTTTATAAACATACCCTAGCCTAACCTCCCCTCTTCTAAATAATAAGGAAATACCAAATTGAACCGAGAATTTGTAGCTCTCACTGTATAAGACAGGGAAATAAGTACAACCCCTTGGTTACTATCACTATTTTTCAATGTGATTTTGTCTACATTGATCCTGGGCTCATGATAAAGAATTGCTTTTTCGATCAGATCAGAAATATAGGTTGAAGTTGTCCGGCTTAAGGGAACAAACTGAAATTCATCCATTTGACACCCGAAGTTGGGTTGCATTATCCTTTCCCCCAGCTTGGTAGAAAGAAGGATATGCAAGCTGCTTTGGATATCCTCCTCAGCAGTGAGCATTTTCACCCCCTTTTCTTTTGTGTCAAAAGACGGAGGAAAGGACCATCCTCTTCCCAAAAAACCAAGTTCTTCCTTCATGTTACTATGATTTTTTTTTAAAGGTCATAACCTGTCCCGTATTTCGGGATAGCCTGCCCCTGCCTGTCCTGTCCCGTAGCTATCGGGATTGGGGAACTCGTTTCGGGGAATCTCGCAAATGATAATCATCCTTCCGTGTGAGGTTCTCCTCATGCCCGATTCATATGATTATAATTTGTTTTTTAAA
>PXCO01000136.1 GCA_003565295.1 Cyclobacteriaceae bacterium
GAAACATCATGATTCACGAAGCAAGAGGCAAGAATAAACGGGAGATTCCAGGTGAACCTGAAGAAAACGCTTCTGTGATGGAGAAGGATCCACAACTGAGGGATTTCCCTAGGATGACCAGAATGTACCCCAACCCTGTTTCAGATCAGATAATTCTCGAACTTTCAGAAATCGAAGAAGAGCAGTTGGAAGTAAGTATTTATGATATGAAAGGTATACAGTTTTTTAGTCAAGTGTTAAAATCAGAAAATAGAAAGATAGTCTTAGATATTTCTAATTTAAGAATGAAACCGGGAGTGTTTGTCCTATTGGTAAATACAAAAGCACAACCGCAAGTATTTAAGTTCCTGAAAAAGTAAACTGAAAAGTTGCACCCCAAAACCCCAGCCTCCAAAGTCAGTATTTGATTTTGGAGGCTTTTTGTTGCTCATTTGGGTTTGAAAGTACAGTCCATTTGGCTGATATTTTATAAAAAGACATCTCCGAGAATCTTATGCGAAGAGTGGTTCTAGGCCTCCGGACTCTTATAACGCGTTTATTTTGTAAGTGCCTTATTCAATACCATAAAAGACTTCTTCAAAATGTTGAGGCAAATTACGGATGTCCCCTGTTAGACGGAAAATAGGTTGACGTATTTATTTCTTATGCTGAGGTCTGTTTTATGATGTCGGGATTTATTCTTAAGGGGTATACAATATGTGATTCAGAGGAATGGTATGAAAATGGGATAAAAGCTTCTATCTTAAACGCATGACAAAATCCCTGTATCCTCTTATTGGTACGGACTTCCTGAAAGCACAAACTGTGAGCTATTTGACAGTGTTAAGGCATTTAAATGTTTAAAAACCGAAACCGTTCAGGAAGGATACTATTATTTCAATATCCTTGACCTAAGCGTTAACATACCATGCCTTTTGGTTAAGATAGTGGAAGAATAAACCTGCCCCTGGCACTACATTTATATCTTTCTCATCCTTTGTATTATAGTCTGGTGGATCACATCGTCTCAAAATCGTACAAAATTGATTTCAGCTTCCGGAACCCGGGGGTAGTATCGAATTTTATGGTAGCGTTGTTGTTCTTTTTTTCAGGCCTTGCATGTACCTCTTTGGATGACAAATCGGAAACCGACCTGTCGGAAAAAATCTTTCGCAACCCCTCTACCGAATACCGGCCCCTGGCATTATGGACCGGGATGAATGGGCATATTGATACAGCAAAGCTGGTGTATGAATTAGAGGAAATGAAAGACAAAGGGCTACGGGGAGCCATTATTTGGGATATCGGTTCGTTGATCAATCCTGGCGACATGATTCCGGATGGACCGGCCTACCTCGGGCCTGAGTCCTTAAATTATATTTCTTTAGCCTTAAATACCAGCCATTCATTGGGTCTGGACCTGGGCATTAGTTCGGCCAGTAGCTGGAATTCCGGTGGCGAATGGATTGGTTCTAAAGAATTATTAACTACCTCTGATTCGGTAACGGGTCCTTCCGCGATGAAGTTAGCCTTGAAGAACCCCGAATCATCTAGAGGAATAGCGGAAAATTGCGCACTCCTCACCTTGATAGCGATTCCTCATAATTCGGCAAAGGGTTATGATCCGAAGGATGCCATATCCATCACGAAAACCAATGTAAAAAGCCGGTTTAGCGAACGTACTCATCTATTGAAATCCGGTCTACTGGGAAAAACTCAAGTAGTATTTGTCAAACGTAATTATTGAGAAAACCATGCGACTATTCCGACTTTCAATCTGCCTTTTAATCCTATCCATTGCGCTTAGCTGTGCGTCCGAGCCAGAGGAAAAACTGCCAAATATCATTTATATTTTGACTGATCAATGGAGGGCATCGGCATTTGGGTATACGGGTGACCCCAATGTCAAAACGCCTCATTTGGATAGGTTGGCTGACGAAAGCTTTAATTTTAGAAATGCCGTTTCAGTTATTCCTGTTTGTACTCCCTACCGTGCCTCTCTTATCACAGGTAGGTATCCGACCTCTACTGGTATGTTTTTGAACGATGCCCATCTTCCGCAATCCGAATACGGTTTAGGAGCGGTTTTGTCAGATAGAGGTTACAGCACCGCCTATATCGGAAAGTGGCACTTGGATGGCCATGGCAGGCATGTATTTATTCCTCCCGCAAGACGTCAGGGGTTTTTGGAATATTGGAAGGTTGGGAATTGTGACCATAATTACAATCATTCGCATTATTACGCCGGAGATTCAGAGGAAAAGCTATATTGGGAAGGATATGACGTCTATGCCCAGACCAAAGATGCGCAGGAATATCTACAGGGCCGGGCTGGAATGGAAGAACCATTCGCCTTGATTTTGTCCTACGGGACGCCGCATTTCCCGCACCATACCGCACCGGAGGAGTTAAAGGCCCACTATCCCTTGGATGAAATCATCCTTCCGCCTAATGTGCCGGAATCAATGGTGGAAGAGGCGAAAATCGAGGCACAGGGGTATTATGCCCATTGCGAGGCATTGGATAATAGCATTGGAGAGTTGCTGGCTTCGCTGGATGAATTGGGTATCAGTGATAACACCCTTCTTATCTTTACCTCTGATCATGGAGAAATGCTCGGTTCTCATGGGGTGAGACCTAAAGCCAAACAAGTGCCCTTGGCGGAATCAGCAAGGATCCCCATGCTGCTACGCTACCCACCCTTACACGGAAAATCAGGTAGAGTCGTTGAAACACCAATTACTACACCGGACATTTTCCCAACCATTTTTGGTTTGCTGAATCTGCCCATACCGGATACTTATGAGGGTGATGATCTATCCAAGGTGCTTAGTGAGGGTTCCGAGATAGAAGACCATGCCGTTTTGTACATGCAACTTTCTCCATGGGCATATGGTGGAGAGTACAAACGAGAATACCGGGCTGTCAAAACAGATCAATACACCTATGTCCGCTCTTTAGAGGGGCCATGGCTATTGTTTGATGACAAAAAAGACCCATTCCAAATGACCAACTTGGTCTCAGAACCGGATTATGCTTCTATAGTCGAAAAATTGGATGGAAGGCTGTGGGAATTGCTGGGAAAGATCGGAGACGATTTCCATACTGCTCAATGGTATATAGATCGATGGAATTTGAAACCGGGGGACCATGGTAGTATACCTTACGATAATGAGGGCAATGTGCCTCCGCAATCCCCTCAACTGACGAAGGGTGCTTCTTAAGCATCCAGTTTTGTTTTAATTAAATTATAGGCCAGGGAAAAAACCTTTGCTAAATTGTCGGGATAGAAAAAAATAATATACCATGGATAAATTTCCGATCATTGTTTTTGTTATAAGTTTTCTCTTAGTGTCATGCCAGGAAAGGGAGACTGAAAGGCGACCTAATATCCTTTACATTATGACGGATGATCATACCCAGCAGGCTTTACATGCCTATGGGCATGGGCTTTTAGATAGCACTTATTTTCCCAACATGGACCGTTTGGCAAAGGAGGGTGCACTTTTTAGAAACAGTTTTGTGACCAATTCTATTTGCGCACCAAGCCGGGCGGTTCTGCTTACGGGAAAATACAGCCATATTAACGGCAAGATCGACAATGTCGCGCCTTTTGACTGGGATCAACAAACTTATCCAAAGTTGTTACAGGAGGGGGGGTATGAAACGGCACTTATAGGCAAGATCCACCTGGCAGGAAAACCCCAAGGGTATAATTATTCCCTTACCTTGCCCGGACAGGGTAATTATTACAATCCTGAATTCATCAAGAATGGGGAAGAAGAAGTGAAATTTGAAGGACACTGCGAGGCTTTGATCCCACAGTTTGTCATGGATTGGCTGGAAAATGATTGGGATAGGACTAAGCCATTTGCTATAAATTACCACACAAAGGCCCCCCACCGTAATTGGATGCCCGAGGAAAAGTACCTGTCCCTCTATGAGGATGTGGAGTTTGATTTCCCCCACAATTTCTTTGATGATTACCAAGGACGTGGCAGTGCTGCCAGGGAGCAGGAAATGGAGATTGTAAATAATATGTATTGGGGTTGGGATATGAAATTTGAAAAGAATCCCTTTACCGGGGAGGAGAGCCGTCTATCTGCACCCTTTGGAAGGATGAATGAAGAGCAAATGGAGGCATGGAACGAGGTGTATGGTCCTGCCAACGAAAAGTTTCTAAGCCAAGGTGCTCCAGGTGAGCCCTACCTCAAACAGCCTCCAAGTGGGGAAGAACTCGCCAAGTTTATGTTTCACAGGTACCTTCGTGATTACCTTAAAGTGGTAAAATCTGTGGATGATGGTATAGGCAGAGTGTTGGATTACCTGGAAGAGCAGGGGCTTTTGGATAACACGGTGGTGGTTTATACTTCGGATCAGGGATTCTACCTAGGGGAGCACGGCTGGTACGATAAGCGATTTATGTACGAACAGTCACTCAGTACTCCCCTTTTAGTCAGGTATCCCAAGGAAATTGAGGCTGGTACAGAGGTACAAGAAATGGTGCTCAACCTGGACCATGCGCCTACTATCCTGGATTATGCAGGGGTGGAAATCCCTGAAGACATGCAAGGAGAGTCTTGGCGGCCTATAGCAGCAGGACAAAGCGTGCCCTGGAGGGATGCCATCTATTACCATTACTACGAATACCCCGGACCCCATAATGTAAAAAGGCATTACGGCGTAAGGACAGATAGGTACAAGTTGATTCATTTTTACTATGATGTGGATGAATGGGAGATGTACGATTTGGAAAAGGACCCCGATGAGATGAATAGTATCTATGATGATCCGGAATACAAGGAAATCCAACAAATGCTACATACCCGATTGGAGGAACTTCGGGTGCAGTACGGGGATTCCGATGGATTGAATCAGCAATTTATTGACCAAAGTGTATCCAATAATTAATGGTGGTTCTTATGAGATTTCACAAAAGCAGGAATGCTCTTTTTCCAATTAAAAATACGCTAGCAGCCCTTTTTCTAGGGATAGCTACCTGGAGCTGCCAGCAATCGGAGAAGGAAGACAATACCGAAAATGAAAAACCGAATATCATCTTTATCCTGACCGATGACCAACGCTGGGATGCCCTGGGTTATGCCGGCAACGATATCATCCACACCCCGCATATGGATAAGCTGGCAAGTGAGGGATTGTATTTTGAAAATGCCTTTGTGACCACCTCTATCTGTGCGGCGAGCCGGGCCTCAATTTTTACGGGATTATACGAGAGAACCCATGATTTTACCTTTGGGAAACCCCCATTGAAGGATGAGTATATGGATATGAGCTATCCAAAGCTTCTGAAAGACGAAGGGTACAGGACGGGGTTTGTGGGGAAATTTGGAGTGAAAGTAAATGAGGGCATTGAAGATTCCATGTTTCACGTTTCCGAGAAAACTTTTTGGCCTTATTTAAGGGAAATTGATGGAAAGGAGGTTCACCTTGCTGATATAAATGGGGATTTAGCCATTGACTTTATAAAATCAAGCAAGGACCAGCCTTTCTGCTTGTCCCTTTCCTTTTGGTC
>PXCO01000178.1 GCA_003565295.1 Cyclobacteriaceae bacterium
GAGCTGATTTGGTGATGAGGAAAAACCAATGGATCATAGATATACAGCGGGTGAGTGCACATCAGGAGGACACCTTAACTTTTCAAAAGGTAAGCGGATATGCACCCTCACCAAAATTCGGCTATTTTATCCAAAACCACATTGCCACTTTGGACAAGGAAGGAGAGTGGTATTACGATCCAGCAAAGCGACAGCTTTTCATGTTTTTTGGGGATAAACATCCTGATGATTTTCACATCGAGGTAAGCCAAATAGACCATCTTTTAAAAACCACCCTAGTTGCCAGGCATTTGATCATAGATGGATTAGCCTTTGAAGGGGCTAATGGAGACGGAGTGCATATCTCGGGAAATACGCAGGTGAAGTTCCTTAACAATGAAGTCCGATACTCCGGGTCTAATGGGATATTTGCACGGGACGTATTTTCACTTTCCATTGTGGGATGTTCCGTTGACCATTCCTATAATAGTGGGATATATCTTCCTTCTGGTAATAAAAGGGTGGAAATATCCTCTAACCTCGTAAACCACACCTACCTTATGGAAGGTATGGGTAAGAGTGGTGACAATAATGGTTTTGGTATTTTCTCAATTTCTGATGGGGATCTTATTTCCCGCAACCGTGTATTGAATAGTGGATACACAGGTATAAGTTTCAGAGGTAACTTGACCAGGGTGGAGGAAAATCTTGTTGATACATTTTGTCTGGTGAAGAACGACGGTGCGGGAATTTATTCCTATACAGGAGGAAGGGGGACGGTCTTTCAAGGCCGGGTGGTGAGCAATAATATAGTGAGAAACGGGGTGGGTGCGGAATTTGGATTTGATCTTTCGAGTACATACGTCCCACCTCCGGTAGAGGGTATTTACCTGGATGACAATGCTACAGGGGTTCATCTTCTAAGCAATCAAGTTTTTGATGTACATAGCCGGGGAATTTTTATACATAATGCCAGGGATATTGTGATCGAAAAAAATTTAGTGTTCAATGCAAAATACCTCTTGTATTTGGCCAATGATGGAAGGGGAGGGGATCTGTCTAATCTTCAAATTAAGGAAAATCATTTGGTGTCCAAATACCCGGATCAGGCTCACTTTTGGATAAGAGACAAAAAAAGCAATATTTTCAAATTAGGACAAATTAATAGAAATCACTTTATTCATCCATTAGGGTCCACTGTTATTTTTCATGTCCAAGACACTGAAAGTGGGAATTTCCAGGGATTTAGTCTGCAAGGATGGCAAGACGAGTTTTCCCATGACCGGGAATCCCATAGTCTTACCCAGCTATTCCCGATTGAAAAATTTGTTACGACAATTGGAAGTAATCTTTATAAAGACGGAGAATTCAAAACATCAATTGACGGGGTTTCTTCCGCTGCTGGTTGTATAGTGAAATGGGTGGAGGATGTCGGTACAGGTGAAGGGTTTGTGGAAGTCACCCCTCAACGAGTCCCTTTTGCGTTCAAAGTGGGGGTTGGTGAGATCAAGTCAGATAACGCATACTTACTTGAAATTGGATTCAGGCCTACCAAAGAAATAACAAGGTTAAATGCATTTTTGCGAAAAGAGGCCGCTCCATATACACGTTTATCCTCCACATCCTCAATTTCTGTTTCCAAGGACAAATTTTTGATTAAAGCCATTTTTAATAACCCTACCAATGAAGAAGACGCTGTGGTATTACTGGAAGGTTTTGATCAATCACCGATTCGTTTTGATTTTTTTAAATTACAGGAAATAAACCTAGATGCGGAAAAAATATCTAAGGTCTTTGAGGTCTATCACAATTTTTCGTCTGACCCAAAAAACATAAACTTGCCTTATGGCTTGATTACCCTGAAGGGAGATCATGCTGGTGAGAAGGTTTCGATTCCCCCCTTTTCATCCATGATGTTTCTCCGAAAACAACCCTAGAACTTATTTCAATCTGGAACGGACCGGGCATGTACTTTAACCATCTAAAACATTAGGTGATTTATTTTTTCCCTTCCCACATTCGTGTGTAAAATGGTTACCATCAATTTATTTCATACAAAAAACATATTTAATATAATCAATTTTCGATTGTAATATTTTTATAAATAATTCTCATAATTAATCTCCCTTTCACTTGTAATTAAGAATTTTTGGCTATTTATTACCCAAACAAACAATATGAAATGGTATTTCATTTTGATTAATACAAATATCAAAAAATAATATTTGTAAAACTGAAATACGGATTATTTCTTATAAAAATCAAAAATATCGGGATTAAATGATGTCCTGAATCATGATTAAGGGAAGGATCAGTGCATTAGGAAAAATTTAAATTATGAGAAGGATGGAAAAAGTTTTTATGAAAATCATTTTTGGAGTAGGGATGATTTTTTTGCTTGGCGAAGCAATGGCTGCAGATTATTATTTTTCTACAGCTATAGGAGATGACAACAGGAGCGCCACTCAAGCGCAAAATCCAAGCACCCCATGGAGATCGGTGGAAAAGTTGAACCAGGTTTTCAGTTCTCTTCAACCAGGGGATGCGGTGTATTTTAGAAGAGGAGAGATTTATTATGGGGAAATTAGGCTTTCCAGATCGGGTACCAGAAGCAATCCAATTAAGATTGGAGCATATGGAAGTGGGGCAAAGCCAGTTATTTCAGCCTTGGTTCCCCTGTCCAATTGGAGATCCGTTGGGAACGGTATTTTTGAGTCATCTAATGGCCAATTGACGGGTAGTAATGTGAACGTGGTTTTATTGAATGAAGCTCCCCAGGAAATGGGAAGATACCCGAACAGTGACAGCGAAAATAGGGGTTATCTTACCTATGAGTCTTCCACTACTTCATCTCTTACCAGTTCAAGCCTTCCCGGCTCACCTAACTGGACGGGGGCAGAAGCTGTGATAAGAAAAATATACTGGATTATTGACAGGCAGACCATTACTTCCCATAGCGGCAATACCATAAATCTTGCAGCTGCGGAAGGAAGCAGTTACCGACCACGAAACAATTTTGGGTTTTTTATTCAAAACCATATTAACACCTTGGACAAATTTGGGGAATGGTATTATGATCCTGAGGCAAAGAAAATGTTCATGTATTTTGGTAACCAAACCCCCTCAGCTTCCAATGTTGAAGTAAGTGCGAGGGATCATGTTGTCTCAGGAGTGGGAAGTGTGAGCCACATTGTCTTTGAGGATTTACAGTTGAAAGGATCCAATTCCCATGCGGTATCTTTAGTGGGTGGTATGAACGTACAGATAAAAAATTGTAAAATCAGCAATAGTGGCCATACAGGTGTATATATTTCAGGTACACGGGAAATGCTCATAGAGAACAATGAAATTACGGACGCTAATGTGAATGGGATTTTACTCGGAGGGTCTGACAATACCGTTATTAGGGGAAACAAAGTTAAAAGAACCTATCTTTTTCCTGGTTTTGGTGGAAATGGTGATAATAGTGGTGCTGGTATTTTTACCACCTCAGATAATAATTTGATTGAAAACAATGAGGTGGTGGAATCAGGCTATATTGGGATTCGATTTGGTGGTGAAAATACCCTGGTTCAACAGAATTTGGTGAATTATTTCTGCATGACCAAAAATGATGGCGGGGGAATTTACGCCTACACCGGTGGAAGAAACACCAATTACACCAACAGGAAGGTATTAAATAATATAGTGCTTAATGGACAGGGGGTAAGAGAAGGCACCAATATGACCTCCCTACTCTCAATGCCACAGGCTGAGGGAGTTTACCTGGATGATAATACCTCGGGAGTGGAGGTGAGAGGAAACACCATTGCGAACATTTCAAGTAAGGGGATTTATCTCCACAATGCGAGAGACATAAAAATCCTGGATAATATCATTTATAACAACAATCTCCAAATGTATTTCAAAAATGATGACATGGGGGATGATATCAAAGGAATTGAGGTAAGAGGAAACACATTTTTTTCTACCAAAACCTCACAGAATAATGTAAGTATCTGGACGAAAAACAACGACATTAGAAATATGGGGGTATTTCAAAACAACTATTATGGGAGCCCCTTTACAGATAATTTCAGGTTTAGGACCTTGGAGAATGCGGGTAAATCCAATCAAGTATCCTCCTCTTATGACCTTCCTGGTTGGCAGTCTTCTTATTCCTTTGATTCCCAGTCTAATATTCATCCTATAACCTTTCCTGCATATGAGATAAATGAGCTTATAGGTGAGAATAGGATAGAAAACAGCACCTTTGACAGTAATGTTCATACCGTAAATTGTGTCGGATGTTCAGGGACTTGGGAACCAAACTCAAAATTGGACGGTGGGGCCCTAAAAGTAAGTGGTTCCGGGTCTTTCAACACCACCTTCAATGTGGGGGAAATCAAAGAAGGACAGGATTATATCCTTAAATTTTCCGCGATAAGCAAAAATGAGATGCCCTTGATCGTGTACATGCAGGAAAGGAGCTCCCCTTGGCGAAGAGGAGCTGCAAATTCTACCTTGGAGCTAACGAGGGAAAGGCAAGAATTTGAGTTGCTAATCAAAGGAGCAAATAATTTGAGTAGTACCAGTTTACTTTTCCGTTTGGAAAACGTGAGTAATGCAGAGTATTGGGTGGATAATGTGGAATTTTATGAGGCAGATATTAGGCCTACCGAAGTTGATTCAAAGCTTCATTTTGAATTTAACCATTCTAAAAATCAAATCACGAGTCCTTTATCTGGGGAGTTTATAAATATGTCTCAACATCCGGTTGCTGGAAATGTAAACATACCTCCATTTTCCTCTGTATTGCTGCTAAGGGTCTCCGGTGAACATTTACAAGCTGTACCTCAGTTGAGATTCGTAAACCCTACCCATGAATCCCAGATGATCACTGAAAACCTTAAGATGGAATTGGCAGTGATTGGGGATGAAGATTGGGTATATGAAACCTCTTTTTATTGTGGTGAGAAGTTAGTCGGGCAACAAAATTCCGGCAACCTGACCTACACTTGGAAAGATGTACCCGAAGGGAAACACGATATTCATGCAATCGGTAAGAACAAATCTGGACAAACCTGTTATTCAGATACTGTTTCAGTCAACATAGAACGTGAAAATATTCCCCCAGTGATTAATCTGGATCAACCTGACCGATCGCAAACGCTGGAAGAAGGCCAGACTTTATCAATGGCTGCCACCGCGTTTGATGCCGACGGTGAGATTGAGAAGGTACAATTTTTCGCCAATAATAATACACTGGCCACTTTGGACAAAGCACCATATAACTTTGAGTGGAGAAATTTGCAAGTTGGTGAATATAAGGTATTTACTATGGCAAAGGATAACCGGTCGGCTGAAGTTTATTCCGATACTGTCATCATTACTGTCGTTCCTAAATCCATAGAAGAGTCTCCAATAATTAGTGATCCGGTCAAGCCAGGCGGTGGATATAATCTATTCTTAAACACGGGAAGTAGGAATAACACTACCTATGAAGGGGTGGAATTTGAAGGGGATCAAGGAATACCGAACATTTTCTTCAATTCCCACACCTATCATTTCGGAGGGGCTAGCGATGTAACCCTATTCAAGTCCGAACGGAATGGGGGCAGTATGAGGTATGAAATTCCTGTCCCCAACGGTAAATATAGGGTGACTACCTATCATCATGAATTGTGGTTTGGGCTGTCTGGCCCAACCGCTCAAGCAGGTCAAAGAGTGTTTGATATCTCTATAGAAGGTGAGTTGGTAAAGAAAGGGTTAGATCTATTTGTGGAATCTCGAAATAACCCCTTACAATTAAATTTTGAAGAAATAGAGGTTACTGATGGTGTTTTGAACATTGATTTTAGTGCCTCACAAAACCGGGCCACTATAAGCGGACTTGCCATCACACAACTTCTTTCTGGAGGGGATCAAATTGAGGATGGGACTAATGATATACAGATTCATTTGAATGCTGGAGAAAGCCTTGATTTGGAATATAATGGTAAGGCCTTCATGGGCGAGTCGTCCAATAACCATTTTTTTGGCAGTTCATCTACATTCAAAAACTCAGGTGCTGGTAGTGAGCCATTTTTTCATGCCGAAAGGAATGCCGTGAACTTGGAATACGCTATCCCTGTGCCAAATGGATCCTATACTGTAGTTACTTACCATAATGAATTGTGGTTTGGACATGCGGGACCTTCGGCAGAGGAGGGAAGAAGAGTGTTTGATATTTCTCTTGAGGGTATCTTGGTGAAGGAAAACGTGGATCTGTTTGTGGAGAACAGAAACAACCCCACCTCATTTGTGTTCCAAAATATTGATGTGACCGACGGAATGCTGAATCTCAATATGAATGCTACAAGCAACCGCGCAACCCTAAGTGGTATAAGCATAATGGGACAATCCAGTAGCAAGTCTATCAATGATTTTGCCTTGTTCCTTAATGCGGGAGGCAACACCGAGGAAACCTTTGAAAACATGGTTTTCCAATCGGAGTCTTCTTTGGATCAGTTCCATAACGATAACTCTTACAGGTTTTCCAATTTTAATGCTTCAAAAGAACGATTGTTCAATACCGAAAGAAATGGAGGATTGGTGTTGTATCAAGTACCGGTTCCCAATGGGAAATATACTGTTTACACCTACCATAAAGAACTTTGGTTTGGCTATTCCGGTCCCTCAGCAAGGGCAGGTCAAAGAGTTTTTGATATTAGCTTACAGGGTGAAGAAAAAATCCAGAACTTCGACATGTTCGTTCATAACGGCAACAAGGAAGTAGTATTCACTTTTGAGGAAATCGAAGTTAAAGACGGTGTATTGGTATTAGAAATGCGGGCAACTTCAAACCGCGCTACCATAGGTGGTTTAGCAATAGTGGGAGAGGACTACGTAGGGGAAATGAATGGTGCGAACCTTAGAGGCTATAGGGAAATGAATGTAGAGGGCATGGATGAATTATTCGGCCCAGAAGCAAGAGGCAAGGAAGAAAATTCCATTAAAATCTATCCTAATCCGGCAAAAGACCACGTGAACATAAGCTTGGGTATGGAAGCCAAAGTCACCAATATCACCATTCATGATTTGAGCGGACAATTGGTGCAGAGGGTAGACCCCTATCTGGCAAGAGATGGGGAAACCTTCAGCTTTAACCTTCAACATATGGCTCAGGGGGTTTACCTTGTGAGTGTATGGAGCTTTGATGAGGTGATCAATAAACAAAGGTTGGTGGTGAAACCTTAATAGATAAAAAAAGGCTGTCCATTTAGGACAGCCTTTTTTATAATTTTTGATTTAATCTAGTGTTATGTAAACCAAACAATGGACAAATATCTCCCGCAGATATTCGCAGTGGACCTCGGCAGTAAACAAGTTACTCTGCTGGTATCTGACCGTCAATTTATTCCTAACCTGACACTAGTCATATTCGTTGAATGTAAGGTCAAAAACACCCGCGAAATGTCCAGAATAGGCAATGACCTTCAAAAACCATTTTATCCTTTTCTTTTTTGACCCCAGAAAGAAAAGTGTGGTCAACGTGGAAAAGAAAATGAAAAGAATGGATCTGGTGAAATAATACAACCTGGCAACTAGTTTATACTTTGACCGATGGATTGAATTTTTCACGAATGTGGTACCGTTTCTAAATCTTCTTTTCATTAACCAATTTAAATTTGCCCTTTCTAATGGCACATAATCATATACTATCCCTTCTTTGCAGAAGACGAACTTTGCGCCCTTACTTTTTAATTTCCCAAATAAATTGGAATCTTCCCCACCCGATAGACCGAATTTAGGGTCAAAAGGGCCTTCCACAGATTTTAGTAGCGAAGCTTTAATCAGGCAGTTGCCGGTTCTCATGAACCTTGTGGGTTCTCCTGACGCTTGTATTAATCTATCGAAAAAATCGCCACTTTTAATCCATTCTGGACACTCTTCATGATAATAGGGCAATACCGTTCCGAAAACCCCGTCAGCCTCATATTTAATAAGACTAGAAACCATGTGCTGTACCCAGTTTTGGTCGGCGACACCATCATCATCAATAAAAAGAATCAGCTCTCCTGAGGCCTCCTTGACAGCCTTGTTTCTCGTCATGCTGATGTTTTTAATAGGTTGGGTAAAATACTTGAGGTCAAGATTGGTCTGCAGTTTTGCTTTTTCAATGGACGCCTTTCCAGTTGTTTGTGGGTCATTATCTACTACTATCACCTCCAAATGGTACCCGACTGGAATATTTTGTTTTTCTAAGGAGTGAAGTAAATTAAGTAAAAATTCAGGTCTTTTGAAGGTGTTGACGCAACAAGAAATGAGCATGGTGATTTTAGTATATATTAAGTGTATCGGATAGCTTAAATAAAAACCTGCACAACCAGATGTTATTCAAAAGAATTATTTCGCAAAATTAAGGCAAAGAATTTTGAACGCTAACATTTCTTAAAGCGAATTGAAGGTTTTTTCTGCTTAGAGTATATATTTGCGTATATTTGATTTCGTTCCCTCCAGGTAATTTGTGATAGTTATTCACTTTGAGTTTTTAATTATGGGGTGGTATCCATTCGCCTTTGGTCTGGGAAAGAACGTGTCGTTAGAGTAAATTAAAGTTATTTTTAGAAAAATGTTTAGAGGTCATTATTTATTGTCTACCCAAGAGGCGCCCAGTATTCCGGCAAATTTTGAACAATCCACATTCGAGAATTGGAATTTATATGCTGAAAAGGACTTGGAAGTTTTCAGTCTTTCTCAAAACAAGTCATCACTGCTAATATTGGGGATTTTTTTTGATCCTATCCGACCGGATCTGGGCCCTGGGGAAATTGCGGCAGAAATACTTGGAGCATGTCAAAATGTGGAAGAGCTTTTTAGACGTGTTCAAGACCTTTCAGGGAGGTTTACACTCTTTGTAATTACTCCGGAGTTTCAAGTCTGCATTGGTGATGCTTCCAACCTGAAGGAAATAATTTATGGGAAATTTGGGAAAGTATCTTTTATTACGTCCTCTCTGAAATTTGGGCTTAATTCATTTGAGGAAAGTCTACAAATTTCCGATGAAAAGAAAATTATCGTGGAAGACCCCGTTTTTGCTGAAAAAGAAAGCATGTGGTATGGGGCGAGAACCGTGGATGACAGGTGTCATAAAGTGATGACCAATCATTACTTAGATTTAAAGACATGGGGAGTTAGCCGGAAGCCCCTATTCAAAAGGACTTTTAAGGATGAAAATGAAATAATGGAATTTGTTTCTTCCATTCTTAAAAACACATTCAAAATATTGACCCAAAAATTTAAGGTTCTGCTTCCAGTTACAGGTGGGTGGGATTCCAGGATTCTACTTGCAGCAAGCAAGGCCTATCAGGATAAAATCAGCTATTACGTTTTTCAAAGTAGTGATAAAGTCACCTCGGATATCTGGATACCCCAAAAGTTGAGTGAAAGTTTAGGTTTTGAATTCAGGGTACTCAGAACTTATCCGTTAAAAAAAGAGCTAAAGGACATCATGAATAGAGAATATCTATACCCTAGGTTCTTAAAAAAGACCGAACAAATCCAGTATCACTATGACCACCATTATGGAAAAGGTATCATCAATATCAACGGGAATGGTTCAGAGGTGTTTAGGTATGCTTACGGATACTCTACCGGTAATGTTAGTTTTGATATGCTCATGGTTCATTGCAAGTACTGGTATAGATTTCCGTTTTTTGTTAAGGAGCTAAAAAATTGGTATAAGGAGTCTAAGGGCTATGCCAAAAATCATGGTTTCTATTTACTTGATTTATATTATTGGGAACACAGGGTAGGTAACTGGGTTTCAAATTGGCAAACAGAACAATCCATGGGCATTGAAGAAATAACGCCTTTCAATAATGTCTCTTTGATTACAGCGATGCTACAAGTGGCTCCTGCCCGAAGGCGGGGCTTTAAATATACCTTTATAAGGGACATGATTGAAAAAATGTGGCCTGAAACTCTACAACAACCCTTTAACCCGGGTACACCGTTCCATAAGAGGATTCTAAACAAACATGGAAGGATAAATTATTTTGTGAAAAAGTTGAGGCAATTAATGGACATACAAGACAGAAAAGTGGTTAAGTCGTAGGAGCCAGATGTAATGAATTGATTTTATTCATGATATAATTTGCACTTGCCTCTTCGGAGCATTTATTTTCCCACCAGTTTACAGTATCCTCGTGAATTTGCTGCAGACGAAATGGGTCTTTTATGAGGGACTTAGCCAAGCTTAAACCCTCCTTCCAATTATCTACTTCCAAGATAGGGGAGCCTTTGTAAAATTCAATTTCTGGTAATTTCTCCGAAATTAGCACACAGCCTGCCCTCATGGCTTCAAAATGTCTAAAACACTCTGTTCTGTCAAAACCTTTGGGGCAAAGTACTATTTTGCTCTCAGAAAGGATTTCCCCATATTTTTGCAAAGAGAAGCCGGACTTAAAAGAATTGTTAAAGATAACAATGGAATTCGGGAAAAAATCACTGAAATCATTTCCTAACCTAAGCAAAACCTTTCTATATGTAACCCCCTTCCATGTGGATGACTTTGGAAGGAAAAGCTTAAATTTTGAAAAACTTCTATAAAAATCTATCCGGTTATTATTAATGTTTCCCCTAAAAAAAACATTAATGTTTCTTTCTGATGGTTCCTTAACTTCAAGTTGAGGAACCCCTTTTACATATCCCAGTGGGAATGGGAAAATATTATTTGCACAGGTCGATTGATCACCAATATAACTTTTAAATATAGCAAAATAATGTGCGGATAAATCTTCCGGAACCTCACCCGATTCGTCGGATAAATATATCAATACTTTATTTCTTGAACTTTCCGTTGAGATACTTGAAGGTTTCCTCTTTTCTTTATGCGAAGAGTAAACATAAAAGTCCAAACTAGTAAAATCATTCTGCCATAATTCGTTAAGGTTTTCAAAAATCCTTTGCACAAAAAGTGATTCGTTTAATATGCTAAATTCATATTCAGAATGAAGATCATATTTGACATTTTGATATCCAAAAAGTTCCATATCCGCCTCTCAATCAGTTTTTATTGTCATTATTAAAATTATTTTTTTATTTCAGTCTCCGGTATGTCTGTTATAAACCGATCTGAACACCCTCATTAACTTGTTACTAAATAAAACTGAATTATATTTTTGCCGATAAACGTTAAGGGCATTTATTCTCATTTTTTCCAACCTATCTAAATCAAATAATAGGTCGTTAAGAGAATTCTTCCAATCTTCTACTGAACCTTTACTTACCATTACGCCAAATCCTTCCTTTTCCACATCTATGTTGAGCATAGGGTTTTTAGTGATAATGGTGGGCTTACCTAAAGCCACTACATCTTGAATACTGGTCATTCCTTGACACCCTTCTTTTTCTTCGGGGTAGCTTAGAGGAATTAATATCATTCTTGCCCTTGTATAATGTTTCATCAGTTCTATATAAGGGATAAACTCCGAATGCACCTCTACATTATCAGGGACTTCCACATTTTTAGGCATTGACCTAGGGGTACAAAAAATTTTGAGTTTAAACTTCACATCTTTAAATGCCTTGATGAGGGTTTCGTAATCCCTGTCCGTATGACCCGCGCTGATCACATACTTACAATCTGCAAGAGGAATATCAGTATCGAAGTTTTTATAAAACTCCGTATCTGGCCCCCATTGGGCCGTTGTGAATTTCTTTCTCGCCTCATCTTGTGGAATTCCCAATTGATCAATGGTCTTTTCCTTTAGTTTATCGCTCAGGAATATTGTTTTGTCGTAAAGCAATATGGAATTTTTACTCACTCTTTTTACGATGGCATTTTGAGAAGTTGAACCCAGGAATGGCTGATGCATGGTCGCCACTATAGGTTTCCTGAATATTCCCAGCCATTTGAGAAATAAAAGGAATCTGGTATTGGCAGTGGAATAGGGGGCGTAAAGTATATCAAAGTTATTCAGGTGCTTTAACATTCTCAATTGCTGATCCAGGTTACTGATTTTTAATAGGTTCCCCATTTTGTTTAAGAACCTATATTTTTCATGGGGGAATAGTATAACTTTGATATCACTGTTTTTTTCTAATTCTACCTTTCCCCAAACATGATGGCTTCCACTTGTGCCCTTTCTCCAAAGCTCATAAGCATTTTCCATTGAGTAGGCATTCACCAATAGTATCCTCATTTGTTACGCTAAATAGTTAAATAGGCTGTTTGCTGTATTGATCAATAAGATTTTTAGAATGTGAAATATTTCCCCTCGATGAGGCACCGAATAATATAGAATCAATCCCATCCTGCTTACAGACATATTCAAATGCCTCGCTTGCGGGAAGAGCTCCTGCGGCTAGTACCTGCATAGCAACCAAATTGCACCTTTTTTGTCGAATGGTTTTTTCGTATAATTCCACCCCACCAGACATTCTAAAGCCTATTTTGTTAATAGACGCGCAAATAGTAGGCTGTTTTATCCCGGCACCTTCCAAAGTTTCTAATAAGTAGGGGAGATTCATAGTAATGAACCCCGGTTCTGCATTGTGTTTTGTTTTCACATGGTCATGGAATTTCACAAGGAAATCGGTCATTCCAAGACCCAGAAGTAAATCAGTGATTACATTTTGCATCCAAATTACCGGAGTATTGATGCCTCGAAACATTTTAAGTTCAGCATCAATCATCAGTTCCGCCAAGGTGGCAAAATCTTTTTTCATGAAGGCAACCCCCCCCTTTGCAAAGGTGTTGAATATGTTGCCAGGAACAAATTGTTTTATGGTACCTAATACCCCCAGCTCGGTTAATGCATTAGCATACTTATGCGCATAGGGCATACAGGGATAAATAGTAAAGTCTTGATACCTGGGATTGTCCCTTATGATGTCACAAATTTGCCCAATCCTGTCATGAGTGGTACACATAAAGGTATTTATTCCCTCATCCCTTGCAATATCCAGGACGTTTAAAATAGCTGCATTGGTTTGAAACCTTATGGTCTGTGCCCTTGATTTTTCGTCTGAACTATGGTTTACTCCAAAAAACTGATTATCTCCAAATAATACTCTATCCATGATTTTAATTGTTTTGATCTTGTAGCAGCATTGAAATTACATTGTCGGTTAGCAAAGCACTAGAGAAGGTACTTTTGTTTTTCTGGTTTTTGTTCAAAACACATTCGATGAAATGGTCAATTTGGCTGCTGTATTCCTCACCCCTTAAATAATAGTTTACTCCTTCAGTCAAGTCAGTAAGGTAGCGTACATTCCACCCCTTTTCCAGTCCTAATTTATTATTAGACTCTTTTAAGAATATTTTTACTTCAGTTGCATCTGCAATGATTTTCCCTTTCTTGCCCAGGAGAGTGATTTGGGTATTCATTTTCCTGTGGGTCTCATCACTCCAATTGACTGAAAGCTGTCCGCTGATGTTGTTTTCTAATTCCAAACTTGAATAAACTGCATCTTCTACATGTTTAGAAAAGACGCTCTTTAGCTGAGTGCCGCTTACTTTTTTGGTGTTACCAAGGATAAAGTGAATTAAGTCAATGGTATGGGAGGCATAATCATACAGGCATCCTCCACCTTGGCCTTTTTCCGATCTCCAGGTTCCCCCTTTTTCTTTCAGTACTACTGGCCCGTAGGATTCTGCTAAAAAATGGTAAACATCGCCCAACAGGTCTTGGTCTATCAACCTTTTCACCTCGTTAAAAGTGCCTAAAAAACGGTTATGGTATCCGACCTGGTTAATCAAACCTTTTGAGGCTGCTTTTTCAGCAAGTTTTCTCCCATCTTCAGGGTGCAAAGAAAAAGGTTTTTCACAAAATACATGAATATTGTTTTCCAGGGCATAGTCTACCATTTCTGCATGAAATTTCGTGGGGGAAGCTATTACTATACAATCCAACTCACTGTCCTGGATCATTTTTTTGTAATCATTGAAAACCTGAAACTTCGAATGTTTCTTAAATCCTTCCAATACAATTGCAGATGTATCGCATACTGATTGTAAATCTACCTTGGGGTGGGCTCCTAAAATAGCACAATGTGAAAGGCCCATTTTACCTAATCCTATTATTCCTGCTTTCATATGATTTTAATTTGCTTTTCAATGGCCATAACCTGCGCCGTACCGCAGGTCGGGGTGGAATCTCGCATGATTATTATCATCCCTCCGTGTGAGGTTTTCCTCATGCTCGATTTCATCCGTTTATAATTTGTCTTTCAATGGTTATCCCGATGGCTACCGGGAGGAACCTCGCATGATTGATGATCATCTCTCTGTTTGTCCTTCGCATCATGCTCGATTTGATATCATCATTATTTTAAATTCAACAATTCAGTTTTTAAAATATCATATGCCAATTTGCCTTTATCTATCAATTCGGTATTCTCCTGTTTTCCATTATCCTTTCCAGACAACAACTCTTCTATATACTCTTTACTGAGCTCGGGTTGATGTTTCAGGTACCCTTCTTTGATTAAGAAGTTGTCTACTGCCAATAACTCTCCCTGATACACCGAAATGGTGGGGATTCCCATGATGCTCATTTCTCTTGTCATCGACCCTCCTGCTCCTATAAAAAGCAGACAATTAATGGCCACTTCATTAAAGGGCAAAGGTTTCTCCGGTACGTATAAACCGGAAAATTTGGTCTGAGAATAGTGTTTTCTTTGGGCTTCATCCCTGACCAAGACGGATACCTCAAATTCATCTTTAAGTTGTATCAATATATTATCTAGAAAATTCTGTTTGCCTTTGTAATATTGGGCCGTTTGGGGCTCGGGTCTCACATATATTTTTCTAGTACTCTCCGGTACACTTTTTCTGGCTTGAATGATTTCGCAACCTTTGGTCCAAAGGTATATTCCTTCCTTAATGCCTGGATAATGCCTCGTCTTTTTGGGGCTTGCTCCCTGCCGCTTTACATTGGATAAGCTTAGGTTTTCAGGCACAAAAATCTTGTTGGCAAAAAGAAAACTTGGGATATTACCCATGGCATGTTCATTGTCATTGGTATATATAGAAGGTATTTTCAAAAGCCAAGCCGTGAGGGGTAAATAGAATGAACTCTGACAAATCGCCGAATCCACATTTTTATCCTTTAAAAAATTCCTCAGATTATTTATCCTTCTGGGAAATGAAAAGGCCTTTTTTGCCAATGTTTTTTCCACCCTTTCCCCGATAATTTCGTATTTCCAACCACGCTGCTGAAGTAATTGTACTGTGTTTGCAGAGTCGCGGCAGGTGAATGTGAATCGGTGCCCCAACTTAGTGAGTTCTTCCACGAGTGGGTCAAAAAAACTTACCTGCGGAGAGTTGATGAAATCAATCCAAATGTTCATGCGTAATTAATTTAAGGCAATTTACTTCTTTAAGGTATATGGTGAAGGCTAAAAACATCCAGGCTTGTGCCCATCGCATATAGGGGATCTTGGAAGTGAAATATTTATTGATCTGGTAATAAAAATATCCCTCATCATCCTGCATGTGATCAATGGTCCAGGATAGCACTTTCTCCGCTAGTTCTTGATGCTTATGGAATTTCCCCAACTTATTAAGCGTGATGATCAACTGGGTAGGGGCATGTACGTCAATGGGGTAAATACTGTTATTGTAATATTTGGCTATTCCATCCTCCGTAAAAAAGGTGTTGATATAGTATTCAAACCCTTTGTTTAAATGTTTTTCAAAACCCCTATCTCCGCTATACTTCATGTAATCGGAAATGCATTCCAAGTTGTACCCGGTGTGAAAATTGTCTACCCATTGGTGGAAATCGTAGGTTCCATATCCCCAAGAACCATTTTCTCTTTGATGATTGCAGGCAAACGCCACCGATTTTCTTGCTTCCTCCAGCAGTTTTTCTTCTCGGGTCAGACTATATACCCTTGCCAGAAGCCGCGAACCAAGTAGGGAAGCGTTGAACACCACACTTCTATCCAAGGGGGAATAAGAGAATGAAAAGTTGCCATTCTCGTCATAGGTGCGATTGAGGTCTTTCAGGAAAAACTCACAGCAACTGCGGGCGGTGTCCAGAAACCTTTGATCCTGCGTAAGGTCGTAGGCATCTAAAATGGCACTTCCTATGAAAGTGGTTGCCACCACTGTAGGTGTGTTTTTGGGCTGAAAGAATGCCCTGGATTGCCAATCAAAATTGTATCCCCAACAGATGCCATTCCAATTTGGGTTTTGCAACCTGAGCAATTCATCATAAAAAAAGTAGATTTTCTCTAAATATTCTTTTTTGGGGTCCTCCTCATAAAGATGACAGAAGCTAGAAAGGAATAATCCTAATGCCTTGGGGTTGTATTCCTTATCTATTCCCACATAAGGCCTTAGATTTATGGGGGCTCTCTTAAAAAACTGTGTCCATGCCAGCTTCACTATGGAATTTTTCGACAATACCGGGATCTTGTTGAAAAAACGACTGTTGAGGCTGTCATAAGGATCGTATCCTTTATAAGCTTCCTTTTCACAATAATTGCTTAGCCGACGAAAGGATTCAATGATCTTTTCTTGCATGTTGATTTAAATTTATTGCCTCTAAGGGGTCCTTAATGCATTGAACCAATTCAGAGAGGGTATAAAAGTTAATGTTTTCAAGGTGATGTTCAATAAAAGCCTTAAAGCTTTTGGGGTGAAGAAATTCTTTTGAGTGTCCTAAAAGTATGACTGGATACAAGCTTTCTTTACTGTTCTTCCTTCTATTGAAAGCTTCGGTGAAATAGGCATTCATTTTATGACTCGAAAATAAACAAAAATCCCAACATAACATTTCTTTTTCGAAGAAATATTTTATTTTCCCGAGAAAAGTCGACTCTTTTCCTACTTTTCCCTTGATTTTGTTTAGGTTTGTTGACTTATTTTTTGAAGCCACTTTTATTCGTTGAAGATCATATTTTGTAATGCGGCGCTTGTTTAAAGCATACACAGGAAACTCAATCAGTCCGGATTGTTCAGGGTTTTCAATATGTAATTCTTGATTGGTAAACCAATAAGGCTTGTCTATACGGCAACTTCTGAAATCGTAATAGAAATATTCATTATTGAGATACCCTCCAGGAATGACTGATGAGTCTGCAATAAACCCCAATTTTATCAAAACCTTAGTTATTTCTGTGGAAGGGGTAACGCTGAATCCTCCTGCCCTAAAGATATTGCAGGAATAGCTCGGATCCACCTCTTGGATGATTTTTTCTATTTCCTCCTTACAGCGTTTTATCAGGGCTTCTAGCCCAAGCGGATAATTTCCAGTAGGTTCAAGAGGCACATTAGTAAGCTTCCAATAATAAGAATCTAAATCCCATGCCCTGTCTTTATATTTACCTGTAAGCCAATGGGGATGGATATGTAGCTGAACATCATGCCCGGCCAAATAGGCCCCCTTTAATTGAGCGCTAATTGCCTGTAAAGGATCAGCATCATATCCCATTTTGTTACCCTTCTGCCATTCTTCTTTTATTCTAATGAATTCTAGCACCTCAAAAAAAATGGTCAGTTTTGCTCCATATTTTTCACATATGCTTAATAGTTCATTCGTAGGGCGAATCATTGTTTGGAAAATATCTCCCCCTCCGTCGCCATAAACTTCATAATCCAAGGTAAGCGCAATGTCAAGTTTTTGATTCGTCATTTTGATTGCATGGTTTCACGGATTAACTCCACTAGCCTTGAAGCCCTGTTGTTCCAAGAGTTTTCTTTGGCGATTTTTTTTCTTTCCTCCTTGAGTTCTTTGGTGTCTCCATCGGCTGCTTGTATTACCATTTCTAAAAACTCCCTGTCATCATTGGCCTTAAACACCGTACCTTTTGGAAAATCCCAGTGTTGAATGTTGGGGAGGTTTGTGACTACAGCAGGTAAGCCTACCGAAAGGTATTGCCACATTTTATTTGGGGTCCTTCCGGTATTGCTGTCTTCCATGTAGTA
Source organism: Cyclobacteriaceae bacterium (assembly GCA_003565295.1). Lineage (GTDB taxonomy): Bacteria > Bacteroidota > Bacteroidia > Cytophagales > Cyclobacteriaceae > Pleomorphovibrio. Next base: position 17,882 of record PXCO01000178.1, read on the forward strand.
AGGGGCTATGGCCACATCCATTTCCAGCAGGGTGTCCATCAAGTCTTTGCCAGTCTTCACCCCCAAGCTATGTACTTTACTTTTTGGGATGAGAAAATCTAGAATATCATCCAATATTGGACCAACCAAATAAAGCTCAAAGCCTTCTTTTTCTAATATGGAATTGAGTAGGGAGACGGGTGTTTTTTTCTTTCCAATGAAACCGAGTAATACGATCTTCTTATTTCCCCCTGGCTCTGGTAGGCCCTTCTGCTCCCTTGACGGATGGTCAAAGTCAGGAGCTCCCAATGGAAGTTCATAGGTGTTTTTGTTTATGGCTTTAAAGTCCTCCACCAATTTTATTGCAGTGGCCACCACCATTTTAGCGGTTTTTAACAGACGATCTTGCGTAAAGATCGTATACCTTTTAATTAAATAGGGAACCTTTACGTTGGACACAAAATCGTCTGAAGCGTAATAAATGAAATTTGGGAAGTATTTGGATATTTTGTACGCGCCAAAATCGGTGCAAATAACAACCACTTCCTTGTTTTCCTTAAACAAATCCTTAAGCCTCGGGAAAATCCAGGATTGGAAGGCCTCATTAAGAATAGGCGTCCTGTACCTCAGCCTTCTATCCACTGGGAAACTAGGCACAATTACCCCCATGTTTTCATTCACCTCGAATCGATTAAGGGAAGGGCGCCCGAAGGTGTTGGAAGCCACGAAAGTGACTTTATGATCCTTGGCCAAGGCCTGAGACAATTGGTGTCGGGATCTCGGTGGAGCATCCCAAGGGGTATTGGTGAAAATAATGAACTCCATAATTAATTTTTTGAAAAACTGCTTCTTGTAATGCCTTTTGGCAAAAGTTTGCTTAAAAACTCCAATTCATCATTATTATCACATACATAGAAAGGGGCGTCTTTTTTCTTGATAAGTTTGTAGGTAGGAAAACGGTGAGCCTTTAGAAAATCACAAGCCGAAATGATGGAATTGACTTTGCTGGGTTCATGCAAGAAAGTTTCCATTGTCATTTTTTTATCTCCGTAGTAATTGATGGCTCCCGGGAATTTTTTCTCACTGTAAATCTCCAATTTGTCTTTTAGGAATCTATCCTCGCATGCATGGAAAAACGAGTTAATCTCTACTCCCAACCCTAAAGATTTGCTCTTTGGCAATGTTCCTGCCCTCATATAAGGACTGTGTTCATCGTAGGGGTATTTGGATTTATGATGATCAGAAACTAACCAGTCACGGTCTCTTCCCCATACAGCCATGGCTTTTACCGGGTGAGGGCTTAACAGTACCCCTTCTGATTCCTTAAAAGCCTGGGTGAGAACGCCCATAACGGACCTTGAAGTATTCACGTCAAATTCATGATTTTGAATCCAGAACACGGCATGCCCTGAGGGATAAAAGGGCATTAATAGATTGCCCTCTATTCCCACGGCTTCTTTAAGACAACCCACTAATTCAGCAGGTGAAAAGGCCGCATTTATATTACCAAAACTGGAATGGATAATTAGCGTGTCTCCTTTTTGAACCCCAAGCTCTTTTATCAAGAAGACCCTGAATTCATCAAGTTGAAAAGGCTTTCTATCTTGTTCGGATAGGAGTAATTTCCTCCTAACTTTCCTCTTCATGCTCCGAACGCTATTTTTCACAGGTTGGGGCACGAGATATTTCACGATTTTAGAGATGCGGTCAATTATTGATCCCATGATTTAGGTAAAAATGGATTATATCATTTCTACTTCTTGAGGTAAACCCGTAGCTAGACTGTCTAGTATCTTAAAGGTAGTCAAAGTGGTGAGACAAATTGACCTGAAACTTATTGGACTGTCCTTGCCCTCTTTTAAGTGATTTAGAAAGCGCTCAACTTCCTCCTTGTGTCCTTTGCCTTTGGATTTTAGTTTTTTTATGCTGTTGTTTTTATGAATCGCTCCACTTCTGAAGTCATGCACCACACCTATTTTTTCGGCGGAAAACACTTCGATGTTTTCTTTTGGCATGGACTTGTCCCCATTTGCCAAATAGACAATGGTGCCAACCGAACCATTTTTCATGCGCAATGTGATGCTGATATTGTCGTTGGCAGTTAATGCCTGGTTGCTTGTTTTCAGTGCTTCAGCATAAACTTTTACAGGCTCCGAATCCGTGAAATATTGAATTAAGTCCACAAAGTGACATACTTCACCGATGATTCGTCCTCCGCCAATTTCGGGTATTTGTGTCCAATGGTCTTTTGGGATAAATCCTGCATTTACACGGATATTCACTACCATGGGCTCTCCAGTATTGTGGAATTCCTCTTTTATCGTCTCACAGACGGGTGCAAATCTACGGTTAAAACCTACCATTACGGGCAAATTGGATTCCTCCTTGGCCGCAATTACCTCCCTGAGTTGGTCTTCGTTGATTGCCAGAGGCTTTTCCACGAAAACACTTTTCCCTTTTTGCAGGGACTGGACCACTTGATCTGCATGGGCAGCATGTGGAGAGGCAATAAAAACTGTATTTATCGACGTATTGGTAAGTACATCATCGGCTTTTGTGGAGCAAAAATTAAACCCGAATTTGTCCTTTACGTTTTTTGCAGTGATACCTTTAGAGGTAACGACTCCGTCCACCCCTGCTCCCCAGGCTTTCACGTTGGGAATCAGATAGCTTTGTGCAAAACTACCCGCACCAATAAATCCAGTGTTGATACTGTTGAGGGGGGACTTTGATTCGCCAGTCAAAGACGCAAACTTTTCTTCCCCCTCATTATATTTTAACAATATGCCGATATGTGGTTCCTTAATTTTACCCAGTACGATGTCGTAAGCCTGTTCAGCTTCCTGAATATCAAAAACATGGGTAATTAGAGGCTTGACGTTTATCCTTTTTTGGGCAATCAATTCCAGGAAAGCCTCCATATTTCTTTGCTCTGTCCACCTTACATATGCATATGGGTAATCCTTTCCAAGCTCCTCATATTCCACATCGTACCTGCCAGGGCCATATGAGCAGGAGATTTTCAGTTCAAGCTCATTCTTATAAAAGTAAGGTTCTCTAGGGATGTCCATTTTCACTGCCCCTACCACTACGATTTTACCTTTTTTACGGGCAATTTCTGTGGATAAAACGATAGGGTCATTATTTGAGGTAGCAGCAGTGATGATGATAGAATCAAAACCGTGACCATTGGTAAAATTTTGACATGCAGCTATTAAATTTTTATCGTTCCTATGCATGGCCCTATCACCCCCAGACTCCAGCGCCAATTCGATGAGCTTTTCTGACATGTCGATTCCCAATACCGAACATCCATTAGCTTTTAACAATTGAACGGTCAGTTGACCAAGAAGCCCTAGCCCAATTACACACACCTTTTCTCCTAAAGTGGGCGAGGCTTGCCTTACGCCCTGAAGGGCAATTGCACCCAATGTGGTAAATGCCGCTTCATCTGCGCCCACCCCTTCCGGAACCTTCGCTACTAGGTTTTGGGGCACCGACACTAACTCAGAATGTGTGGCATAATCCAAGCCAGCACAGGCAACCCTGTCGCCAACCTTGAATTTGTCATTTGTGTCCAAAGAACTAATTACCCTTCCGGAGCTACTGTAGCCCATTGCTTTCAGTGAATCCAATTTGGTTTTTACTTTGGCAAATGTGGCCCCCAATCCTTCCTTTTTTATATTTTGGATAACTTGGGCGACTAACTCCGGCCGCTGCTTGGCTTTACCAAGTAGGTTGGCTTTTGCCACTTTCACCGTGCTTCTTTCAGTACCTGCGCTTATAAGCGAATATTCATTTTCTACCAATACCATCCCCTTTGATAAAGAGGGGGCAGGAACTTCGTCTACATACAGTTCCCCGCTTTTAAAATTTTGGATGACTTGTTTCATTTAAGTTGTTTGTTTTAAAAATTTATTGGTGAATGGCTTCATTGCCTTTTAAGCTATACTCCGCTCCGTCTTTTTTGTTAAGTTCTATGATTAAATCCTGAAATTCCTTTCTGACTTTTTTGGAGTCATGTTTTGTCTCTGCAAGCCTTGTAGCTGCTTGAGCGATTTCTTCTCTTTTTGATTTGCTTTTTAATAAACCTAAAAGTCCTTTTTTCAATGCCTTACTGTCTTCCTCAGTGACTACTTCTGCCCAGTGATGGCTTTTGGCATATGCTACCACGGCTGTCTGCTCTGGGGAATAGATAAGGATTGGGGTGCCACTTGCCATATATTCCGAGGCTTTGGTAGGCATACTGTATTTGATGAATTTTATGGATTGTACGGAAAAGTCATAAGGAAGAAACAATATATCTGCTCCCCCAAATTTGTAAGGCAATTCTTCATAGGGAACGTATGGACGATGCTCCACACATTGGTATTTCGCCATCCAATCAGCTTTTTCACTTACTTGGATCACAAATTTGATCTTTTCTCCTCCTTTTCTGTTGAGTGATTCTATCACACCCGCCATGGTTTTGAGTGATTTCTGAATGCCTAGCCCCATTCTTCCTGCGTACAAAACGGTGGTAGTATCGCCTAAATCCCAATTCTTCCGTTGGCCTTTTTTCCAGAATTGTACATCAATGGGGTTGTGAAAAGTGAGGAAGTCCCTCTGATACCTTTTTTTGTATTCTATTGCCATGGCATCAGAAATGGCCAAAAAAAGGCTGCAATGACCCAACATGTCTTTTAACTCTTTATCGATTTTTTTTTGCCAAAACCCTCCAAACAAAGATCTTTCTTTAATAAGCTCTGGCCAATCATCCATCATATGAAACACCATGGGTTTTCCCAAGTGCTTCTGAACTTTGGTACAAAATAAAGTTGTGGCTCTACCTTGCGATTGAGCATAAATGATATCAGGGTCAAACTCCTTAATCCAGTCCATGAAGGGAGTGGAAAGTTCGATGGAGGAGTTCATGTTGGCCAATCCTGTGAATCTAAGAAAGGGGTCAAAATAATTTTTAGAAAAATTGACTCTTTTCTTCGATTTTTTGCTAACAATCTGCGCCTCCCCTCTTTGAGAAAAATCCAAGGGGCCGGAGTAATATTTTCTCCGTATGTGGTTCAAGGGAAACTTCCATTTCACTTCCTTTTCACCCAATTGATAATAGTTGTCGCAAATGTCGGTCTGAGTTTGGCGGTTGATCACATATCCCCTACATGCCACTGCGATTTTATCCTTTGGCCAACCTCTAAACAAATTGGTCAAGGTAATTCCTCCACCAGAAATCATATTGAAGGGCTGGATGAGGATTAGTACTTTTGGAAAATGATTGCTTGCCATAATTCGTTAAAAATTATTAATCTTTCAATTTTAAAGAATATTCTTTCATGATTTTTTCATCAGGTAACATCCTCAGATCTCTAGAGAACCCTATAGAAACGCACACCCAAAACAATATATAGTTGAGATCCATATTGTAGACATTTAATGGGTATAATGAAAGTATCCATAACACGATCCAGATACCAGCCACTTTGGAAAGTAGATTTCTAGAGAAAAACATTGCCTTAAAAGCAGCAACTAGCCCGATGATCACTATTAAGCCCAATTGGATGATCCCGCCTTTTAATATGATGTTTAAATAATCCGTTTCTATCATCCATCTATATCCAGTGGTGTTGCCCATGTCTATATTTGGGCACCAATATTCACCATTAATTCCTCTTCCTATGACCCAATCTACAGTGTTAAAGTCCCTTTTGAAAGCCCTTTCTACTCCGGATCGAGTGTCTTCAGTGCCCCGTGTGGTGATTTGTTCAAAGAATGAAGCCCTATTTTGTAAATAAATTTTATCCCAATTAATGGCTGTTAAGACAGTAAATATCAAAACCATTAGGGCAATAAGCACTTTATGATTGGTATAGATATAGAATATGACCATGAAGATCAACATGTACACCATAGATAAGGCCATGATCCCCCTTCTTGCTTTGTAAGTTGCTACTGCAATTATAAAGGTCAACACTACAAAGGCGATAATGTTTTTATATTTACTATGATAAATAAAGGTCAATAAAACAAATGGAGCAGTTATACCCAAATTTTGAGTAAATCCTTCGAACGTGAATTTTTGGTTTACATTTTGGTCATAATGTGTAAAAATAATATCATAGTACAACAAATTCATTAGGATAAATACTACTCCTAATATTGTAATAATATTAGATATATCTTTATAAAATTTTATATTCTTAGGTATGAATACTATTATGCCTAAGAAATGCTTAAAAATACTACGAAAAAATTCTCTTTTGGTGGATTCATAGGTGTATTCATATCCATGAAATACTACGAACAAGCTCCAGCTAAAATAAAAGAACATTGCAATTTTTAGAAAATCATTGCTTGCTTTAAATTGAACCAAATTCACGGTGGCGTAAGCAAAAGATAACAATCCTATAGCTTGAAATAATTGAATGACTTTAATCATTCCCGTGGAATAGGTAGAAGTGAGTGCTGCGCCCACCGCATATAATCCTATGCCAGTCCAAAGGATTAGCTGGTTTTTTTTATATTCAGCTAGGTATTCCTTGTAGATTGTTATTTGAGCCTGATCTTGCATTATCGGGTTTGTCCTGCTTTATGCGTTGACTGGAACTCTCTTTGAAGAAATGTCTCAACATCAAAAAAGTGCCTCTCTACTTTTTTGAGTGTTTCCTCATCTGCATCCCACCATTTAAATTCTAATAATTGTTGAATCACATCGGGGGTAAAGCGGTATTTGGTGATCTTAATGGGACAACCCACTGCCACGGCATATGGAGGGATATCTTTACTTACCACTGCTCCAGCGCCTATTACCGCTCCATCTCCTATCGATATACCATCCAAAATGGTGACGTTGGCACCGATAAACACATCATTGCCAATGGAAATGGGTGATTTCTCCACCACTTTGTTTTCTTTACTATAGGTAAAACCCACTGGTTTGTGGGTGGAATAAAACACAGGAGAAGTAGAAATCCCGTCAATTGGATGGATTCCCCAGCCGCATAAAAGGTTGGGTCCAATTGAGCAGAATTTTCCGATCCTGGTATTTGTAATCCTGGCATTTTGAGAAATATAAGTCCCTTTTCCAATGCTTGAATAGCTGATAGAATGAAACTTGTAGATCTTTGTTTTCTCGTGAATATCGCAATCCACTATGCTACTCCCTATATAGGACCAATAAACTTGCTCGTTTCTAGCAGCCGTTTTAACTAGAAAGTAGATGTTCCTTAATATGTTTTTAATTGCCCTCACCATATTATTTAAACCAAATTCCAGTTGCTTTCTTATTTAGAATTTTATGAGTTTGAATCGAAAAGATAATACCCATAAATGCAAATATAATGGTACTGGTCATGGTTATACCTACCAGTCCAAAAAGCTTGCCTAAAAAAATCGCAAGGGGAACATTTATAAGTGCTGTCGAAGTCACAAGGATTAATTGAAGCTTTATCTTTCCTATCCCATTCAGGAAGAACACGTGTATGGTCTGCCAAATAGCTGCCATTATATAGATAGCCATAGCCGTGGATAGTTCAAAGGGGACTTTTACCGCATCCCCTATCCAGAACTCGTATAAATACGGACTTGCAAATAAGACCAAAATGGAGACCAAACATGCTAGTATCCAAATTCTGCGCATTTTTGCAAGGGTGCTTTTTATCCAACCAAATTCTTCTTTTACATAGGCTTCAGTAAATGCACTCCAAAGAGGAGTAGCTATTATTCCAAAACCCATGTTTATGACTGAAAACAACTTGTAGGAGATGTTGAATGGGGTTACTTCCGTGGGGCCAAAAAGTTGGGTAATGATTATGTTGTTTGTGGAGAATAAGACCAAGCCTCCTATTTGTATGATAAAGAATTTCACGCCTAAATTCATAAGGTCCCCTGCCAAGCTGAAATCCACTAATTTAATAGAGGGTGCGAACTTTTTATATTGATTGCTGTAAAACCATAATGAAGAGCTGCTGAGTACCAACACGGGAGTAAAGCCTAGTGCGGTTCCCAGATAAATCAGGTTGCCTTCAGTGGTTTTGGTTAAAATAAAAATAACACACAAGGAAAATAGACTACCTAAAAAATTGAACAGCGATGCTTTTGCAGGTTCCTGATTTGCGGTAAGCACAGTAGTGATAAGCTTAAGTACGAATTGCAAACAAAAAAAAGTAAAGACAATTAATGAAAGTATACTGAGCTCCCTTTCCATTTCTGGTGGTGAATTTAAGATAGCAGACCAACTCAAGAGTGGGCTTACCACATAGAATAACCCCAGAATGATAAGGACAATGATACTTAATATAGCATAAGTGGTGCTTACATACGCCCTTGAAAGTTGATACTCTCCTTTGGCCAAACTTTCGGCGAACTTATTTCTCAACCCATGTCCAAATCCTATATCAAAGAAACTGAACCACCCTACGATAGAGCTAAGAGTCAACCAAATCCCATAGCTTGTTGGATTCACATAATTTATGGTCAAGGGTACCAAAACTAAGCTTACCCCAATAGAACCACCCTTAATAACAAAGGAGGCGAGAATGTTCTTTTTAGCCTTTACACTCCTTCTATGCCCTCTATTTATCAGGTTTAACACATTCGTGTACAGACCTATGATATTCGCCTTCATGTATGAATAAAAAATATTAAAAATGTTTTAAATTATATTATAAATTAAATAGAATTATCTTTTGTTATTTCCACTTAAGGCATAGGAACCTTTTTTCTTGACCTTTTTTCTTTTACCAGTATTAGCCTGATAATATCCGTATTTATAACCATACCCATAGTTGGCCTGTAGTTTCACATCGTTAAGAACAAGGTATGGGTTTTTAAGTTTTCTGTCCCTATAAACATCGTTTACGAAATCTACCATTCCAACGGGAGTGTAATTATTCCGCATTAGATAAATACTCATGTCCACAAACCTAGACAAGGCAAAGCTATCGGAAACCTGCCCAATAGGTGCGGTGTCCAAAATAATCACATCATATTCTTCTTTTAAACGTTCCACAAAATAACCTACTTTTGGTTTGAGCATAAGTTCGGCGGGGTCTTCTGGGATCTCACCGCATCCCATAATGTGTAAACTGTCGGGCAGTAGCTCGTTTTTGTTGATCAAATCAGCGATTACCAACCCATCTTCCGAAAGAAAGTCGGTGATTCCAATTTCACAATCCATATTTAAATAATCTAATAGTGCAGGCTTCCTAAGGTCAAATTCGCACAAGGCCACTCTTTTGCCTGCCAATGCAAGACTTACAGCCAGGTTTAGGCTGAAAAAGGTCTTTCCTTCTCCTCCCATACTGGAAGTGACCATTAAGACCTTTTTGTCATGGGTGGGGAGTGCAAATTGTATGTTAGTTCTAATAAGCCTAAACTGCTCGGCTAGGGCTTCTTTGATGCTTTTGGAGATGACCAATACACTTTTTTCTTTATTGTGAGAAATTTCCCCTAAAAAAGGGAGGGAAGTTCTCTCTGTAATGTCCTCTTTTGATATGATTTTGTCCGTGATCTTGTACCGGATAAACACAAAACCCAAAGGTCCAAAAAACCCAAAAAACACAGCAAATCCTAGGATTAACATCTTATTCGGTTTTACTGGTTTTCCGCCGGCCATAGCTGGATCTATAGTCCTGGAATTGGAAACGGTGGTCGCGGCAAGTGACAATGCAGACTCTTCTCTTTTTTCCACCAAATAATTATAGTGAGCTTGTTTGGTTTCTTTCTCCCGTGTAATCTCAAGTAATTTCCTTTCGATTTCCGGGATCCTTCCTGATTTCCTTTCGGATTCCTCGGCTCGGGACACCATGTTTTGCCGTGATACTTCCAAGCTTTTAATGATGTTTCGGATATTTTCTAAAAGGTTTCTTCTGGTACTGATGAGCTGTTGGGTGAGATCCTGAACCAGTGGGTTGTTTTGATTGGTTGTTCTGAGCATCCTTTCCCTGTCTTTTTGTAATTCATTAAAGCGTTGGACTAAAGACAGCAGGGTAGGGTCTTGAATATTGAGTGTGCTTGGAACCGCCTGATAATTGTCATCTTGCTCAATTAGGTATTCCTCAATGGATTTAAGGACTTCCAGCCTTATATTGTAGTCTGAAATTTGTTCTTGGATCGTTCTCGAAGTGGCGGAGTATTGTTGGGCATCCATGGATATTTCCGTGATGCGGTTTTCCCTTTTATACCGTTCCACTTTTTCTTCTATTTCACTGATTTCATTTATTAGGACACTAAGCTGGCCTTCAACAAAATCAAGCGTGTTAGCGGCTGTAGCATTTTTGTTTTTTATTGCCTCTCTATTGTATATTTCTATCAATTTGTTGATCACCAAAACACCTTTCTGTGGAACGGCATCGTTAAGACTTACCCGGAGTACAGAAGCTAGTTTGTTAACGATGAACACGTCCAATTTCCCTGCGTATTGACCTGGCAGGGAGTATGGGTTATTAAATCTGATCGCGACATATTCAGGAAGCTGGTCAAGGTTGTTCAGTTGAACTTTAAAGTTTCCGAAAGGCTTTTCTATCTCCTCGCCAAAAGCGTGTCGGGTTTTATTTTCTAATTCATCCTCCAACATGAAATATTCCTTATTTAGAAAATGAACCACATAATTAGTTTCTAGGTCTTTATTAAAAAATGCAGTGGAGTCATATTCACCTATAATTACCCTTATTGGCGATTGATCCACAAATATCTCCTTGTCCCTTAACGGGTTGTCTTTGACAAAGTAAGAAACATTGAAATCCAATTCTTTAATGGCAAGGCCCATTAAAGAAACTGACTTTAGCACTTCAGCCTCATTTTCCACCACCTTGGTGGATTGATAATTCTCCAGGTCGCTATATATGGCATTTTGACTGAAATCCGAACCGGAACCATTATTAGTTGAATTGATAAGAATAGTACTCGAAACAGGATAAAGTTCGGTCGTAGTCTTTAGGTAATAAACAGCCAAAGCCACGCATACCATTAAACCCAAAAGATATAGGTACCAAAATTTGAGATATTTTAAAAAAATAAACTTATAGTTGATTTTCAACTGCTTTTTTGGCTCAAATTCATCTAGAAGTAAGTCTGAAACTTTCATATTTAATCAAAGTAAAATCGTAGGTTGAATAAAAGCGATACTGTAAGGGTGGTTAGGATACCTAATACAGCAAATGTACGTTGGTTAGTACTGGCTTGTACAGCCTTTATTCTATCTGGTTCAACGTAAATCACGTCATTTTGGTGCAACATGTAGTAAGGAGAATTAAGGATTTCCTTATCATTGAGATTAATTCGTATGGCTCTCCTTTCCCCATCAACATCCCTGATTATCAAAACATTCTCTCTTTTTCCATACTCTGTCATATCCCCTGCAAGGCCAAAAGCCTCTAATAGAGTGATTCTGTCAGTCTCCAAAGTGAATGTACCAGGATTAGCCACTTCCCCAATCACCGTTATCTTAAAGTTTAAAAATGCTAAATTTACTATTGGGTCTTTTTCGTATTCTTTAAGTAAAAACACCATTTCTTCGGTTGCCTCTTCTTTCGTGAGCCCAGCAAGTTTGATTTTTCCAAGTACGGGAAAATTTATCTCCCCATTCTTGTCCACTAAATATCCCTGGTTCAACTGCGTCACATTGTTATTGAGGCGTTGTCCTTCCATGCCGCTGGGAGTCATTATGCCTGAATTGAACAACAAATTCGATTCGGGATTTAGGCTGCTAACAGTAATCCTGAGCAGATCCCCACTTTGAATTTTTGGTTCAACTGTTCTGCTTATCTCCGTAATATACTCCTGGTTGGATCCTATGTCGCTAAAATAGACCAAGTTCCTCTTTGCGCAACTGCTTAATAAAATTACAAAAAATAGAAGAATTATAAAATAATTTTTCATGATGTTACCAATAGTTTTCATGTAAGAAAATGAACAGAACTGTTTAAATATCAAAGGATGGCAAATCTATTTGAATTTTTGATCCGGACTTCAACAATAATACCAAGAAACGCAAAATTCGAAATTTTATTTTACTTAAACTATTTCAAAGCTTCGCCACCTCAGTCCCAATTTTTAAAATTAGGGCCAATTTAAGAATTTTATTAAGAGCTTTGCTATTATTTCAGAATAAATGTATTGAGAAACGAATATTAAATTATTAATATTTCGAATTTCAATGAGAAAGAACAATTTTCCTTCAATGAAGATCAATTTTAGGGGTACTTTCCCCTTAAGGTAAGGAAGCTGTTATGTGCCTTAAAAACCTCATTTACATTTAAATTGACAGAATAGAACGGCATGGTGGTGACGCCAAGATCATTCTAACCTCTTCTTTAATATGCTTTTTGCCCTTTCAGCAGGCTGAAAATTGTCGCTGTTATAATTCTAATGTCCAACATCAGACACCAATTTTTCACATAAAAGAGATCAAATTTGTATCTAGAATAGATGTCATAGAAACTTCTTATTTCTCCTCTGTACCCTTTGCATTGCGCAAGCCCGGTAATTCCCGGCTTGACAGCATGCCTTAGCATAAAGCCTTCGATGGATTTGGAGAATTCCCAATTCATAGGAATTGCGTGTGGCCTTGGGCCTACGATTGACATTTCCCCTGCCAATACATTGAATACCTGAGGTATTTCATCCAAACTGGTCTTTCTTAAAAACCGGCCAATCCTTGTAACCCTTTGATCATTTTGAGTAGCTTGTTTTGTGTCGGCTTCATTATTAATAACCATTGTCCTGAATTTATAACAAAGGAATGGCTTGTTGTGCAATCCATGTCTTTTTTGTTTAAAAATCACAGGGCCTTTTGAACTTAACTTTATTGCCATTGCAACAATTGGATACAGCCAGGACATTATAAAAACTATGGTGAAAAAAGATATGATCAAGTCTGTTAACCTTTTCGACCAATTTTTCAATTCGTTTCCCCTGTAGCTTTCACCAAATTGGGACAGTCCCGACAAATTTTTAGTTCTGGAATAATTTTGGCTTACCTCTTCTTTAAATAAAATATTCTCCATCTCAATCGCCATTTTATAAAATAATCACACAATCCTTCTCTGTAGACTGAAAAACGTTTTTGTATATTTGAAATACATATTTACAAATATAAAAACACATTCGATACAATACAAGTTTTTGAGGTGTTTTCAACAGCATTTTTTTGTCTTGGAAAGACAAAATAGGTGATTTTTTTAGACACCTTTACCCAAGGTCTCCATAAGCTGGGGGGTAAACACTTCCTCTCGGCTACCGGATGATCAACCAATCAGCGTGCCAAAAACCTATTTTAGCAAAAGATGTAATTTAATAAGCTTTGTCACTACGTTTCACCAAGATGTTGAACGTCCAGACCAAGATTTTTAGATCCAGCATGAAACACCATTTTTTTATGTAAAAATGATCAAATCTTACCCTGTGGTAAATATCGTAAAAATGCTTGATCTCACCTCTATAACCTTTTGCCTGTGCCAAACCGGTGATTCCAGGCTTCACATTGTGCCTAAACTGATAGTTTAGGATCTCAGAGGAAAAGTGATCGTTCATTGGCACCGCATGTGGGCGGGGACCTACGATAGACATGTCCCCTTTAAGAACATTGAACAGCTGAGGAAGCTCATCCAAGCTAGTTTTGCGCAGGAACTTGCCAAACCTTGTGACCCTGGGATCGTTTGAAACGGCCTGTCTAAAAACCGACTGCTTGTTGTGACGCATGGTGCGAAACTTGTAGCAATTAAAAACAGTATTGTCTTTTCCATGCCTTTTTTGCACATATAAAACTGGTCCTGACGAGGATAACTTAATACCTAATGCGATGATTGGAAACAACCACCAAAGAACAAACAATGTGAAACCTAAACCCAACATGATGTCCATCGCCCTTTTAAAAGTAGATTTTAAAGGGTCTGTGATGAAAACCTCACCGGAAGGTGTGACAAATCCGCTTAGGTGCTTAAAATAAAAATTCTCATGCCTGGTTTTACTTAAAAACTTTTCCATTATATTAAAAGTCTAGGGTGACTGCTCGTCTATCGTTTTTGTGTATTTGAAATACATTTTTACAAATATATTCAGCAATTACGTGAAATACAAATTTAATCTTTAAAGGACGTGGAAAAGTAAGAGGTGTTATACCTTCAATTTGTATTGAGAAAATAATATTTTATAGGTAAAATATAAAAAGTGATTAAAAAATAAACTTTAAAGATAAATAAATATTTAAAAATAAATAATTATTATAACCAAATTATTGGCCCTCACTGTGAAAAAAAACTTATAGGTTTTCTCTGTAAATCATTTATTTAAAAGATTTTACGGCCTCTATGAACAATTTCACCTTTTCGGGATCTATGTCAGGATATACACCATGGCCTAGATTCGCAACATGTTTGCAGCCTTTAAACTCTTTCATCATTTCATCCACACTGGATAGAATACTTTTTTCTGTGCCATAAAGGGCCGCGGGGTCCATGTTTCCCTGCAACGCCTTATCCGGCCCTATAAGGTTTCTTGACTCCGAAATGCTCATGTTCCAGTCCAGGCCTATGGTATCGCAGTTCATTTTACCAAGGGCTTCCCTGGCGAAATAAGCTCCCTTGGCAAAAACTGTGACCGGTACCTCAGTGATGGCATTGCAAATTTCCTCTATATATTTCAATGAAAACTCAGCGTATTGAGTAGGGGGCAATATTCCGGCCCAACTGTCAAATAACTGGACTAGGTTTGCTCCAGCGGTGATTTGTGCCTTTAGATATTTGATGGTGCTCTTAGTGATCATCTCCAAAAGCTTATGAGAAAAGTCAGGGTCCAGGTAGAGAGCTGCCCTGGATTTGGAAAAGGTTTTGCTTCCGGATCCTTCCACCATGTATGCAAATATAGTCCACGGCGCACCTGCAAACCCAATGATTGGGACCCGGCCATTGAGGGCTTTTTTGGTGATTTGGATGGCTTCCAGCACGTAACCCAACTCCTCATTCGGATCCGCGACCCTTAATTTTTTCAGGTCTGAAGAACTTCGAATGGTATTGGGAAACCAAGGTCCCCTTTTTTCAACCATTTCGTAAGGTAGGCCCATCGCTTCTGGAATCACCAAAATATCTGAAAAAATTATTGCCGCGTCTACTCCTAATAGATCTACTGGCTGTATGGTTACTTCTGCTGCCAGTTCTGGTGTCTTGGCCAGTTCAATAAACCCACTCACACTATTTCTAACCGCCCTGTACTCGGGGAGTATTCTTCCGGCCTGGCGCATCAACCATACGGGAGTTCTTTCTACTTTTTCTCCCCGGATGGCCCTAAGCATAAGGTCATTTTTTATTTGCATGGCACAAAGATAGAGGATGTATCCTTATTTGACACAATTATTAAAAAGTACATAAAAAAACCTCTGAAATTCCCCTAATTTCAGAGGTTTTGGCAACCCTCCCAGACTTATCGGTCCAGAATATCCTCGAGTTCCACAACATCTTCCTCGCTAAAATCAAGCATTTCCATCACGGCACTATAATTCTGGAAATCAACTCTTGAATTTTCTCCATTTCCCACAAAAAAAGATGGTACGTAAACAGCCCTAATACGCTGATTTGTGGTCCATTCTTCACTGAGCTCAGCCCTGGGAAAAGATGCTTCCATAAATACACTTAGTAATTGACTCGTGAATTGGTAATTGTAAAAAAGGATACCTTGCTCTAAAAGCTGAGACTGGGGCAAAGGCCTCCACAAGGGTTCACCTTCTATAACCGCCCACTCTATAAATACAAGCCATATATCATCAGGGGAGATTGGTATTTCAAAAACATTATTGTAACCGTTGTCTTCGTTGAAATCAATGGTGGTTTCTATTACCAGATTAGGGAATTCCAGCCCATCTTCCCCATCCTCTCCGTCTCTTCCATCAAACCCGGGAGGGCCTTGTGGACCCTCTGGTCCTTCGCAAGCAGGCAGGAAGCAAATCAGCCCCATAGCCATTAACAGTAATAGTTTTTTCATGCTCAATTTTTTGGTAAATAATCGTTTGTGGTCAATATAGATGGTAATTTTCTCAATTCCAACAGTTTTTATTTATATAAAAAAAAGCAACCCCATAGGTAGGGTTGCTCAATAAAATATACCGGAATACTTTGTTTCAAGCTTTAATTCAAAGGTATCCTTTTGATCTCTTGCTCGTCCATATCCATCATTTCTAGCAGAGCTGCTTGGTCAGAAAAGTCCATCCGCCCATTGATAAACTCCCCGGGAAGAATAAAAATCCTAAATACCTGGTCATCTGTCCATTCTGAACCTAGCTGGTTAAGGTTAAAATTACCTCTCATAAAGATACTATAATCAAAGAAAGTAAAATCAAAACTGTAATTGAAAATCCCCACCCCATCAATGAACTCTGTCCTCGGCAATGGCCGCCATAAATCAACGTCTCCTTCAAATACAGCATCCAAGTGATAAATAAGTACCATGTCTGAATCAAAAATCTCAAACCCATAGTCGCCAGCTATCCCAAATTCTGTCTCTTCCGAAAACGTGCCTATGATTTCGAATACTTCTCCCACTATCACCTCCCCATCAAGCCCATCGGGGCCGGGGGGACCTGGCGGTCCTACAGGGCCTTCACAGCTACTCATAATCACAATGGAGAAAAGCAATATTCCCCAGGCAAATTGTTTGAATGAATTTGTTGTTTTGCTCATATATATAGTTTATTTGAATGCCTTTACCAAAATCATACCATAATCTACGGTAAAGTGGTTAATTGGTTGGTTGTACCGGGGCTAAAATCTCCACATTTCTGTCGTTGATAAGCTTTTCAATAAAATCTCCCTCCAAATCGAAATGATTATTTTTGGCAAAATTCACTATATTCGTCTTGACCTTTTTTGGACTGGGCATCACCAACCTATGTGAAGAAACGCTTGCCAGAACAGCCTGATCACAAGGGATAGTTACTGTGATCCAATCTTGAGGTATAGGGTCACCTTTTTGGTGTTCCAAACCCACAAAAAGCTGAAGTGTATCTAGCTTTCCAGCAGGCTCAGTATCATATATGGTGAAAAGCTCACCTTTACCTTTTTCTTTTTTATACCCTTCCACTTCCTTAAATGTCTCCGGCAAATTACTGTCCTGGGGTGTGCCTCTGTACATTTTGCCCATTAGCTTGAAATCGGTACAAGTAACAAGGGAAGTTTCTATTGGGTTAAACCCACCTAAGCGCGCATAGAAGTAGACTAAAATGCCGGCGATAAGGACTATGATGACGGTGGTAATAACAAGCTTCATGATTAAAACATGTATCTAGCTCCAATACCTCCCTGAAGTTTAAGGTGGCCAGGCCTATCCACTATTTCCATAAAAAGCCCTACCTCGGCAAAAATTGAAATGGGGAGATCCTCTAAATAGTATTCCGAACCTATAAAACCTTCTACCCCAAAATCCACATTCCGCCTCCTGTCGTTTCTGAAAACGCTTGGCCCACTTGGGCTGGGGGTGGTCCATACATAATTTGCCCGAAGGGTCCTGAATTGACCGCCTGCACCCGCAAAAGCGTATAAGGCACCTTCGCTGATATTAAACTCCCCACTGATGTCCTCATGGTAGGCCAACCTTAAATTGAGGGAAAATGCATCTCCCGTGGTATGGCTGGTGTATATTGCAGAAGAGACTGGGGGAGAATTTTCGAACGCCCTCCTATAATATTGCGAACTATTGGGACTTGCCCGGCCTACCAACCCTTCTACTGAAATTTTTTCTTGGATAAAGGTTTTATAGCTTAAGCTAAAAGGTTCTCCAATTCTGACCCCTACTTGGTGTTCTTGCGCAGAAACTAACAAGGGTAAAAAAATGAGACAGGACAAAATGATTTTCTTCATGTAGTTCTTATTTTTCGGTTTAAATTAGATGCTGAAACTCCAACGAATGCAACACTTGGCAAATTGTCGACCACTGTGCTGAAAAGTCAGTCAATAGCCATTGTCTTTAATTGCATCTGGTGCAACTGGGCATAATACTTTCCTCTTTCTAGCAGCTCATCATGAGTCCCGGATTCCTTGATCTCACCGTGATCCAAAACGATGATTTTGTTGGCTTTCTGTATGGTGGAGAGCCTGTGTGCGATAACGATAGAGGTTCTACCTTTCATCATTTTTTCAATGGCGTTTTGAATCAGTTCCTCAGTTTCAGTATCCACAGAAGAAGTGGCCTCGTCTAGTATGAGGATCTCCGGGTCATATACCATGGCCCTCACAAAGGAAATCAACTGCCGTTGTCCTACCGATAGGGTAGCTCCTCTTTCCTTCACATCATAAGAAAGCCCGCCGGGCAGCTTTTCTATAAATTTTTTTGCTCCTACCATCTCCGCGGCTTTCATCACCTGGTCTTCACTGATGGAAGGGTTGCCCAAAGTTATGTTGTAATAAATTGATTCAGAGAAAAGAAAGACATCTTGGAGAACCACCCCAATGTGTTTCCGAAGCGTCCCAAGTTCATATTCCCTGATATCCATTCCGTCTAAAAGTATCTGGCCCCGGTTGATTTCGTAAAACCTACTGATAAGGTTGATGATGGAGGATTTCCCTGCACCTGTTGCTCCTACGAGGGCCACGGTCTCTCCATGTTTGACATCAAAATTGATGTTTTTAAGCACCCATTCTTCATCATTGTAAGCAAACCACACTTCCTTAAAACTCAGGTGTCCTTCAATTTTAGATGGGGCAAAATTACCTTCATTTGGGATTTGATCATCGTTTTCCAGCAACCTAAAAATTCTTGCGGAGCTTACCACCCCCATTTGTAGGGTGTTAAACCTGTCCGCAATCATCCTGATCGGCCTGAAAAAAAGCTGTAAATACATGATGAAAGAAATCAACACCCCCACCTTTAGCTGCATATCGAAAACCCCTGTGGCACCATACCAGACCACCAAGCCTATGCCTATAGCCTGAATAATCTCTGAAACAGGATAGTAAACAGAGTAATAAAGGACAGACCTGAGATGTGCTTTCCGGTGTTCCTTGTTGATGACCTTAAACTTCTCAAACTCCCTATCTTCCCTGTTGAAAATTTGAACGATACTCATTCCCGTGATGTGTTCTTGCAGGAAAGAATTGAGATTTGAAACTGCATTTCGAACCTCGTTGAATGATTTCTTTACTTTTTCCTTAAAAATATAGGTGGAAATAATAAGAAGTGGAAGTGTGCATAAACTGACCAAGGTAAGCTTCCAGTCCACTATAAACATTACCGTGAGAATGGAAACCAATTGCAGAAGATCGCCTATAATGGAAGCCAGGCCTTGGCTAAATACATCGGATAAAGCCTCGATATCGTTCACATTTCTTGTCACCAACCTTCCTATAGGGGTGTTGTCAAAGAATTTGAGCCTCATTTTCAGAAGGTGTTTGTAGAGGTTCACCCGAATATCTCTAATAATTACTTGACCAATCCACCCCGATAAATAAGTATGTGCAAATTGCACCAAGGCATGCAGTAAAAGAAGTGCAATCAAAAGATAAGTCATGTTCAGTAGCCCTTTGGCATCACCTATGGCAACATGGTCATCTATCGCAATTTGAATGAACAATGGACGGGTAGGAGCTAGCAGTGCCAAGGCAAGCGTAAGCAAAATCAGACTGTAAAATTTCCATTTGTAGGGTTGTACAAATTGATATAGTTTTCTCAGTACCTGCAGGTCCAGAATATCCCCACTTTTGATATTTTCATTTTCCAAACTCAATATATGTCAGTATTTATGTTAAAAATATGGGAAGGATAGCCCACTTTGGTCAAAAACAAACCATAGGGAGGGGCGGCAGCTCCGGCATTTTTTCTGTTTTTACCTTCAATAATAGCTCTAAAGCCCTCTTCATCCAACTTTCCCCGCCCCCCTAGTATTAAAGTTCCCACAATCGCCCTTACCATCCCTCTTAGAAATCTGTCAGCAACAATATGAAAAATCAATTGCTCACCTTTTTGTTCCCAACTGGCCTTTTTTATTTCACATCGGAAATGGTTAACATTAGTTTTTACCTTGCTGAAGCATTCAAAATCCGAATACTCCAGTAATACCTGTGAAAAGTGATTCATTCTTTGAACATTGATTTCATAGGGACAATACCAACTTCTGCCTTCTAAAAATGGGTCCTTCTGCAAATGGATAAAATAGTGATATTCCCTACTCAGGGCATCAAACCGAGCATGAGCATTGTCCCTAACGGGACGGATCTTTCTTACGGCGATATCTTTTGGCAGAATACCGTTAAGTTTTTTCCTTAAACCTGGCACATCCAAAACCTCAAAGGTTTCAAAATGCGCAAATTGTTGTAGTGCGTGTACACCGGTGTCTGTTCTTCCACTCCCCATTATCGCTATGCGTGATTTCAGCAAGGTGGAAAGGGAATCTTCCAGAACCGATTGCACGGTGACCGCATTAGGTTGCGCTTGCCATCCGTGATAATGGGTGCCCAGGTATTGCAGTTCCAAGAAATAGTTGAAAGTGTTTTTCATCTTGGCCACAAAGATAGGATTTAAAGAAAATATTCCCCCAATTGCTATTTACCTTGCTAATAAATAAATTACCTCTTTTATTTGTTTTTAAATTTATAGCAATGATTCAAAGAAAACAGTCCATCTTTTTATTTTTGGTAGCCGTCGGTATGGTGGCGGTCGCCTTTTTGCCCATCTGGTTTCAAGTTAATCAAGGACAAACCTTGCAATTAAAACTCACGGCATGGCAATTACTTACCACGGAAATCGAGACCGGTGAAATTCAGCACAGCACAAATACCATGTATATAGGGGTTTTAGCACTGACTTCTGCCGCTTTGGCAATTTATAGCTTGCTTCAATTTAAAAACAGGACCAAGCAGATGATGCTCAATATGATCAATAGCCTGCTTATGGGTATAAACCTGGGAGTGATCGTATTTGTGAGCTACCAGGCCAACCAAGAATTTAACCCTAATGTAACCGGAGCATATGTTATCGGTTTTTATGGTATTGT
This sequence comes from Cyclobacteriaceae bacterium, assembly GCA_003565295.1. Taxonomy (GTDB): domain Bacteria; phylum Bacteroidota; class Bacteroidia; order Cytophagales; family Cyclobacteriaceae; genus Pleomorphovibrio. The sequence goes on from PXCO01000178.1 coordinate 38,826, forward strand.
ATTTGCCTTGATTATGAATATTGTCGCCAATCGGTTTATAAGAAAAGATGAATTATTGGTAAGGTCTGTGGACCGAATTCGGTGAAATAAACACACTCCACAAAGCCCCGCCAGCCTAATCCGCCAAAAATGAAAAGATACAGCTTTAAAAACGGGATGCTTTGGCTCGCAATATTTTTTTTGTTGGCGGTTTTACCCGTATGGGTATCCTATTCAGGGGAATTGCCTCCCTTCCGTGGTTTTCTAGAAGAATTAGGAGTAGCACTTGGGTTTATAGGGCTCTCCCTATTTGGGCTTCAGTTTCTGTTTTCAGGTAGAATTGCACAAGTGGCTCCTGCATTTGGAGTGGATAATATTGTCCAATTCCACAAGGAAATTGGCGTAATTGCCATTCTATTTGCATTGGCACATCCTGTATTCATGCTCATAGCGGATACTTCCTATATTTCTTTTTTCGACCCAGGAGAAAATTTACCCAGAGCCATATCCTTAATCTTAGCTTCCATTGGGATGATAGGCTTATTGCTTACCAGCCTGTGGAGGCTGACTTTTGGCCTTAGCTATGAGGTGTGGAGACTTCTGCACGGGGTGTTAGGAGGCCTGGTACTTTTCATTGGGGTGGCTCATAGCATACAGGTGGGGCATTACCTAAACCCACTCTGGAAAATCATCTTTTTGGCGGTTCTTTTTTTGGCCTATGGGTCCTTGCTAATTCACACTAGGTTGGTAAGACCGTTCAGAAACCGCAAAAATCCTTATGAGATTTCGGAAGTAAAACCAAAAAGAGACGATACCTACACTCTGGTAATGAAAGCGGTAAATGGTTCTAGGTTGGATTTTGAGCCGGGGCAATTCGTTTGGATTACCATCCATGATCAACCCTTTTCCCTTCAGCAGCACCCCTTTTCCATATCCTCCAGTAAAATGGACACCAGTATTGCCATCACAGCAAAGCGATTGGGGGACTTTACCAATACATGGAAAAACCTTAAAACCGGTCAGCGGGCGTTTTTGGAAGGCCCTTTTGGTTCCTTCACCCTTAAGGACAAACCCTGTGTACTTATCATGGGCGGTATTGGGATAACCCCCGCCATATCCATGCTGAGAACATTAGCGGACCAATTGGACCAACGGAAATGTATCCTTATCTATGGGAATGAGAATGAGCAGAAAATCCCTTTCAAGGAAGATTTGGAGAAATTGAAAAATAAAATTAGCCTAGAAGTGATTCATGTCTTAGAAAAGCCTGGGGAAAATTGGAAAGGTGAGGAGGGATTGATCGATGAAAGGTTGATTATATCAAAATTGCCTGAGGAGAAAAATGATTTTGACTATTTTATCTGCGGGCCTTCACCCATGATGGACGTAGCTGAGTTGACCCTCAGAAAGGCAGGGGTATCCTGGGAAAACATCTATGCTGAGCGGTTTGATTTGGCATAATGATTAAATTAATGCACATGGAAAAGCACAGAAAAATCCTCTATATTACCATAAAAAGATTGGCAGATCTTATAGGGTTGTTACTTTTGGCACTTGCAATGATGTTTGCCACCAGGATAATTCCCTGGTAGCTTAATATAACTTTACACTTATTCACATATGTGTTTATGAAGCCTGAAACTATAGCCATACATCTCTCTAACAGGGTTAACGATACAGATAAGCCAGTAGTTCAGCCTATTTCATTGTCCACCACCTATGAACATGGTGATGATTCCCCTATTTATAGTAGAATAAGCAACCCCAATAGGACGTCTCTGGAGGCCGTAATGACGGCCCTTGAAGGGGGTGCGGATGCCGCTGCATTCGCTACCGGAAATGCCGCAGGAATGGCCGTTTTCCAGAGTTTACCAGCCCATTCCCGTATTTTGGCACCAAGCGATATGTATCATGGGTTGAGAAGCCAATTGTTGAAAGTTTTTAAAGGCAAACTTGAAGTGGCTTTCGTAGATATGACAGACATTCAATCTGTTGCATCAAATATCCACAAGGACACCTCTTTGATCTGGATGGAAACACCTTCCAATCCCCTGATCAGAGTAACCGATGTAGCTGCGATATGCCAGATAGCTAAAGACAAGGGAATTCGTACGGTCGTAGATAGCACATTTGCCACTCCCATTCTTCAAAACCCACTATTGCTAGGTGCAGACATGGTCATGCACAGCAACACCAAGTTTATTGGTGGGCATAGCGACGTGATGGGGGGAGTATTGATTACGGCTAAAATTGATGATTTTTGGGAAAACATCAGAAATGTGCAGGTATTAGGAGGAGCCTCTCCTTCTGCGTTTGACTGCTACTTACTGTGCAGGAGTGTTAAGACCCTAAGTTACAGGGTTAAGGCCCATTGTGAAAATGCAATGGCAGTAGCCAATTACTTGGAAAGGCACCCTTTGGTTGATCGTGTGTACTATCCTGGATTGCCAAATGATGAGGGAAATCTTTTGGCGTGTAAACAAATGAAAGGGTTTGGGGGTATGCTATCCTTCATTTATAAAGGAGATAGCAAGGCCACTGACAGAGCAATTGCCAAACTGAAATTGTTTAGTAATGCCACCAGCCTGGGTGGAGTGGAGAGTCTTATAGAAAGGAGGGCAAAAGTGGAGGGTGATGCGGGTAATTCACATCCCAGCTTGGTCCGGGTTTCAGTGGGAATTGAGCATGCTGGAGATTTAATTGAAGATCTGGAACAAGCACTTGGTTAAACATTTATACCCTAACCCTAAGGATATTTACAGTTTTACCCTCTTAAATTAGCTCCCTTTGAGGCTCATTCTTTTTATTGAAGCTTAATAAATTGAGTGTGGAAGTTTTTTTGTGCTCAGTACCTTGTTGCTCCGGAATATACTTTTTAAGATTTACTTCCATATCTGCCCCTGCGTCAATGGCGATTCCTGTGGAATAAACAGTGCCCCTAACTTTTGCTGTTTCGGTAAATTTTGCCAAACCACCGATGAGCATATCGCCGGTTACTTCACCCATTACACATAACTCTCCGGCAGAAATGTTACCTATTACTTTACCGGAAGTTCCTATGATCACTTTTTTTTTGGTGCTGACATTGCCCTGTATGTCCCCCTCTATTCTTATGTCACTTTTGGCCTCTATGTCTCCCACCACATCCAAGCCTTTGGCGAAAACTGATGTAGCATGGGCGAGATTTATCTCTTCTTGAATCTTTTTTTCTTTGGACCACATAATTTTTTCAATTTCAAGGTCGTACCACTTTGTGATAAAGTGAAGCCCCCATTATGTTTTTGATTGGATAACTTGGCTGGTATTACAAATACAAGAAATTGCAGATGATAATCCTTAGGTATTTGAATCGGCTATTTTGCTTCTAAGAAAGTCAATTTAGGTAATTTTTGCAATAATTCTTCAAAAAAGTCCTCTCAATAAGCCTTGCCAAAAATCAACCTGCCCAGCCTTCCCTGTCCAAACTTCTGTATTGAATGGCCTCCGCTAAATGTTCTACTTTGATATCATCATTTCCGGCTAAATCGGCTATGGTCCTTGAGACCTTTAGTATTCTATCATAAGCACGGGCAGATAGTCCAAGCCTTTCCATGGCGGTTTTTAGAAGGACCTTACCGGCTTCATTGATCTGGCAGATATCCTTCACCATGTGAGAAGGCATCATTGCGTTACAATAGACATCCTTGTGATCCACAAACCGGTTCACTTGGATTTCCCGAGCCGCTGTGACTCTATCGCGGATAGACTTGCTTGGTTCCGATTTTCGATTGGAAGTCATTTCATCAAACTTCACCGGGGTAACCTCCACATGCAGATCGATGCGGTCCAAAAGCGGGCCACTTACTTTGTTTAAGTATTTTTGAACCACCCCCGGCCCACAAACACACTCCTTCTCCGGATGGTTATAATAGCCACATGGGCAGGGATTCATACTTGCAATTAACATGAAGTTTGCAGGGAAATCTACAGAAATCTTGGCCCTACTAATGGTAACTTTTCGTTCTTCCAAGGGTTGCCGCATCACTTCCAGGACTGCACGCTTAAATTCCGGAAGTTCGTCCAGAAATAAGACCCCATTGTGAGACAAAGAGATCTCCCCCGGCTGGGGGTTACCTCCACCACCCACCAAAGCCACATCGCTGATGGTATGATGAGGTGACCTAAAGGGTCTCCGGGCAATTAATGAGGCTTCAGTTCCCAGTTTTCCGGCAACGGAGTGGATTTTGGTGGTCTCTAGGGCCTCATGCAAGCTCAGTGGAGGCAATATAGAAGGTAGGCGTTTGGCCAACATGGTTTTTCCAGCACCCGGAGGGCCTATCATGATCACATTATGTCCCCCTGCAGCTGCTATTTCCATCGCCCTCTTGATGTTTTCTTGACCTTGAACGTCAGCAAAATCCACAGAATAATCCTCCATGGAATGGTAAAAGATGTCCCGTGTATCTGTTACCATGGGGGAAATGTCCGTTTTCCCTTCGAGGAAATGAATCGCTTCCTCCACACTTTCCACACCAATTATATCCAGATTATTTACAATAGATGCTTCCTTTGCATTTACCTTTGGCAGGATAAAACCCCTGAAGCCTCTTTTTCTTGCTTCAATTGCAATGGGAAGCACCCCTTTGATAGGTCTCAGTTTACCGTCTAGGGATAGTTCTCCCATGATGATGTAATCCTCCAATGCAGGGAAATATACCTGCTCCGATCCTTGTATAATACCTAGGGCAATCGGGAGATCGTAGGATGACCCTTCTTTTCGGATGTCAGCAGGAGCCAAATTCACCACTACTTTTTGCCTGGGCATGCGATACCCATAAAATTTCAATGCAGACTCAACCCTCTGTTGACTTTCTTTGACTGCACTATCCGGCAGTCCTACCATATAGAAATTGGTGCCCTGACCCACGTTTACCTCGATGGTGATCAGCTTAGCATCTACCCCGGATACCGCACTGCCAAAAGTTTTCGCAACCATACATGGATTTTTAAAAGTTTATAATGAATAAACTACCCTTCACTCCTCCTGATACCTCGATTTACATTTTTTATTTAATGTTTTTTCTGGGTTTGATGGAAGAACCTTCTTTGTCATCAGTATCGGTAGTGTTGGGGTCTGCTTCAATTTGTTTTTCCATCTGCCCAATTTTCATCCCTCTTTCCATATCAAATACCATGGCTTTCAATTCCTTCTTATCCAATTCAAGTTTCTTTATACGGCCTTTCAGGCTACGGGCATACATCATGACAACCCCCCAAGAAATAATGAACAACATCAGTCCCACCAACAACCATATTACAACTATTTCAGCTGTGATGTCATGGCTCCACATTCTGTCAAACGTCATAAAATACACCAAGGCAACACCAAAATAAAGGGCCACCAAAAGTTGAAAGATACTGTTTACTTTGTTCATGGCTTTGGAGTTTTGGCTACTTTGTTACGAATATACTAATAAACTGGCAAGAATGCCGAAAGTTTTAGGCTCCCAAAAGGATTTTTTCAGGGTAATCCACCTTAGTTTTACAGTTTACAATTGTCATGCCTAATTTTTGTAGAGGTAAAAGTGACGGATTTTCACTGCAATTATTCACAAGGGGGAAGGGTTCACATTATAGATATTATGCAGGTGGTTATCCCATTTTTGTTATCCTAAAATAGAGAGAGGCACTTTCAAAAAAAGTAATCAAAGTGTTGGAAGTTTACCCGTATCGCACCTTGCACCAATGAGGTGCGATTCGCCCTAGCATCTACAGGGGATTGCTGACGACGATAGGTGTAAGTCACATCAAAAAAGACATTGTGTTTCCACATAAAACTTCCCCTAAATGCTCCTATCCAGGTCTTGTGGGTTTCACCTTGGCCTATGAAGTTTCCAAAAAGCCCGGTACTGGTGTTTGTCCTTCCCTTCAGCACATCCCCTCCGAAATTCTCTTCCTCACTGGGGTCTATGCCCTGGAGTTGAAACAAGGTATGGGCGTGAAGTTGAAGGCGGGGTATGGGCTGATATCTCCAGATGGAGATTGCTTCCCTGAAATTGGCTCCCAGAGGATGGGTGAGAGGAGTCCTGTAATTGGAAAAGGACTGATGTTCAAATTTCTCCTGATAGGTGAAGGGGCGTACTTGATTGTATTCCAGCTGCCAGTCCAGATTGGCTACCCCACCCACATCTATATATTTATAACCTATCTGAACGCCGTGCTTGTTTCTGCTCGAATTCTTCCCATCAATCCCAAAAAACTCATTGAACACAAATTCATCCAAGACAAACTGTCCATAAAACTGCATCCCGGGGCTAAAGTTCCATTTAAAATCTGTACCTATCATTATTTTGTCCGGCGAACCAAGCTGATGCTCTACCCATCGGTAGAAAATCAAAGGGTTGAAGTAGTTCCAATCAATTTGATTGGCCATAACTGATTCGAATACGCCTACATTTAACTTTTTCCCCAGGTTGATCCCCAGCCTATGATGTGAAAACCATTTTTGCGGGTACCGTCCATCTGTGGGGAAGCCCCTGTCGTAGTCAATGTCCGCATTCATCTGAGCCCATAGGTTGGTGAAGTTCAATTTCCAGATTTTGGTGTTCACTTTCACGAAAACGTAGGGATTCGAGAATTCAGAAAGTATCAGCGATCTGTAGCCTTCCCCCACAAATTGCCTGTCATGACCTGCCTGTATGGAGATGTGTGGAGTGGCCTGGAAAGAAAAGTGCCCCATGGCTGAAAAAAAACTATACCCCCCCTGGCCATATCTTTTCCAAAAGCCCTCGCCGGGTACAGCTCCATTGTGTTGAGCATAATCTTTTACCCAGGAAGGAAAATATAAATCCGTAGTAGACAAATAGGTATAAAACCCCAACTTTCTGTCTATACTACCCCTTACTGCCAGCCCCCTGGTGTTCCGGAATCTGAAATCGTTGGAGCCATTTTCCAACCCTCCTTGGAAATAAATCACAGGGTCCAGGTGTACATCGAAGACACTGTCCCTATAGAAAAAAAAATCTGCGGGGGTGGTATATACCTGTCCCCAGTTTTTCTGCGACCTGGGAGCGGAATCCCCAAAAAACTCCCAATTATCCCGCTGCATATATTCCAGGTTGAATAGGTCGGATTTACTGGAGTAAAGGGAATCAGAAAAGATTTCATTTACATAGGTGGCCAGGTCATCTCTCCGATAGGGTTTGAAGCCGGTGTGAAAGGCTGTGGTGAAATTCCCCCTTTTGATTTCATACCTTTCCAGCAGATGATAAATGTCCCTGTCTACGGGAAGATAGGCCCCCTGTCCGTAAGCAAAAATAAGGTTAACCCCCAAAAGGGAGAGTACGGATAAAAATTTTTTCATGTCAAGCAACTCTACTACATTTGCCTTAATTAGTAGCCAAATATGCAAATTTGAATGGTAAAATCCTTGAAACCTGGCCAATATTCTAATTTCTTTTGTTGACCTGGGGCTTTTTGTTTAGGAAAGGCTTGGAGGGTTGCTTAATAAGCAGTAAATTTGTGCCTCGATTTCGGATATTGAATTTAAAGTTATCGTAATTATCATTAAATCGAGTAGGATTAGGTCATTACGTGGAGGAATGATTACAATCATGCGAGATACTCCCGAATCAAGTCCGGGAAAGGTTAGGGCCGCTAAAAGAAAATTAAAAGCATATGAAAAAAGATATTCATCCCAATTATAGAGAGGTGGTTTTCTTGGACACGTCCAGCGACTACAAGTTCATCACCAAGTCTACCATTGAGACCCAGGATTCCATTACCTGGGAGGATGGTAAGGAGTACCCATTAGTAAAGGTAGAGGTAAGCTCTGCTTCACATCCCTTCTATACCGGCAAGAAAATGCTCTTGGATACCGCCGGAAGGGTGGAGAAATTCAACAGAAGGTACAAGAAAAAATAAATTCCCTCTTCGGAATCACAGAGATTGGGTCTGCTGGAAGTACATTTCTGGCAGACTTTTTTATTTTTGTGAAATGGATCAGGTAGTTTTATTCGACGACCCAAAAATCAGGGGTAATTTATTGCCATTTACTTTTACTCGACCTATAGGTGAAATAAGGGTGGGCATTCTGAGAATATCGGAAAAATGGGAAAGGTATCTTTCCCTGCCTTCGGGGTTTTTGACTCAGCCCTATTTGCAGGATCGTTATATGCTTAAGGATGTACCAAGTCTGGTGGTCAATGGTGCGCTCTGCCCCTCACCTGAATTGGTGGAGGCCATTCAGGCATTGACTCAGGGGCAGTCTCTGTGGAAAAATGATCTTTTTTTGGCGGCTAATGTCCCTTCCCCCATGGACTTTAAGCCGGATTCACTTTCGAGAAAGCAGGTTTTACCTTTCGAAGGTGAGCATTCTATACTTTGGAGGTGTTGGCACATTTTCCAGCTTAATGGAATAGAAATAAGGAAGGATTTTGAACTTCTGACGAGAAGAAGAATCTCCTCCGGGGTAAAAGATCCCTATACCAACATCTATCAGGAATCCAACACCTTTATAGAAACCGGTGCCAAAATTAAATCTGCTACCATCAATGCAGAAAAGGGTCCAGTTTACATAGGTAAAAACGCAGAAATAGGAGAGGGAAGTGTGATCAGGGGGCCTTTTGCAATGTGTGATGGGGCTACCTTGAGTATGGGTGCAAAAATGAGGGGAGACATCACCATTGGCCCGAAATGCAAGGTAGGAGGAGAAGTCAGCAATTCGGTCTTTTTCGGTTACAGTAATAAATCGCATGACGGCTATCTCGGGAACTCGGTGGTAGGGGAGTGGTGCAACCTCGGGGCCAATACTAACGCCTCGAATTTAAAAAACAACCTTGGAGCCATAAGGGTATGGGACTACCTAAAAGGGGGCTTTGACAACACAGATTTGCAGTTTTGTGGTTCCTTCATCGGGGATCATGTCAAATTAGGCATCAGCACCATGTTGAATTCGGGCACTGTCATTGGTGTTGGAGCAAATGTATACGGCGAAGGTTTTCCCAGGAAATTCATTTCCTCCTTCGCTTGGGGTGGTGCAGCCGGATTTAGCACCTTTCAATTGAAAAAATTTGAAGAAACAGCGAAAAAGGCAATGGAATTGAAAGGGGAAGAGCTTGATGACCCCACAAGGCTTATTTTACAAAAAGTTTTCGAAATCACCCGTCCTTATCGAATTTGGGACAAGGGGTACTAAACAGACAAGACCGTATATGTTGTTCGCCGAAATCCCAGGGCTGCAGGAGACCAAACAAAAACTCATACAAGGCATGCGCCAGAATCATTTGGCGCATGCCTTATTGTTCCATGGACAACAGGGTAGCGCAACCCTTCCAATGGCCCTTGCCTTGGCTACCTATATCAATTGTGAAACCCCTGGGGAAGAAGATGCCTGTGGTAAATGTGCGGCATGCCTTAAAATGAACAAATTTATTCACCCGGACTTGAATTTCACTTTTCCAGTCCCAGGTTCTGTGTTTTCCGCTAAGAAAAAGACAGATGAGGAAGAGGATGAGCCTAAGGTGGACATAAACAAGCCCTGGAGATCCTTTTTACAAGCTCAGCCCTATGGTAATTTGCAGGATTGGATTGACCTTGCCGGTTTTAGCGCAAAGGTGGCCATATCTGTAAAGATGAGTAGGCAAATCATTAAAACGCTTTCACTCAAATCCTTTGAAGGGGGGTATAAAACCGTGTTGATATGGTGTCCGGAGCTGATGAACCTTCAGGCTGCCAATGCCATCCTAAAAATCCTCGAAGAACCTCCTGAAAAAACCTTATTCCTACTTGTAAGCACACAGCCAGAGCAATTACTCACCACCATTTTGTCACGCACCCAAAAGGTGTCAATTAGAGGGTTCACTGATTTAGAAATTAAGGAACACCTGATAAAAAACGATAGGTGTAATCAGCAGGTGGCCGATCAATTGGCACCTTTAGCAGATGGCAACTTACGAGTGGCTTATAGGCTGGTTGAAGAAATAAAAGATGAAAGCACCACCTATTTCAGAGATTGGATGAGGTCTTGTTATAATGCGAAATTGAATGAGATGCTAAACTTTTCCGAACAATTTGCCACCTTGGGAAAGGAAGGTCAAAAAAGCCTGTTGCTTACCGGGGTTAATATTCTCAGGGAGTGTCTGCTAGATAAAAACCAATTGGTAAAATTGATGCGTTCAACCCCGCATGACCGGGAGTTTATTGGTAATTTTGGAAAAAATGTCCTCAGTGAAAAAAAAATACTTGCAATGTATGACCTGCTCAACCGAACACATTATCACCTGGACCGTTTTGCCAATCCAAAGATCACCTTTCTTGACTTGACCTTTTCTTTAGCAAGAATAATCCGAATGAAAGAAACCAATGAAGAAAACCATAGGTAGAAAAACCAGAATTTCCCTTCCTGAATGGCATTTGAATGCAATTGTGGCAAAGGTAGACACAGGAGCATACACCAGTGCCGTGCATGCTGAGCAGGTAAGGGAAGAAACAAATGGTGGTGAGCCAGTTCTTTTCTTTAGCTTACTTCCACCCCATCACCCAAAACACACAGGAAATCTGATCAAAACGAAAAGCTTCACCACAAAAAAGGTGAAGAACTCTTTTGGACAGGTAGAGCATCGCTACAAAGTGCGAACAAAAGTGGAAATTATGGGGGAACAGTTTGATGCAGAGTTCACCCTTTCTGATCGGAAAAAAATGAAAAATGCCTTACTCTTAGGAAGAAAACTATTAAAAGGCAGGTTTTTGGTCGATGTGGATCTTGCACCTGGGAAATCAAATAAACAAAACCGATAAGCTTTTCTTAAACCGCCAATATGAAGATTGCCGTACTATCAAGAAACACCCACTTATATTCCACAAGACGCCTATTGGAAGCTGCCAGGAAAGCCGGACATGAGGCATTGGTGGTCGATCATTCTGTTTGCGACTTGGTAATAGAACAGGATGGACCTTCAGTGATCTATAAGGGGGAAAAGTTAATGCATATTGACGCGATTATTCCACGTATTGGAGCTTCGGTGACATTTTATGGTACCGCAGTTGTCCGACAGTTTGAACTCATGGGAGTTTTTTCCGCAGTAGAGTCTCAAGCCATAGTGAGGAGTAGAGATAAATTGAGGAGTCTCCAGATTTTGAGTAGGGAGGGATTAGGTATGCCAAAAACTGCCTTTACTAATTTCTCAAAAGGAGGTGAAAAACAACTTGTGGAGAGAGTAGGGGGCGCCCCCCTGATCATCAAATTGTTGGAGGGTACACAGGGTTTAGGTGTGGTGCTGGCAGAAACCAAAAAGGCCGGGCAGTCCGTGATTGAAGCGTTTCACGGGCTCAAGGCTAGAATTATTGTACAAGAATTTATAAAGGAAGCCAAAGGAGCAGATATTAGGGCCTTTGTCGTGAACAATAAGGTGGTAGGAGCGATGAAGCGTCAAGGTGAAGAAGGTGAGTTTAGGTCCAACCTGCATAGGGGTGGCAAGGCCACAGTGGTAAAACTAAGCAAGGAGGAAAGGATAGCGGCCTTAAATGCTGCTAAAGCACTGGGCCTATCCATTGCCGGAGTGGACCTATTGCAGTCGGCAAGAGGGCCCTTGATCATTGAGGTTAATAGTTCTCCTGGGCTGGAGGGCATAGAACGGGCGACGGGCGTAGATATCGCCTCAAAGATCATAGAGTTTGTGGAGAATTCCGTGAACAAGTCAAATCATCGAAGGAAAACCAATATTAAATGAAAACCATTAGAATAGGAACCAGGGGGAGCAAACTAGCTTTGTATCAGGCCCACCTCGTAGCCGACTTATTAAAAAAACAAGGGATTAAAACGGAAATCGTAATAATAGACACCAAGGGTGACAAGATCCTTGATGTGGCAATTTCCAAAATTGGCAGTAAAGGTGTATTCACAGAGGAAATTGAGCAGCAACTATTGGAAGGTCAAATTGATGTAGCTGTACACAGCGCCAAAGACATGCAGTCCAAATTGCCAGAAGGGTTTGAGCTAATTGCATTTACGGAGAGAGAAAAAGTAAATGATGTTATATTAAGTCATAAAAATGGTATAAATTACCAGAATCCAGGACAAAGTTTGGTATTAGGTACGTCTTCCACCAGGAGGGTGGCCACATTAAAACATTATCATCCACATGTTCGAACTGTGGAAATCAGGGGCAATTTGCAGACTAGAATCACAAAAATGGAGAATGGCCATTGTGATGCACTGCTTTTGGCCTATGCGGGTGCTTACCGAATGGGATATGACGAAATGATTCAGCATGAACTTTCCACCGATGAGTTTGTACCTGCTGTAGGGCAGGGCTCTATTGCGGTGGAGGCGAACGTTAGCCTTTCCCCCAAAATAAAAGAGGCGATACGTTCCTCTGTAAACCACCCCGATACAGAAGATCGCTTAACTGCAGAAAGGGCCTATTTGAGGGTGATGGAAGGTGGGTGTAGCATACCTATTTTTGCCTTAGCAAGGCTTGAAGGAAAAGAAATAGCTATCCAAGGAGGAATTATAAGTTTGGACGGGAAAGAGAGAATTTGTGAAAAAATATCTGGCTCTCGTGCTAACCCTGAGGAACTGGGCAAGAAACTTGCACAAAAGGTAATCGTCGCTGGAGGTGCTGTCATTTTGGAAGAAATAAAGCGTAGTCAAAATAATGAAAAATAGTTTATTGCTGATTTCTCTGGTTCTGGGAAACCTGTTGGCAGGCTGTAGTACCGAAAAGGAGCACCTCATCACCATAGAAACCAGACATGGGACCATGTATGCCATACTTCATGATGAGGCACCAAAGCATAAGGAAAACTTCCTGAAGCTGGCTAAAGCAGGGAGGTACGACTCCACATCATTCCATAGGGTCATAGAAGACTTTATGGCACAAGGCGGAGATGTGTTTGGAAAAGAGAATTTACCAGAGGAAGAATGGTACACTATACCCAGTGAATTTAACCCTAACCTGATCCATAAGAAAGGGAGTATTGCCGCGGCCAGACAGGGGGATAACATTAATCCCGAGCGGAGGTCAAGTGGGTGCCAGTTTTATATCGTTCAGGGGAAGGTATATGATGAAATCACCTTGAATACGGATATGAGGAAATTACAGGATGCGTTCATGAAGTACATTCAGCTTGAAAGCAAGCGTAACTTAAAAGAAAAGTACAGCAATCTGTACAAAAGGGAAGAATATGACAGTTTGACCATAGTCATGCTCAATCACAAGGAGGAAATTGAAGAGTTTCTAAATGTCAATCTGGAAAAGAGGAAAAGGCCTGAACAAATAAAAGCCTATACCACGGTGGGGGGCACCCCGCACCTGGATGATACTTATACGGTTTTTGGCCAAGTGATAAAAGGTTTGGATGTCTTGGACAAAATCACTTCGGAAAAGACTGATCGTGCAGATAAACCTATTAATCCCGTTTTGATGAATGTAAATGTGGAGTTACTAGATAAAAAGAAAATAGCTAAGGAATATGGTTATGAGTTCCCTGAAAAATAATCCCATGAAAATATTGATCACCGGTGCAAATGGCCTGCTAGGTCAAAAGTTAATCAAACATATTTTACCCAACCCACATCTGCATGCTGTAGCTACCAGTAAGTCTAAATGCCGCCTGCCTTTGGATTGGTCCGGTTTTATTTATGAGCCTATGGATGTATGTGATGCGAATCTAGCCAATAAGGTGATGCGTAAGTATAATCCGGATGTGGTGATTCATGCAGCCTCAATGACGGATGTGGACAGGTGTGAGGTGAACCATGAAGAATGTTACCGGCAAAATGTAGTCGGCACACAAAACATACTAAAAGCCTGTGAAGATATTGGGGCACATTTAATTTTTATATCTACTGATTTTGTGTTTGATGGTAAAAATGGTCCTTATGAAGAAAATGCCTCTACAAATCCCATCAACTATTATGGGAGGTCTAAGGAACAGGCAGAAGCAATTATTAAGTCGTCGAATGCGATTTGGTCCATCGTGAGGACGAATTTGGTCTATGGTACGGCTCATGACTTAAACAGGTCTAATCTGGTACTTTGGGTGAAACATGCCTTGGAATTGGGAAAAGAAATCCAATTGGTGGACGATCAGATCCGGACGCCTACTCTTGCTGAAGATTTGGCTAAAGGTTGCCTTTTAATTGCGGAGAGAAAGGCTACAGGGGTATTCAACATTTCAGGAAAAGATCTCTTGACCCCATATGATATGGCAGTACTAACGGCAAGATATTTCGACCTTGATGAGGAGCTTATTCTCAAAACAGATTCCAAGCACTTTTCCCAAGTTGCACCTAGGCCACTTAGGACAGGGCTAATAATTGACAAAGCCATTCAATATTTGGGTTATGACCCTAAATCTTTTGAAGATGGGATTGGTATTTTAACAAAACAATTTAACTTAGCCAGCCAGAAAATTTGATATTTTATTCCTAACGAACGGGCTAGAAGTTTTGTCATGCAAAAAGGTTTGAAAAAGTCAAAAAGGGGACAATGGGGATCCACCTTTGGCTTTATTATGGCCGCAGCAGGTTCCGCTGTGGGCTTGGGTAACATTTGGCGCTTTCCTTATATTACGGGTCAGAACGGAGGTGGAGCCTTTGTGTTTGTGTATGTCATTTGTGTTTTATTAATAGGTCTTCCCTTGCTTCTCAATGAAATAGCAATTGGGAGGAAGTCAAGAAAAAACCCTGTAGGAGCGATCAAAGTTACGGGAGGTAACCGCTTTTGGCAAGGAGGAGGTGTCCTTTGCGTGGTGGTTTGTTTTGCCGTGTTGAGTTATTATTCAGTGATTGCGGGATGGACAATCGGATACATTTTTACAGAGTTGATTAATATTCCTGTCGATTTTGCGGTCTTTGTCCAGTCTCCTCACTATGTAATCCCACTTTGCATGATTTTTATCCTCATGACGATTGGAGTGGTTTTGGGAGGGGTTTCAGGGGGTATAGAGAAAGCGGCAAAGTTTCTGATGCCTATTCTTTTCCTCATCATTGTTTTGATTGCAGCCAGATCAGTCACCTTACCCGGTGCAAGTGCAGGTATAGAATACTACCTTTCCCCTGATTTTTCAAAAATTAATGGGAATGTAATATTATCAGCACTAGGACAGGCTTTTTTCAGCATGTCAGTGGGTTGGGGCTTGATGATCACCTTTGGAAGTTACCTGCCCAAGGAAGGCAATATCATACAGTCCTCCGGATGGATTGCAGGGATGGACAGCATCGTTGCCCTTATGGGAGGGCTGATGATTTTTCCGGCATTGTTTGCGCTGTTGCCGGGCGAAAGTCCGGATGAAGGGCCTGCTTTGGTTTTTAATGTGTTGCCCAGGGTTTTTGACCAAATAGACCCCTTTGGGAACATCATAGGGGCCATGTTCTTCCTATTGTTATTGGTGGCTGCATTGACATCCAGTATTTCTATGCTAGAGGTGCCTGTAGCTTACTTTATAGATGAGCGGAAATGGTCGAGGAGAAAGGCAGCTTGGATAATTGGGGCAAGTGCAATGGTTATGTCTATTCCTTCTTCTTTGACAGCAGTTCAGGGGAATATTTTTAACCGATTAGGCTTCACATTTTTCGGAAGGCCGATTTCAGGTTTTTTCGATATGATGGATTTCTTTTTCGGCACTTTGGCAGTGGTAATTATTTGCCTTATGATGAGCCTTTATACCGGTTGGGTGAAAAAAGTAAAGGACTATGCTGATGAGTTGGCACTAGGGGCGCCTGGGTTTTCGGGGTTTCCGAAAACGGCATGGATGTTCTTCATCAAATGGATTTGTCCGGTTGTAATCATCTTGGTGTTATTGAATATGGTAGGTGTATTTGGAGATTATGGAGAAGGAGGGTAACATCCTAACCTATGGACAAGCTGAAAAATAAAATAAGGGAGCCGATTTAACCGGCTCCCTTATTTTACTAATGTTAGGGGAAAAGTAATACTTACCAAGATCTGGGGAAGTTCTTGCTTAAATCGTCCGAATCGCCTTCAGAGGGAGTATTTGTGTAGGTTGACTCTTCTCTTTTCGGTTGAGATACAGGCTTAGGTTTATCTTCTAATTTATTTTTGGTCTTTTTCTCATCCAACATAGAGTAGATCTCTTCCCTGCTCACCGAATTTATTCTACTGGATTTTGACGCAGCCTTTATTGAGTCTGCATCTACTGTCTTGATCAAGCTGTTTAGCACGGCACCTTTGTGCACATAAATCTGGTTGGTGGTAATGTTGCCAGAAACCTTGGCACTGGCATATATGGTGGTTTCACCGCTAATGTAAAGGTCACCTACCACTTCCCCACTTATGCTGATTTCTTCTGCAATGATATCGCCGGTGATGGAAGCCTGTTCTCCAACCACCACTTTCTTGTCCGTTCTGATACTGCCTACAAGGATGCCATCTGCCCGAATATCGCTCTTGGATATAATGTCACCGGTTAGTTCAAATCCCAGTGAAAGTACAGTAACCTTACTGGCATTGGATGCATCTTCCTGCTGTTTGTTAGATCCAAATTTCATAGGCCTATTCTTCTTCTTTCTCTTGTTTAAAAGTACTTATGATCGTGGAGCTGTTGCCAAGATCCAAACCAACTGCCTTGTCTTTAGCTCCGCCATTGATTGCAAGGCTGTTATAGGCATAGCCAATAGAGGCCAACTGTTCTGGGGAATCTGGCACGTGGATTTCTAAAAAACCATCAAACTCTTCCTTGAACATATTTACCAGGTCCACATAATTGGCTCCACCTCCTGCAAGGTAAAGGTCTGCCGACTTGGCGAAATCACTATCTGTAAAGGCTTTTCTTAATGAAGGGGATATGACGTCCTTGTAATATTGGGCGATCACTTGCTTCCTAAGATCTCTCAAATCTAAACGCTTCCTGTTTAGGATTATTGTTCCATCACTAAAATATTGGTCGATTTGGTGCTCTGTTTTCAGGTCCAAATAGTTGTCTTTCTGAAGCTCCCTAGTGATCAGGTTTATCGCATAGCGGATCCCAAACGTGGAAACACTGGATCTTTGGACCAGACCACCCTCCGTACTCAAAATGGCCTCCATGGTGCCATACCCCAGACTCACCATAAAGAAGTTCTTGGGAGCATTTGGGGTCATCTGGCGAACAGCCATACTTGCACCAACTACCTCAGGGACGATGGCCACCCTGTCCACTTCTACAGCCATTTTCTTTCTTCCCCCTCCACCAAAGGTCTGAGTGTCGTATTCTATGATATGCTCATTCTCTAATAGCCTGTATGCACTCTCTTTGAACACCTGAAAAGTGGAGAAGGGGAATCCAGTGGTAACTGTTATTGGACTGCCCAATTTTTGAGAAGCTAACAGCAGCCCTGATTTTAAAAATATCCGATAATCCACCTCATCTGGGGAACTGTTGATGTTGCGATGGGGTGAGGTTCCTTCAGAAAGGGCCAATTCACCCACTAAATACCCTACATTTTCGTGATAAATCTTCAAACCAGAGACGAGGTCCCTGGCCACATTTCTTAGTTCCAGATTGCTACTTTCCAAAACGCTGGGGTATTTTATTACTTCTATCATGGAGCTTTTTTGTTACAGATGATTTAAATTTAAAAACCTTAATCTAACTCAATACTTAAACTTACACAACAAAATTTTTATGTTTTAAAGTATATTCCCGTTAACTCACAAAAATATACTTTTAATGTAAACTTTAATATTATTTTCAAGATTTATTGGCTGAAGGGGCAAATGATCAAATTTCTGGAGTAAGTGGTGGGTTTTGTACTATAGGCATAATAATTTTATAATAATTTAATTTTAATTTGGTCGAATCTTTGAAGAGCACTTAATTTGTAAATTAAATCCAGGGAGGTTTCAATACGACCTCTAAATTGCATCCTAACTATGAAGAATTACCTAGCTATTGCTTTATTGATGATTACTGCTTTGCACAGCTCCGCCCAGGAGTTTTCCATAGGCCCTAAAGTGGGCATATCCCAGGGAAACCTAAGTGTAAGTGGCAATGACTTTTCTAGTACTGACAATAAACTGGGATACCACTTGGGCCTGTTTGCCCGGTTGGGGGGGAATAGGATATTTCTCCAACCAGAAGTGTTATATACCAATACCGGAGGGGATTTCCAGCAGGACCAAGGTACTAATAATACGGTGCAATATTCCGCAAGTTTTGATAGAATTGATGTACCCCTGATCGTTGGATTAAAGTTTGCGCAATTTTTCAGGGTGATGGTTGGCCCCTCTTTAACGTTTTTGATTGATTCCTCTCTGGAAAGTGACGACCCTGCTTTTTCGGGACCCGATTACAATACCTCAACGGTGGGTTATCAGGCAGGGATAGGTCTTGATATTGCCAATATGATATTGGATTTGAAGTATGAGGGGGCTCTGGGCAGACATGCGGAGAGTGTTGCGGGATTTCCCACCGATCAGCGCCAAAACCAACTTATCTTATCGCTGGGTATCCGGCTTTTTTGAGCCTATTTCATCGAGGTGATGCCTCGGTTTTAGGGCCAGTTTCTTATATTCGGTAGGGCTCATACCCGTGACTTTTTTGAATTGAGAGGAAAGATGCTGCACACTGCTGTATCCCAGCTTGTACGCTGATTCGCTTACGTTAAGTTCCCCGTAACTAAGCCATTCCTTTATTTTTTCCACCTTGAGACGTATGAAATATTGCTCTATGGTGATTCCCTCTACGCTGCTGAACATATGGCTCAGTTTGGAGTAATCTTCCCCCAATAAGTCCCTAACAAAAATGGATAATGAAAATTGGGCCTCAATGTCTTCCATTTGCACCTTTTCTACCAGTGCCGATTTTATTGCAGCAATTTTTTTTGATTCCTTGTCCTTGAGTATGGAAAATCCCAGCTTAAGGAGGTGCTCTTCCAACCTGTCACTTTCATCCTTGATCAACGGGTTTGTCAAAATCGCCTTTCCCAACACAACACTTTCAAAAGGTATACTGCACAGTTCCAAAATCTGCTCTACTGCCATGATGCACCTTGGGCATACCATATTCTTGATTTGCAGTTCTTTCATCTGTTTATAATTGTCTTTTTATGGTCAGATGGAATCTCGCAACGATAATCATCCCCCCGTGTGTCGCTCTCGTCATGC
>PXCO01000062.1 GCA_003565295.1 Cyclobacteriaceae bacterium
AAGCCAGGCCCATTGTTCTTCGCCAAGGATGGTTCCTTCCGGATTCGGTTGATAGGCATTGTCCTTTTTATAAATGGTATCCCTGTGGTACCTGGCATCCAGCAAGAACACCTTTATTTTTTGATCTCCAGATCCATAGGTATAGGATGCATAGGCACCTTTTTGTTCCCTTCGGGGCGAGTCTTCGGGTTCATCCAGAAAATCCAGCATCAGTTGCTGGCTTTCCTCTTTTTTCGCATACTGATACCCCCCGTCGTTAATGCCGTAATCATGATCATCCCAGATTCCGATTATCTCGACCTGCTCACGGACTTTTTTGTATTCTTCCTGTTCGTATTGGCTTTGGTATTTTGAAGCCAACAATTCCATATCATGGGTGTCCCCATACACATTGTCCCCCAGCCAAATCCACAGGTCAGGGTTTTCCTCCAAAATGGGTTGCCAAAGCGGCTGAGGAAGATTATGCCTGTTACAGGATCCAAAGGCTATTACGCTGATACCCGCTTCCTCCTCGGCAGCTTGCCCATTTTCTCCGTTTTGATTACAGGAAAAAACCAATAAAAGACCAATCAGGCAAATGGTGAAAGTATATGTTTTCATGTGTTTATAATTGATTTTTATTTGCCACATGGAATCTCGCAAATGATAATCATCCATCCGTGCGTCGCTTGCGTCATGCCCTGACTGCCGTCAGGACAGGCTCGATTTCATACTGTGCAATTTACTACAAGGTTGAGGAAAAACCGACTCCTAAATCTCTAAAATATTCGCGAATTTGGTGTTTGGGCAGGTTTTTTTAAACCATATAAGGCCATTTAAGGGATTTGTTCTCTTATACTTTTTTGGGGTTTAAAGGATATAATTCCACATTTTGTCCATCCGGGATTTATAGGTGCTAGCTGTACGAAAGATTCAATTTAGGAAAAAAAAAAGACACACTTTCTATCAACCATCACTAATCCACCCGATGGTACACCCTTGGAGGTGCGCACATGGCCCCTATTACATCCAGACATGGAAACTCCAGGGTAAGTTGGGTGTTGTTGGCTGACAACATCACCCCTGCACTCCTGCCCATGTTGCCCTCCACTTCGGGCAGGCTTTCCAAGGGCCCGTAAAACCCACCCTCCAGGGCCAACTCATGTTCATGGACAAACTGAATTTCTTTTCCCGAAACCGAATAGGTTCCCTCCAGATAATACGAGTAACCTATGTCTGTCAACCCTTCCCTCTCCCTATAGGTATTTGTTCTAAGAAAATCGCCATTGGGGAAAAACACATAGGTATCCACGAAGTCAAGGTCTAAATCCTCTCGAAGGAACACTGCTTCCCAAGTACCCAAGATGGAACTGGGGTCTATATGTTCAATATCATCCTGGCAGCCTGCGGCAAAGGCAAAAGCCGTACAAATATAAATGCGAAAGAAAATCTTATCCATAAGTAAAAATATATTGTACTATCTCCAAAGGCGAAAGGTAGAGCAATTACGTCTCAAGGCCTCCACTGCGTGTACCTCTCCCAAATCGATTTCAAATCTATCAATAGTTAAGTTTCTCGTTTCAAGGGATTTAACTGCATTCCAACGTCTCTCCTTCAAGCTCCAGTGCTGATTAATCTAACCTCAAAACAAATTCAGATCTTGATCTTTTTTCGAGAAATTGAATAATGGGAGTGGATAGAACCTTTGCTGCAATTTTCTCAATCTCCATGTAGCTGCTTGGCTTTTGTATATAATATGAGGCCCCATTTTCATAGGTTAAATCAATTTGCTCCGGATTGGCGGAAGTAGAATAGATCAGTATGGGTGTGTTTTTAATCAGTGGGTTGCCCTTTATTGCAGCCAGGCATTCAAATCCGTTTATCCCCGGCATATTTAGGTCAATGATGATAAGGTCGGGGATTTCTGCGGCATCTTCCAACTTTACAAGTAAATCTTTTCCGTTTATGGCGAATGTCACTTCAACTTGGTCAGAATTTTTGGAAAAGGCTTCTGCCAACAATTCCTGGTCATCGGGATCATCATCAACAATCATTATTTGAAAGGGTAGATTGTTAGATTCGGACCGCTGTATGGCCTCATATATGGATATTTCACTTGTTAAGTCCTTTACCATGTCCAGGAATTGACCGAATAGTCTCATGGGTAGTGTGGGTAACAGTCCTAGGGTTTTCGCATACATATATTTTTTGTTTTAGCTGTCAATAGTTTTTCGAAAGTAGGATTGAGAAAGGGGGACCACAACGGTAAATACAGTTCCATTTTCTGAGCTTTCGGCAGAAATATATCCGTTGTGGGATTCGGCGATTTTCTGGCAAATGGCAAGTCCAATACCTGTCCCTTCATATTCAGAAACGTTGTGAAGTCGTTGAAAAGCTTCAAAGATCCGATCTTTATATTTTTCTTCAAAACCAATACCATGATCCCTAACCAGCAACCTGAGGAACTTTTCCCTTCCCCAATGGTAATCCTCATGCCAATCCTTAAAGGCATAATTACATTTAATCCCGTCTTCTTTTTTTAACTCATTTCCCAAGACAATTTCGGAATCGATTTCGATCACTGGTCTGGATCCTGGTTTTTTGAATTTTATTGCATTTCCAATTAAGTTTTGAAAGAGTTGCCCCCATTGGGAAGCGTTTCCCTCAATTTCAGGAAGGGTTCCTACAGAAATATTTGCCTTACTTTCAAGAATGGTTACCTCCATGTCTACAAGTACCTGGTGAAGGATTTCCTCAAGGGAGATCCTTTGGAAGTCGGCATCCACAGAAGCTAGCCGGGAAAAGTTAAGTATATCATCAATTAACTGTTGCATTCTCGAGGCTGAAAGGTTGATTTTCCCCAAATAAGCCTGACTTTTATCATTCCAATTTGATTTGTCGGTTTGTTCAAAAAGGGAAAGGAAGGTCTTGATCTTCCGCATAGGTTCCTGAAGGTCGTGGGAGGCTACATAGGCGAACTTTTGAAGGCCCCTGTTTACCTCCTCCAACTCTTTGGTTTTGGAAACCAATTCCTGCTCATTCTTCTTCAGTTCGCTTACATCCTGTCCGGTCCCTGTCAACTTTGTTACCTTGCCATTCTCATTTATATGCACTTCTCCTCTTACGTGTATTATTTTTATTTTTCCTGTGGGTGTAATTATCCTATGATGAAACTCTGAAAATTGTTTTTGGTCTACAGCCTGCTTAATTACCTTTTTCAAATAATCCTGATCTTCAGCTGGTACATGGTGAAGTATTTCCTTATTGAAAACTAGACTGTCTTTTTGAAGGGGTTTTTCAAAAATATGGAACATTCCGTCCGACCAATGCACTTCGTCCGTTTCCAAATCCCATTCCCAGGAACCCAGCTTAGCAATGGATTGGGCTTCATTCATCTGTTGAATTTTGATGTTTAGTTTTTCTTCAGCCTTTTTTCTGCTCTCTACCTCCTTTTCCAATTCGGAAGCTGTTTTCATGGTAAGTGCCACGGGAGCGTACTTTACCAGATATACAACGGTTATCCAACTTATAATTCCAGTGAAAAAGAGTAATAAGGCATTAAAACGGTAAACGGGGATCCAGAAAATTAGGGCATCTATCAAGTGGGTACTACCACAAGAGAGGATAAATGCGGCAAACAAAAAGTATCCTGTAGGAAAATTTATATCCTTTTTCTTGAAAAGGTAGTACAAAATGATCAGTGGAATGGCGAAATAGGCAGACCAAACAAGGAGGTTACTACCAATGTAAAACCATCCCAGAAACTCAGTCCATCCGGTACCGCAGAGCCATCTAGGCGGGAATCCTGTGGTGTCAAAGAGCTGTAAGAATAAAACTATGGCATTCATTATATTAGCAGAGATTCATTGATGAAAGACTATCTCCAAATAACTATACAAGCGTAATTAAAAAAACAAAATAACATTCATTTAACCCTTAAATTAACGTCAATTATAGTTAAAAAACAAATCATATTGCAATCACTGCGGAAACCTGCTGCTATCAATGTTTGGGATTATACTTATGGCATTTTTATAATATACCTTTTTCAACACTTCATCCGGTAGGCCGAGACCATACATAGGCCAAAAAGCATGGTACTTTTTATAATAAGGGAAATATTCATCTTCAGTTTCCAGTACCCTGAAGTAGGTATAGAATTCCTCCTTATTATAAGCATCCTTTGCAAAAAGAACCCTGTCCTGGCAGTTAATAAAGAATTGCTTGGCCCGTCTGGGTTGCCTGCCAAACTCGGCAATCACCGCCCCTATGCCGAAATTCACATTGGGAAACTCTTTTAAATGAGCCTCAGCCTTATCCAGGTCATTGGCCATCCATCCCATATGGGCATTGATAAAGGTCGTGTTGGGATGCTTCCGAAATACGTTATGTTGCTCAGCAATGATTTGCTCAAAGGGTGCAGGATTAGTAGCTGACCTTCTACGGTTGGGGTTAAGTTTCAGTTCCAGCCACCTTTCATTGTTGGCATCCATAGGCTGCCAAAAAGATGCGGGATCTGCGGAGTGGATCAGCACAGGGATTCCCAGATCCCCACACTTTCGCCATACGGGATCCAGATCGGGATGGTCCACGGGTACGCGTTGGCCATTAATATCCTTTACCGAAAGCCCCAGGCTTTTATAGATCTTAAGCCCATTTGCCCCATTGGCAACGTCCTTTTCCAAATCAGCCACTGCCTTTTGAGACCAACCATCCGCCCCAAACTCCCTGAACGAAAGGTTGGTGAACACGATAAACCTTCCTGGTGCCACCCCATTGAATCTTCTGATCATGGAATACATGTACTCTTGCCCGTCTATATCATTGGTGTCCCTGGACCTACCTCTGCCACTCAAGTTCACCATCACCGCCATATTGAGTTCCTCCATTTCTCTCACCAACCTGTGAACGGTTTCTTCATGTACGTTCCACTGGTGACTGTGCACATCTATAAAGGGGAATTTTGCTCTTTTTACAGGGTTTTCAGGCACCACTAAAGTGGAAGGAGGATTGTATTCCTCAAAACTCATCTCCTGTGCCTGGGAGCAATTTATAATTGAACCCAAAAGAATAATGGCAAAAATCTGCCTAGCAAAAGGGGACAAAATTGTGGAATTACAGACAGGGCAAGTAATTAAATTCAAGCGAAAACTCATCAAATAAGTAATTTTTGAATACAAATAAACTGATATCTACCGTTTCTTCATCCCCATTCATATAAAACCAAAAATACCCTGTAAATTTGAGCAGGAGACAACAGGAATTTGTGATTAGTCGATAGGATTAAGTAATTAAGTTAACAAACCAACATCATACCCCACAATTCGTAATTAAACCATTCGTATTTCGTAATTAATTCATTCATAAATGAAAAACAACGACATCCTTAGAAGTTTGAGATATACCTTTGATTTTGATGATGACACCATGATGAAAATATTCGCCGAAGCGGAGCTGGGGGTGAGCCGGGCAGAGGTTTGCGACTGGTTGAAGCAGGAGGAAGATCCGGAGTACAAAACTATCAGTGATTTCAAGCTGGCTACCTTTCTCAATGGGCTGATCAACCACAAAAGAGGAAAAAAAGAAGGCAAGCAACCTGTGCCGGAATCCAGGCTTACCAACAATCTGGTCCTCAAAAAACTGAAAATTGCCCTGAACCTTAGCGCAGAGGACATGCTGCAAATCCTGGAAAAGTCCGGAAGAAAAATCAGTCCACACGAATTAAGTGCATTTTTCAGAAAACCCAACCAACCCCAATATCGCGAGTGCAAGGATCAAATCATGAGAAACTTCCTTCAGGGCCTGCAAATGATCTACAGGGGAAACTAATCGGCATTGATCAGCGTTTTGACCCTGTGATAATGCTTATCTTTACCTCCATCACTATGGGCCTTTAACCCATCAAGTAACATTGAAATGAACAAAAGAACTAGAGTAGTAGTGGGCCTTTCGGGGGGAGTGGACAGCTCTGTGGCCGCCTATTTATTGCAAAAGGAGGGATACGAAGTAATTGGCATGTTCATGAAAAACTGGCATGACGAAAGCGTTACCCTATCAAATGAATGCCCCTGGATGGAAGACAGCACCGATGCCATGCTTGTGGCAGATAAGCTGGGCATACCCTTCCAAGCAATAGACCTTAGTGCTGAATATAAGGAGCGCATTGTAGATTATATGTTTGCCGAATACAAGGCAGGGAGAACCCCTAACCCGGACATATTGTGCAACCGCGAGATCAAATTTGACATATTCCTAAAAGCCGCTGAAAAGCTCAAAGCGGATTTCGTTGCCACAGGACACTATTGCCAAAAAGATACCATTCAGGTAGGAGGTCGGCGCATACACCGACTCCTTGCGGGTGCAGATCCCAACAAAGACCAAAGTTATTTCCTTTGCCAATTGAGTCAGGATCAATTGGCCAAAGCACTTTTCCCCATAGGGCACCTGCAAAAATCCGAGGTACGCACCATAGCCAAAGAACAGGAATTGATCACCGCTGAAAAAAAGGACAGCCAAGGCCTCTGTTTTATTGGGAAGGTAAAGCTCCCCACATTTTTACAACAGCAACTGAAGCCAAAGAAGGGCGATATTTTGATGATACCTGCGGAAGCTGTCATATATCAACAAAAGCTTGCAATAGCGGGAGAAAACCAGCCGGTTGAAATGAACAGGGAGGAATTAGCCGCCCAATGCATGCCATTCCGGTACCAACCCGCCCATGGAGAAAAAGTGGGAGAGCACCAGGGAGCACATTATTATACCATTGGCCAACGAAAAGGGTTAAATGTCGGAGGAACTGGAAAACCTCTTTTCGTTATTGCGACGGACACCCGGCAAAACATCATTTACACAGGCTTAGGTGAAGACCACCCGGGATTGTTAAGGAACGGCCTTTTCGTTCCTGGTGAGGACATGCATTGGATTAGGGAAGACCTTAAGTTACAGACTTATCAGCATGCCAGATACCTAGCCAGAATCCGATATAGGCAACCCTTAAGTGGGGTTACCTTATATATGATGGAAGATGGTGGTTATTTCTTATTTGACGAACCACAGAGAGGCATTGCCTCTGGCCAATTTGTAGCCTGGTACCGAGGCAATGAAGCCATAGGTTCAGGAACAATCTATTAATGAGGCTGGAAATACTCTACGAAGACGAGGATTATGTGGCCATCAATAAGCCTGCGGGGGTGATGGTCCATAAGACACCTTTGGAAAAGGATCCCTCCACCCTTTTTGCCGTGCAATTGTTAAGGGATCAACTCAATCAACATGTTTTTCCTTTACACAGGTTGGACAGACCCACTTCAGGGGTGCTGATGTTCGCCAAATCCAGTAAAGCAGCTTCAATTTTACAGCCTGCTTTTGCTGGAAATGGCATAAAAAAATTTTACTTGGCGGTAATCAGGGGGTATGCCCCGGAGTCTCATGGATTTATTCACCAGCAATTGGCCAAAGATCTTAATGGAATAAAACAGGAGGCCACCACTGAATATTGGGAATTGAGCAGAACAGAAATCCCAATGGCCTCCACTTCCAGGTACCCCAGCAGCAGGTATGCCTTGCTAAGGGCCTATCCACATACTGGCCGAATGCACCAAATACGCAGGCATCTTGCCCATATCCGGCATTATATTATAGGTGATAGTACCCATGGGGATAACAAGCAGAACAAATTTTTCAGACAGACCTTTGGGTTAAAGGAAATGCTCTTACATGCCATCGAGTTACGTTTTATTCATCCCAAATCGGGCGAGCATACCCTTGTAAAAGCAGAGATTCCCGAATATTTCACTGCCACCTGTAAGGCTATTCAGCTTTCAATACCCCCACAGTAAACTAATCTTCATCAAAAGGAGCACTTGATAAGGGTTCCAACACCGCATCGATAATGTGAATCACCCCATTTTCGGCATCTATATCAGCAGTTTCCACCGAGGCTTGTTTGTTAAAACTTATTTGAGTGCCAATTTCAGTGACATATACGGTTTTATCCAAGACCGAAGTCAACTCATCAGCTAAAGTAAGGCTATTGGAAATAGCTTTCCCGTTGAGCAGATGGTACCTTAACAATTCCCTTAACGCATCCTTTGGAATATCCTCGAGAACCTGCCATTCCTCATGTTCTTCCAAAAAATCTTCAAAAGCAGTATTGGAGGGTGCCAATAATGTGAAAGGCCCGTCTGAAGCCATTTCCTCCTCCAGTTCCGATAAGATCATGGCTTCCTCAAAATAGTGCAAATCCGGGGTTTCACTTATCACCTCAGGAATGGAGCCAGGTGATGTGATCAATGGGTCATCAGGGGCTTCAATGGTACATGCTGTAAAAAGGATGATCAAAGAGATATAAGAAAACTGATATTGGTTCATGGGGAATTTCAATGATATAATTAATCAAATCAATCAACATGCCAAAATCCAATAAAATCCCAACAAGAGTAAAACCATCACTCCACCACCACATCCACAGGCGCGGAGGTATATATTAAGTCGGCATTATCGTATACCTCCAAATACATGAAATAATCTCCTTTTTTAGACGGATCCCATGTAAATTGGGATTTTACATCTATCTTTTCCACCTCTCCATTTACGATAAAAGAGATTGTGGGGGCATCTAACCGATCAAAAAATAGTGGGATGAAGCTAACTTCAATCACCTCATTTTCTTTAAACCTGTTACCATCATTAGGATAGGTGATGGTAAGCGAAGGTTCTTCCAAGGATTCCAAGGACAACTGCTCTCCGGGTGTGCTTACTTTTCCGAACATTTCATACACATCCGGGTCATCCTCCCTCCCTTCAAATTCAAAGGGGATATGTTGGTTTTTTTGACTATGCATAAATCCCCAAGATGCACCATGATATACAGATAGCCCCAAGGCAGCCGCTCCCTCTTTGCCCACCTTATCGTCCTCGTTGCAAACCAAGGGTTTACCCTGACCCTTTAAGGCATTGATCCGCTGACCGTAATCGGCCAAGGAGGTGTTGTTAAAGTGAATAATGATGTAATCTACTTCTGGGATCAATGCATCCGGGAATCTCCCATGTCCCAGACCACTGGTGCTTACCAATAGATCTGGATGTGCCGCCTTTGCCTCTTTGATCAACTCGGCCTGGCCATCTTCACTGATCAACCATTCCGAAGAGGGCCAGCCTTTGTAACCCCCATGGGGAAACTCGTTTGCAACCTCTAGGACTACATTTCCAAATCCTTTCTCCCTCACCCAGTTGGCGGTATTCCTTACCGCTGAGATAATGCTCTCCTTACTGTTCAGCGCAAAATTATGGCCTCTTTGCCTTTGATAAAGGCATGAAAGGATAACCACTGCCCCCGATTTGTCACAGGCCATTATCACTTTTTCCACCCTTTCAAGGTAAGATGGTCTTAATGTACCATCAGGTTCGAAAGCAGTGTTGATGGCCCCTTCGTAGCCGGGCATTCCACCTTGAAGGGAAATCACAAACGCGTTGACCCCAGAATTGACATATTCGGGTAGCCTTGCGATAAACTCCTCGGTATTTTGATCCGGGTCAAATTTTCCCACATGTGTCTCCCATTTATTTCCCCTATCCTCAAATACCGCGTTCACCATCCTCACATTCATCAAAAGCCCTTCCGCTGGTGAACCACTATTGACCAACTCTCCATTGATCAACCATTGCTCATCCTGTATACTCACTTTGGTCTGAAAAGAAGGTTCCTTCGCCTGGCAACCCAATAATAAATATGAAAGAAGTAATAAGGGGAAAGAAGAAAGCTGTAAAGAACTGTTCATAAGTTGTAAGCTGTAAATACTTAGGCACAAGTTTTAAATTAAATAAAGCGACAAATAAGAATTCCAAGTCTAACAAATTAGAGCTAAAAGAACCCAAATCCAAATTAAGCCATTCCTTAATGATCCATTCGTAACTCGTAATTAAACCCTTCGTAATTAACTATCATAAATACCCGCAAATACCTTCACATTCAGATAATAATCTTCCAAGGCCAATGCACTTTTTGAATTGAAGAAGCCCAAGGCCACACACTCTTTACTTGGTTTGAATTGTAGATGTTCCAACTCGGTTTTGTATACCACATTCACAATATGCTGCCCATGTGGATTGGTACAAGGAAAAAAATAACTGGGTTGTAAATCTACCTTCGTCACTCTTAAACTCATCTCTTCCCAAATCTCCCTTATCAGGCCTTCTTGTGGGGATTCTCCAAAATCCAGCCCCCCTCCGGGAAGTTCCCATTTACCATTTTCCTCCTGTACCAACAGAAACCTGTCCTCCTTGTCCAAAACCAAAGCTTTAACACTTACCCTGTAGAAACACGCTGGAATAACTGTTTCTGCCATAATCTAGGATTTATTTAACCATGCCACTTTTTGCTCTGCCTTATGATCCCTGCCAATAATCTCCTTATATAGCTCTGGCCTTCTGGCTTTGATATATCGATTGCCACCTGCCCTCTCCAGTTTATCCGGGGTCAAGGTTGCCAATGCCACATCATCATCCAATTTTCGGCATTCAGTGAGGATGTCCCCAAATGGGTCTATGATCATGCTACACCCATTCTTCAGTTGGTCATCATCCATACCTATGGGATTGGAAAATACAGCAAAGATAGCATTGTCATAGGCCCTGGCAGGCAGCCATTTCATCAGCCAGGCCCTTCCTTTAAGTCCATCAAACTCCATTCTCAATGTGGTGGGATCCTCCTCCCTATGGTACCAAAGTTTGGGATCGACAAATCCTGCGCCAGGCCTTCTGGAGGGGGTACACATGGTAACATGTGGCATAAAAATGACATCTGCACCCAGCAGTTTGGTAGCCCTTACATTTTCTATGATGTTATTGTCATAGCAAATCAATATGCCACACTTCCACCCTTTCCATTCAAATACACAATATCCCTCACCCGGTGTGATATGTGGATGTATGAAAGGATGCAGCTTATGGTACTTGGCAATAAGACCATCCGGAGAGATGGCAACATAAGATTTATACACAGTATCGCCCTCGCCCCGTTCAAACAGACCGGCCAAAATCAACATATTATGGGCTGATGCTATATCTCTGAGGCGGCCAACGCTAGGGCCATCCGGCACAGGTTCAGAAATTCCCACCAATTGCTCTTTGTCTAGTTTGCGGGCAAAGGAATATCCAGTGATGGAACATTCGTGAAATGCAATGGCCTCTGCTCCTTGTGCGGCCGCTTGTGCAGTCAAGGAGGCGATTTTATTCAGGTTATACGCTTTATCCCCGCTCCTGTTTTCAAATTGGGCGGTAGCCACCCTAAGATTTTTCATCATTTTTTGATCTGGATTAAAAGCAAACATCCGTGACCACATAGGGAGGCCACGGATGTAAGTAAATCAAAATTTGTCAAAAATCCCCTATTTTTCCATCTCGGATTTTCTTTTTGGGGGGGAAAGGTAAAATTTACGGGTTGGAAAATATTCCGGGTCTTTGGGTTGTCTCATTTTATTTTTCTGCAATTCCTCTCCTTCAGGTATGGCAGATGACATCCCCGGAAATACCTTGATTGGTGGCATCATAATGGAACGTAAGGGCTCCATATCGGAAGGCACCTTTATTTCGGTTAGTGTCACTTTATGAATAAGCAGTTCATCATATTGAAAAGACTCAGCCTCTTGGTAAAATGCACCGTCACGGTCAATAGGGTCCTCAAAACCTACCACATCTTGGGCAGCACATACCCCAATGATAAGGCAAAAAACGAATATTGGGATTATTGTCTTTTTCATAGTACAAAGGTTTGAGTTCAGACTCCTTTGACCAAGTTATGGTTTTATAAATTAGCATCATAACTTTTTTATGCTTTTTTTATTAAAAAAATTTTTCCGCCATAACTTTACTAATGGTCACTAATGAGTATGAAAGGATTATTTTAGGCTTAAACCAGGAATTCAGTTGATGCTTTTCCTAAGCCATAAAACCCAATCCCCGCCGGAAGGTGCTTTCAATTCTTTGGTGCCCGCTTCCACAAAACCCATGTTCACCCAGCTTCCGGAACTTGGGTTAAACCATTTTGCCGTCATTGACTCCGGTACATCCATACTCAAAATGGGGGCGGATTGATTTGGAAAATCGGTTTCAGGTATATCTCCTGAAGGGTTGGCCACATACACCAATATGTTGTTTGCATCGTGGGCACACTTAAAAGCCTTCGGATCATCACCTACCAGTCCATCATCCGGCTGCATCCCTGCCAAGGAAATCCCTGAATCATGAAAAAAAGTGTGAATATGAACAAAATCATGTCCTCCCTGTTGAAGGATGCCTTCTCTATTGGCATCGTAATACCCCCAAACCCCTTTTTCCCTGCCCTCAAAAGGGATATAGGCGTTTTTCAATTCCCCTGTTGGTCCCACATCATGACCATTGTGCGCCTCATAGGTACGAAGGCCTCCATAAGTGGCATGGCCACCGGATAATAAAGACGCCCACATTAACCTTCTAAAGAAGTACCTGCGGTGCACAGGGGGCCTGTATAGCTCATACCTATCCTCATCATTCACAATGGGTTGATTTACCTTTTCCCTAAAGGCTTTGATCAATGCCCCTTCCACTTGGTCTAAGTCCTCGAGGGTGACCAGATCAGACCATTCTTCGTTTACAAACATGTATCCTGAAAACCTGGATTGATGATTAGTTATTAAAGTGCCCCAAGGTTCCCTGTTAGCAAAATCATTTCCCATAAGGTCAATTGTCCCAGTATGAACCTGCCTGCCTTTAAGTTCCTCGCTTTCTTCAGTGAGAATCATATCATTACTGATGGTCCACTGCACATTGGGAAAAGACGACCAACGTGCCTGTGCATAGGTGCCCACCATTTTTGCGGCAGAATTACCTATAGGGTATTTATTGATCAATTTGGCATCTTCGGCATAAGGGATAAGCTGAAGAATAATGTGGGGATGATGCTCTAAAGCGTATAAAATCCTTCGTTCAATTTCTTTCCAATAGCCCAGGGCAATGGTTTCTCCATCAGTCTCGAACAAGTCCCCGACAGCAGATCTCTCCATGGCAAACCAGGTTCTGATTTTGGTGATTCCCATCTCGCTAGCCTGGTCAATGTACTCCTTCCAAAAAGGTTCAGAGGCCACCACGTACCTATACCCCGTGTCCCCTATATGCAAAAACCAATCACCATTATCATAGGCGAATTGATAAGGATCATCCGGATGAATTCGCAACTTACCTTTAAAATTCGACTCCAAAACTGTAAATTTCCCGCTTTGCCCATCCATTTGAGGATCATTGGAGGTTGATTCCCATTGCCATTCTCCCAATTCTTTACAATATGCCCTGGATTTAAACAGCATGCCCCCATCATTAAATCCTTGCACCTTCACTTTATTTCCTGAAGGAAGAATATAAGAAACTTCCAAGGAGATCTCATAAAAGGGATCAGCCTCCCTATTACTGGTATGAAAAGAAAGCTCATGGACACCAAATTGCCAAGCCTCACCCCTATCACGAACCATATGATCTTGTGCAAAAAGTTGCATATTGAGGGAATTCCCCCCTATAAAAAGCACCAAAAGAAGCTTATACCCTCCCAATAATAAATTTTTCATAATTTTGGAAATTTCCATGGATTCCTGTATTCGGGCATCACCAAGGCATTTGCCTCCTCGTTACCTATGAATGTTTGCCTATCACTGTCCCATTCCAGCAAACCTGAGCCGGTACGTGCAGCAATATTCCCCATATGCGCATAAATAGCCACGTTCTCCCCAATGCTTATGGGGCATTTTGTTTCCTTTCTGGATTTAACCGCTGCCAAAAAATCCCTTACGTGGTTACCCATGTCATTATGGGGGCTGGTTCTTCGGTAGGGAGCAGCCTCCCTTTCAGCCTCTTCCTTATCTGTACTCCCCTCCAACTTAAGTATCCAGTTTTCCCTATTTGCCACTATCGTGGAATTATCCCCCACAAACTCCACCCCGTACAACATATCATAGGGTCCGCTTTGTATGCCAGCGGTATGTTGCCAGTTGATCACATAATCCTCCATAGGAAAAACCACCGACATGGTATCAAAGGTCTCCCGGCTATGATCCTCGAAAGAAAGATTTTCCCCATAAGCCATTACCTTTTTGGGTGGGGTTTGAATGTCCCTGGCCCATAAAGCCATATCGATCAAGTGCACCCCCCAATCCGTCATTAACCCCCCACCATAATCCCAAAAATGCCTCCAATTGCCATGAAACCGTGTAGGATTAAAGCTACGCATTGGAGCCGGCCCTAACCAAAAGTCATAATCCACTCCGTGCGGAACAGAGGTGTCCGCTTGCTTTTTAGCACCAGTTCCATAATGAAAATTGGCCCATATGTTAACTTTGCGCAGCTTTCCAAGTTTCCCCTCCTTGATATAGTCCATTACCCCGTTCCAAACCACCCCACTGCGCTGTTGCTGCCCCACCTGCACTACCCTATTGTATTTTTCGGCGGTTTGGGTCATCACCCTTCCTTCAGCAATGCTGTTGGCCAGGGGCTTTTCCACGTAGACATCCTTTCCTGCCTGGCAAGCGTACACCGTGTGTAGGCAGTGCCAATGGTCCGGGCTGCCCACGATCACTGCATCTATTTCTTTGTCTTCCAGCATCTTCCGGAAATCACCATAGGTATTCGGGGATTGCTTAAACTGGGTTTTTAACTCTCCTGCCCTTTCCTCCAAGAGCTTGCTGTCCACATCACAAATGCCCGTACAATTTACTTCTCCGGTATTCAAAAAGTCTTTCAACACATTGAAGCCCTTATTTCTACAGCCGATAAGGCCAATATTTATTTTTTCGTTGGCTCCCCAGGTGGATTGGGGCAAAAACAAAGGAGATGCTGCGGCAAGAAAAAGGCCGCTTTGAGCACTTTTCTTAAGGAAAGATCTTCTCGTAGGTTCCATTTTGGATTTATGGGTTTGATTGAAATTGTGATCCGAATTATTTGGAGAAATCAGGATAATAAAGCCTGCTTTCTAAAAAAGAAGAAGAGGGCATGGATTCTCCTTTCCAAAACAGGGAAAGCCCCGGTGAACTTCCTGAGGATTGGCTATACACTATTCGAAAAGGGTGAAATCCTTTTTCCAAAAGAATGTTAGCTTCTATTTCCTTGCCCGGCGTATAGCCCCTGTCCGCATCAAAAAGCAATGCATCATGAATATGCATTACTGTCCCTGCCCCAGAATTAAGCTTAAAGGTATAAGCCCCCGTTTCCGGAACTTCAAAATACCCCTCATAAACATTGGCAAAGCCTCCCTTTTCCTCTGCTTCAAATTGAATGGATGAAATTGCCCTGACTGCATAGGGTTCCATGTCTAGGGTATTTACGTCCGGCACATAAGGAAAAACCCGCTTATAATGTCTGTACATCACTCCCTCTTTCAATGGGACTTCATAATCGATTTTGGACAATGGTTCACCGTCATAAAGCCGTTGGGCCTCCTGGTTGGGTCTTCTCCATTGAATCACACGCCTTTTCATTTCAGCCTGCAAATCCTTGAATTCCTGGCTAGTCCCTGCCAGATCCTTGGCTTCCCGGGGGTCATTTTGGGTGTCGAAGATATGGAAATCATCGGCATGGGATTGAATATCATAACGTATGCCCTTAAATCCGTGAAGGTAAAGCACTTGCATTTCCCCCCTAGTCCTTCCCTTCCGAGAATCCAAGAAACTGGGGTAATCTGGGGTAGCACCTCCCACTGTGTACTCAATATAAACTTTGCCGCCAAAAGGGGATTTTTCGCCCTTTAACAAAGGAAGCATGGAAACCCCATCGGTATTGGCCGGAGCAGGAAGACCGCTCAGGTCTGCAAAAGTAGCCAGCCAATCATGAAATGCGGTAGGAGTATCAGAACGGGAATCTTCGGGGATTTCACCTGGCCATCTTACCAAAGTGGGGACCCTGATCCCTCCTTCCCAGGTATCCCGCTTGGTGCCGTTCATTACCCCAAAACTCTCAAATAAAGTGGGGGCATAGTCTCCATACCCATAAGATTCATGGTGTGGCCCATTATCTGAAGTGAACACGATCAGGGTCTGTTCATCAATTTCCAAATCCTTAAGTAACTGCAAGAGATCCCCCATGCTATCATCAATCCTTCTCACCATGCTGGCAAATCGCTGGTGCACCTCTGGCCAATCTTTTTCAGCGTATTCGGGATGTATATAGGTATCCACTTCCCCATCCGCCGTATTGATATACTGTCCGGGTTTACCTATCCATTGCATACCGCCATCTACCCCCATACCCTCCGGATAAGACTTGGCGGCCACCTGAAGCCCCGCATGTGGGGTGTCGTGAGCCAGGTAAAGGAAAAAAGGCTTGTCTTTACTGTTTTTCTGATGGTCGATGATGTATTGCTTGGCCCTGGCAGTAAACAAATCGGTAGTATAACACCCCTCCAGATCTTTCGAAATCTCTTTATCTCCATCATACAATTCCACCGGTGGCCTTGCAGGTGCCTCATGAGCAGGGTAATGGTTGTGTCCATCGGTATGTCTCACATAACCAAAGAAATAGTCAAACCCCCGCTTGGTGGGGTAGGCTTCCCAAGTTTCAGGACTGTCACCCTCTAACCCCTGTAACCCATACTTACCGATCAATGCGGTTGCGTATCCGGCTTGTTTCAGTACAGATGCCAGCGTATGGTTGTCAGGAAGGGCCTTGTCAAATTGGTTGTTCCTGATTTCGGCATGCCCCTGGTGTACACCCCGCAATAAGGAAGCCCTGGAAGGTGCACATACGGGGGCAGGCACATAATGCCGGTTAAGCCGCATCCCTTCGCTTGCAAATTGATCCAGGTGCGGAGTGCTGTGGTATGGTTTGCCTTCTACTTTACGCTGGTTTTGAAACAGTACCCCAAGATCCCCATACCCCAGGTCATCTGTTAACACAAAAATGATATTCGGTGGACGATCCTCCAAGGCATATACCTCTACCAAGAAGGCTGCCATGGAAAGAAGAATAAAATTTAGAAAAACGATACGTTTAAGATTTTTCATGTGTTTATATAATTGCTTTTTATTGGTCACGTGGAATCTCGCATTTCCCAGATAGCCCCGGATAGCTATCGGGGGGCATCCCAGTGTATGACGTGCTCGTAATGCTCGATTTCATAAGGATAAGCTAAAATGGAAAACAGTAAAAGAGAACCCTGTTCAGGTTTTATTTAAGCTCAAGGGGTTCAGTGTTCACATACCCCTCTCCCCTGATGCTGATGAATTCTTCGACCAGCTCTTTGAGCTTTTCTGGTTGCTGCTGCGCAAGATTTTGTCTCTGGCCTATATCCTGATTCAGGTCGTACAACTGGAATTCCTTGGAATTTCCTAATTCGATATTCACGTTTTCATTTACTTTAGGCCCATCATAAGGGGGAATCATGATCCAGTTTTCATGGCGAAGTGCCGTTCTGCTTGTAGCTTCCAATACCAGGGAACTTCTACCCTTCTCGGATTTTCCCAGCAATTCTTCCAGCAAGTTCTCTCCATCCTCCGATCTTTCCTCACTCCCTACCAATGCAGCCAGTGAGTTCAACAAATCCATTTGGCACACCATGGCTTCTGATACCTTAGGCTTAATCGTCCCTTTCCAATACGTGATAAAGGGAACACGGGTACCTGCTTCAAAGAGGCTGTATTTGCCCCCCCTTAACGGTCCCCAGGGGGTATGATTCCCCAGCTTTTCCACTGCATCGTCATAATATCCATCATTTAATACAGGACCGTTATCACTGGTGAAAACTACCAGTGTGTTTTCCAAAATCCCCTCTTCTTCCAGGGTATCCATCAATTCTCCTATACACCAATCAGCTTCCAATATCACATCGCCCCTGGGACCCATGCCTGATTTCCCTTCAAACCTGGGGTGGGGTGTCCTTGGCACATGGGGTTGCTGAAGCGCATAATAGAGAAAGAAAGGGTTGTCCTTTTTGGATTTGATATAAGACTTGGCCTCTTCCAGAAACACATCGGCCATGTCCTCGTCCACCCATTTGGCTTTTTCACCCCCCTTCATAAAACCTATCCTCGGTATTCCGTTCACAATGCTGTTGTTATGGCCATGGTGCCATTTCATCCTCAACAGTTCGGGATTATCCTTGCCTGTAGGTTCCCCTTCAAAATTCTCCTCATAATCTATTTTAATAGGATCATCGGGGTCGAGGCCTTGAACCAAGCCATCCCTTAAATAGACGGTAGGTACCCTATCCTGTGTAGCGGCCATGATAAAGGAATAATCGAAACCCACCTCATTAGGGCCAGGGCCCACCTTTTGGTTCCAGTCGACGTTTCCATGCCCCAATCCCAGATGCCATTTTCCTACAACGGCGGTATGATAGCCCTTTTCCTTGAACATTTTTGGCACAGTAAGCTGGTCGGTGTCTATAATTAAGGGGGCGGTACCGGGCAGGATCTTGGCATCCTCGTTCCTCCATGGGTATCTTCCGGTGAGGATAGCATATCTGCTAGGCGTGCAAGTGGCAGAGGGGGCGTATCCATCCGTAAACCTAACCCCGCCCTTGGCCAGCTTGTCCATATTTGGCGTGGCAATCTCGGTAGCACCATATGCACTCACATCTCCGTAACCCAGATCATCCATATATATGAATACCACGTTAGGGGAGGAAACTTTCTTTTCGTATTCGGAGTCGGATGACCCACAGGCAAAAAGTATAGAGATGGCAAAAACCAGACTATAAAGATTGATCTTGTATGTCCTCATCATGGGAATGTTATATTGGGTTGGGTAAATATTAAACACAAAAAAAGTAAATAAACGACGATATCCAAAAGAAGGTTGTTTAAAAAAAATATTTTTTAAAATGAAAGAATTTTTTAAACCCTAACCTATACGGTTCGTAAAAAAGCTTAAAACAAGACCTTAATACTACCTACTTAATAAATTGATATTCAATTATTTAAGTGATATTTTTTACTTTTGGTCAAAATTCATGATCGGTTCAACACTCGAACCGCCATACAAAATAATATTTTGTAATTGTCAATTAACTTATTTGAGTAACCAACTATTTTAAATTAGATAATTATGAAAAAGAGGATGTTAATGGTTTGTTTAACTACCATGATGTTGTTATCTTCTTGTGCACCGGGAGTGGTGAGACAGGGAGAAATCGGTGTGAAGCAGAGGTTCGGAAAAATATCCGACAAAACCTATGACCCGGGAATTTATTGGTTTAACCCGGTATTCGCCAAATTTATAAAAGCACCCATTAGGACTACCAACCTTGAGGTTTTTCTGAATTTGCCCAGTAGAGAAGGGTTGACAATCCAGTCAGAAATTTCCATCCTCTACAGGATCAATGAAACAGATCTTAAAAAAATCATCACCGAGGTTGGGGTTACCTATGAGGAGGACATGATCCTACCTGTCTTCAGGTCAGCGGCTGCAGACATAGCAGCCAGATTCATTGCACAGGATATGCACACGGCGAAAAGATCCACTATGGAAAGAGCCATTCAGGAAAGAATGGATGAAGTGCTTGCCAACAGGGGTTTTCATATTGAATCTGTATTGATGAAAAGTATCCGCATGCCCGCCGGGCTTACCAGAGCCATAGAGGATAAGCTCACCGCTGACCAAGAGGCGCAACGCATGGAGTTCGTTTTGCAGAGGGAAGAAATGGAGGCGAAGCGAAGGATTATTGAAGCAGAAGGCAAGCGAGATGCCCAACAGATATTGGCAGAGGGTTTGACTAGGGAAATCATTGAGTTAAGAAGTTTGGAGGCTTTCACGGATTTGGCCTCTTCTCCTAATGCCAAAATCATCATCAGTGATGGCAAAACCCCCTATCTCCTGAATTCGGACACCGGTTCCCGGCCCTAACTTGTTTTGACGTATTGCACAGGGTTTCCACCATTCCTCCCGGAAACCCTGTTTTCCCAATTCCATATTTTCTTTGTTCTGTTAACCGAAAATCCTTTAAAAATGGAAGTTCGAAAGAGTATTCCTGTGCTTTTAAAAACAGTGTTGGTCTATATCCTTTTGGCTTCAGGGGTTGTGTATGAATCCTATGCCCAATACTTCGGCAGAAATAAGCCGAGGTTTAAGAGGGATGAAGCAAGGCTGTTAGAATCACCCCATTTTGACATTTATCATTATTTGGAAAATGATTCCACGGCAGTCAGGTTGGCTAAGTGGCACGAATGGTGGTATCATAAACAATTGCCCATTTTAAGGGACACCTTTAAAGTGAGGAATCCCATCGTATTTTATAACCACCATCCGGATTTCCAACAGTCCAATGTAATCAGTGGAGAAATCTCCGTGGGATTGGGTGGAGTGGCCGAAAGCCTCAGAAATAGGATTGCCATGCCATTCAACCACACCCATGCTCAAACCGGTCATGTGGTGGGGCACGAATTGGTACATGCCTTTCAATTCAGAATGCTAAACAGCATTGATTCCTTGAATATCAGGAATATCCGGAATATCCCCCTATGGCTAGTAGAAGGTATGGCTGAATACATGTCTTTGGGAAGAGAACATTCTCACACGGCCATGTGGATCAGGGATGCATTGGTACATGACCGGTTCCCTACGCTGAGACAAATGAGCAATAGTTTTGAGTTTTTCCCCTATCGCTATGGGCATGCCTTTTGGGCCTATGTGGTAGGCATATGGGGACAAGACATAATCAGGCCTTTATTCCTAAACTCGGCTGCCTTGGGTTATGAAAGGGCACTGGAGAAGGTATTGAACCTTACCGAGGATGAATTCTCAAAGCGATGGGCTGACCATACCAGAAATTATTATGCCCCATTTTTGCAAGACACCACGGAAATAATGGGGATAAGGTGGTTTCATCCAGAGAATACTGGAAACCTCAACCTCTCTCCGGTATACAGTCCGGACGCGAGGTACATGGCTTTCATTTCTGAGAAAAACCTGTTTTCCATTGATGTGTTCCTGGTGGAAGTAAGGTCTGGTAGGATAGTGAGAAAACTGACTTCACATGTTCAATCCATGCACGTGGATGACTTCAATTTCATTGAATCTGTGGGTACATTTTCCCCTGATAGCAAGAGATTTGCCTATACGGTATACAGCGGGGGAAGAAATCAGATTATATTGGTAGACGTTCAAACCGGTAATACCCTGGATGAAATAGCCATTCCAGAACTGGAAGCATTCAATTATATCTCCTGGTCACCAAATGGCAGGTACATGGTAATGACTGGGCTAAAGGATGGACAATCCGACCTTTATCTCTATGACTTTGACAGGAAAAATCTTACTCAGCTTACTGACGATCCACATTCTGACATTCAACCCACTTGGTCTCCAGAGGGAAACCGTATTGCCTTTGTATCGGATAGAGGAACCTACGCAGGCCCAAATGATTTTAGGCATAGAGGTTTCAACCTTTGCCTGCTGGATTTTGACTCGCATGAGGTTTCCATTTTAGATATCTTTCCAGGTGCGGAAAATATGAATCCACAATTTTCAGTGGATGGAAACGTGATCTATTTCCTTTCCAACGCCGATGGCTTTAGGGATTTGTATGAGTATAGTTTGGTAAGTAATGAGATGTTCCGGCTCACCAGTTACTATTCCGGGATTTCGGGAATCACACAATGGTCACCTGCGTTCACCGTGGCAAGGGACAACGGT
>PXCO01000365.1 GCA_003565295.1 Cyclobacteriaceae bacterium
CGCATTTTGCTCCCAGACCGGCTGTTGATTCAAACTCCAGGTGTGTAAAG
The DNA here is from genome assembly GCA_003565295.1 of Cyclobacteriaceae bacterium. GTDB lineage: Bacteria > Bacteroidota > Bacteroidia > Cytophagales > Cyclobacteriaceae > Pleomorphovibrio. The sequence continues at coordinate 51 of PXCO01000365.1, forward strand.
ATCCTTTTCGAATATCCGTCTACGATCTCCAACACTGCATTACAGTGATACGGGCATCCGAAACAGGAAAGGTCATTCCTGGCATATTTATCGTAAATTGCTTTTCCATCAATTTTCTTTGCATCTTCAAAAATACCGGATGTGAAATTCCTGGTCGGCAACCAACCATCCCTCTGTCCCGCTGCCATGGCAGCAGTTGAACCGTACCTGCTAAAGGACTCAAAAAGGGGATTATTTTTAATATCACTATACAGTTTCCTGACAACCTCCAGGAACTCATCCGGTTGGTCCAGCTCCACCATTCCTCCGCCATTTACGGCAATGGCCTTAAGGTTCTTGGAGCCCATCACAGCGCCGATTCCGCCCCTGCCGCCGGCCCTGGCAAAGCTTGAAATAATCGTTGCATATTTCACTAAATTTTCACCGGCAGGGCCTATACAGGCCACATGAGTATTAATACCGCCGCTTTCATCTTGAATAATCTTGGTGGCAATATCTGTTGTCTTTCCCCAGATATGCCCGGCATCACGTATCTCTATCTTATCGTCGCTTAAATACAGGTAAACGGGGTCGGAAGACTTCCCGGAGACAACTATCTGGTCGTAACCACAGTACTTTAAACCTGCTCCCCACTGCCCACCGGCATTTCCCGTTCCCAGTAAGCCCGTAAGAGGAGCCTTACCGGTAGATACCTCAAACCGCCCCCCGGTAACCATACTGCCTGTAAGGGGCCCTACACCAAAAACTAGTATATTAGCGGGATCAAAGGCTTCCACTTCTTCTGAAGCTTCGTTCCACAAAACATTCATATTCATTCCGCGACCACCGAGGTACTTTGTCCTTTCCTCTTCTGTAATTGCTTCCTCATGGAGCTTTCTTTCCGTTAAATCCACCCTGAGGCGTTTGCCCGTAAAACCTTTAATCGCTTCCATGAATGTATCCCTCCGATTATCATCATTGTGAAACTGCTACCAGTAGGGGCACAGAGTTATTCAGTTTTTTAGGCGGCGTATATTACCAAGGGAACTTGATTAATTATTTTCAATTTTTTTCTGACCATACAATGGCATTCCCCGAACAAAATTCTATGCACAGATAACCCTTTTCTCCTTCACACAGGTCACACCCGCGGTGTTTCCCCTCGTCTTCCTTATAAAGCTTAATAGTTGCGGTTTCGCCGATACTTTCAAACCTTACCGGCTCAATACTGGATACCGACGGACAGAGCGAACGTGTAAAGTGAAAGCCACAGACAATCATACATATCCTACATCCCGTACATTTTTCCGGGTAAAATACTAACATGATGAATCTGCCTCACCTTCAAGTATTTTTACTATAAAAAAAGCTTCCCGGGGGTGGAGAAGGTTATTTAGAGATCACATCATCTCATCTAATACTCTGGGGTCATATCTTGCCGGAGGTTGTAACGCACCTGTTAAAATATCCTGTTTTACTTCTTCAACTTTTTCTATTACCTCGTTAGGTACATTTCTCAATGGCGCAAGCATCTCGATACCATCGGCAAGCCCGAAAGTAACAACTTTTTGCTCGATTACACCGTCCATGAAATCCACCAGCGCCTGTTCGGCCATGATATCATGGGGTACAAGATAACTGGTTACAACATGGTCGGGAGCCAATTCGTTCTGGTCACGCGCTTCACCAATTACATAAACATTTCTCTCTTTTGCAGCGCCTATTACGCCCAGCCCGGCATTGTCGCTAAAGTGAATCAGCACATCAGCCCCTGCATCTATGGCAGCATTGGCAGCATCTCTACCGGCCGCAACATCTACCCAATCCCCGGTTACTATTACAGACATTTCTACATCTGGATTTACAGACCGGGCCCCCTCCAGGTGGGCATAAGCGAGAGCGGCAAGGTTGGGATGTCCCGGCATACCGGGAATATAGCCTATTTGGTTTGTTTCAGTTATCATGCCTGCTACTATACCTGTTAAATATCCACTTTCTTCATACCTTGTCCAATAGGTTGTAACATTTTCAGGGAGGGCTTCTAATCTTTCTTCCTCAACTTCAGGCATAACAAACCAAATTTCGGGATATTGAGGGGCTACATCCCTGACAGCCTCATACCAGGCCGAGTCCATATAGACTACGTGTGGTTGAAAAGTTTCCGCCTGCATCCGCAAAAACTGGGGCATCTCATCATAAGCCACCAGGTCATTAAAAACAAACTCAACATCGGAGTATTTGTCCTTTAAATATTGATAGGCCTCGTAGAATTTCTGGCTCCACGAACCATCTTCCCTGGTGCCAATCGTATTAATTGCCATCCTAACCGCTTCTTCAACAACTGGTTCTTCGCCGTTAACAGCTGGTTCTTCGGGAACTTCACAGCCGGCCACAGAGATAAGCAAAATTAACAGTAAAGCAATTGATAAAAAAATGGAAAGCTTTCTCTTGTTTCTCATAAAACTCTCTCCCCCTTAATTTTCTTAATAACTATCTCCACCCCCAAGGTCGTTAACCAGGCAAATTGGGCCAATCAATTACATCAATGCTCCAATTATTGGCCCTGCTTCTCATTAAGAGCTTTTAACAATTTTTCCGGGGTAATGGGCAGCTCGTCAATTCGGACACCAACTGCGTCATAAAGAGCGTTATTAATGGCAGCAGCTACCGGCACTGCAGCAGGCTCCCCGAGTCCTTTCGCCCCAAAAGGTCCCAGTGGGTCGATAGACTCAACATAAACTGTTGTAACTTCCGGCACATCCAGTGCCGTAGGGATCTTATAGGTTAAAAAATTGGGATTGAGTGTCTTGCCTTTTTCCCACCACATATCTTCAATCAGACTATATCCTACACCCTGAGAAACAGCTCCCTCTATTTGGCCTTCTGCCAAAAGAGGATTTATACAGCGCCCCAAATCAACAGCTGCACAGTGATTAATAACTTCAATTATACCTGTGTCAGTATCTACCTCGATCTCGGCTACATGCGACGCGAAAATGCTGGTAGCGAATGCATTACCATATCCCGTCTCCCTGTTAGGTACCTCGGAGCCCGAAACATCTACACTGCCAATTCCAAGAATGAAAAGAGTATGTCCTGTATATGAAGCATCATATAAATGTGCCCGGACAGCTTTTTCAAAATCAACATACTTGTCCGGTTGATTTTTAACATAAATTTTTCTCTCTTTAGACTCCAGCTGGTTTGGTTCAACTCCCAGCATTACCGAAGCCACTTTATAGATCTTCAACTTGGCATCCAGTGCGGCCGCCTGGACCGCCCTGCCCGATATAAAAGTGGAGCGGCTTGCGTATGCCCCGAGATCATCGGGGACAAAATCCGTTCCCTTTCCGGTAATAACTTCTACATCTTCAAAAAGCACTCCCAGCTCTTCAGCAGCGATATGTGCCATTACGGTCCGGGCACCCTGCCCGATATCTGAAATCCCGGCCAGGACTGTAACAGAGCCGTCGTCGTGAACTTTTACCATTGCCGCACTGCCTTCGGAATCATAGTAATATCTGACGCTGTTTGCATGGATAAGACATGCCATCCCCATACCGCGTTTCTTCATCTGCAAACACTCCTCCATTACAAAATTTTAATCCATTACATTATTGAGCTACTTAAGCTTTTTTCTTCTTCCAGTCAACCTTTTCGGCAGCACTGATTATACATTCCCTCAGTCCGCAGCTATACAAATTGATTCCCGAGGCGCTGCGTTCGCCTTCAACAGGCGCATTTTTCAACCTCAACTCCATGGAATCCATATTTAATTTTTCGGCGATTTTATCCATCTCCGTTTCGATAGCAAATGTTATCTGCGGGTTGCCGTACCCCCTGAACGCGCCTCCATAAGTCTGGTTTGTATATACCAGGAAACCGTCATATTTTACATTTTCAACCTTGTAGAGGGACGCAAATATCGTCCCCATGTAATAACAGACCCCGATGCCGTGATTGGAATATGCTCCATTATCAATGATTACCCTGGCCTGCTTGGCTTTAATAAAACCGTCTTTACTAACCCCAATCTTTGAATAAGTAATGACGGGGTGTCTTATTGTTGAAGCAATAAACTCTTCTTCCCTGCTATAAACCATTTTTACAGGGTAACCGCCGCTTTTTTTAGAAAGCAATACACAGTGAGGCTCTACAGTAACCTCGTTTTTCCCTCCAAAACCGCCTCCAACCATAGAAGCTTCCACATTTATATACCTGAGGGGAATGGCAAGCATTTTCTCAAGGTCACGTCTTATAGTAAAAGGTGTCTGCGTCGTTGTTATAACATGAATTCGACCGGAAAGATCACAGGTGGCAATTGCACCATGTGGCTCCATGTGTGCATGTTCCTGCGGCTGAGCTCTATACTTGCCCTCTAAAACAAGGTCCGACTCGGCAAAGCCCTTCTCTACATCGCCGGCGTATACTTTTTTATGTGCCGCAATGTTATAGGGAGCATCATGGATTAGCGGTGCATGATCCTGCATGGCCTCTTCGGGGTCAAAAACAGCGGGGAGCTCTTCATACTCAACCTCTATTAAATCCAGTGCCTCTTCTGCAGTGTCCATGTCCACCGCCGCTACGGCAGCGACCCTGTCACCATAAAATCTTACCTTGTCATCAGCAAGGACCGGCTCATCTCTTACCTCGTCGTAAATATAGGGAATGCCGTACCTTAATTTGGGCGTGTCTTCAGCGGTAATAACCGCTTTTACCCCCGTTAGTCTCTCGGCTTTAGAGGTATCGATATTTACAATTCTGGCATGAGGATAGTGCGCTCTCAGTATTTTCCCGTAGAGCATGTTGGGGATGAATATATCGTCTATATACTTCGCTTTTCCGGTAACAATCTGCATCCCGTCTTTGGAGGGCATGCGCTCTCCAATAACAGTCAGCTGCTTGCTTTTTAATTCCATCTTTTCCTTTTCTAAAACTTTCATTAACCTTCAGTAGCCTCCTTTTTGTAATTTTTCATTTTTTTGGATGCCAGCAGTATGGCGTCAATTATTTTGGCATAGCCTGTACAGCGGCAAAGACTACCGGCAATGGCCTGTTTTATTTCATCTTTTGTGGGGTCTGGATTCTTACTTAACAAAGCTTTGGCGATTAATATTTTTGAGGGGGTACAGAACCCGCACTGGAAACCGCCTGCTTCTATGAAAGCTTCCTGAATAGGATGTAATTCCATCTCTTTCTGAACACCCTCAATGGTGATTACTTCCTTTCCATTCACATCTACCCCGAGATAGATACAGGAATTAACCGGTTTTTGGTCAACCAAAACGACACAGTTACCGCATTCTCCCAACCCACAACCTTCCTTGGTCCCGGTCAAATGCA
>PXCO01000066.1 GCA_003565295.1 Cyclobacteriaceae bacterium
ACAGGGCAGGCTATGCGACTTGCTAATGCTTCGGGACGTTACCCCCGCACACAAGGGACTTTCACCCTCTGGAATAATTTGGTATCTTCGATACCAGATGCCCATGCTGGGCACACACAGGGTTTCCACCATTTCTTTGTCTGAGATCCAAACTATGGGCAATCGTAACATGCCAACGCGGATGGAAATGGTGCCCGATGACAAACCGGGACATAAAACCATTCTTGTGTATTCCAGTGGAGTGTTTGATGAACCTCTTGAAGACCGCTTTTTCTCTGTTCAAAATCTCAAGAACATCCGATAACCCCCTTTCAAAATGATGCTGATCAAACTTGCCTGGCGCAACCTCTGGAGAAACAAACGCCGCACTTGGATTACCATATCTTCAGTGCTGTTTGCTGTGCTCTTGGCGCTGTTCCTAGAATCAATGGACCGTGGCTCACAGGAGGTGATGGTCCAGAACGTGGTGCGGTTTTCCACCGGGTATGCCCAACTTCAGGACACGCTCTATTTTGATGAACCGCACATTGACAACGCCATGCATTGTGACGACGCCTGCATGGAAAAAGTAGTAGCAGATTTCCCCAACATCGCCTACACCGTTCCTAGACTGGAAAGTGTTGCCCTGGCCGCCGGCGATGAAAAAACCCGAGTGGCTTTTATCACTGGTATCAACTATGAGGTTGAGCACCGTTTCAACGAAATTGGGGAAAGATTGAGGCAAGGGGATTTTTTTACCGGTAGGGAAGATGAAGTGGTCATTGGAACCGGCCTGGCCCAAAGTCTAGACTTAGGAATTGGTGATTCCTTGGTGGTATTTGGGCAGGGCTTCCAAGGTGCAATGGCTGCAGGAAAGTTTTTGGTAGTCGGATTAGTGCAGCACCCGGTACCGGATCTGAACGAACGCATGGTATTCATGCCTCTCCCTCAGGCACAAAAGCTGTTTGATGCCGAAAATCGACTTAATCACCTTAAATTGGTGCCCCATCAATTGCGGCACCATCAGCGGGTGGTTGATGCCATCAACGAGCACCCCGGCTACGAAGAGCTTCAAGCCTATACCTGGGAAGAGTTACAGCCCGAGCTGGTGAAAACCATTGAGTTTGACCAAGCCGGAACACTGATGTTCCTGCTCATCCTCTATATCGTTATTGGCTTTGGCATATTTGGCACCATCCTCACCATGACCCTGGAGCGGGAAAAAGAATTTGGGGTACTGATTTCCGTGGGCATGCAACGGCATAAATTGGCTCAAGTGATCTTCACCGAAACACTCTTCATGAATTTTATGGGGGTGATTCTTGGTGTATTGACGGCCATCCCATTACTGCTCTATTTTTATTTCAATCCCATATCCCTGGGCGAAGGGATGGAGAACATGATGGCAGAGTACGGTATGGAAGCTGTGCTGAGGTTTTCATTGGACCCCCAGTTTTTCTACCAACAGGCCATCATCGTATTTGGGATCAGCATGCTCATTGTCTCTTATCCGGTGGTTCGCGTGTTTCGCCTGAATGTATTAAATGCGGCTCGAAAATAAAAAACCCTCTGTTATGCAACTGATAAAAATGGCTTGGCGCAACATCTGGCGCAATAAAGTACGAAGTCTTGCCGTGATGGCTGCCGTCTTCCTGGGCTTGGTTGCCGGGATGTATTCCGCGGCTTTGGTGGAAGGGATTATGCACTCTCGCTTTGAAAACTTCATTGAAAATCAAATTTCTCATATTCAAATTCATCATCCGGATTTCATCCGTGAAAACGAGGTGTTCCAAACGGTCGGCGGGGATATGAGTGGCCTGGAAAGCGTCCAAAAAATCCCCGGGGTAAATTCGGCAACCGTACGTACCCGCATACAGTGCATGATTGCCTCGGCCTCCCACACCGGTGGTGTAGAACTCTACGGCATCCGACCAAAAAGCGAGAACCAAACCACCAATTTTTCTCGTCATCTCGTGGAAGGCGACTATTTAAAAGGGGAGGCCAACAACGGGATCCTTATTGGCGAATCATTAGCAGAAAAATTAAAGGTCGGTATTGGCTCTCGCATCGTGTTATCCTATCAGGACAAGGCAAACAACTTGGTATCCGGAGCATTTATCGTTCGTGGCATTTTCAATTCAGGCTTTAACCGCTACGATGAATCCACTGCTTTTGTTTTTCAAGATTACCTCAACGAATACCTGGGCATAGGCGAGGATTTTCACGAATTGGCCGTATTGGCGGAGGACATAAATGACTTGGAAAGCATTCGCCCGGCTTTACAACAACGCTTCCCTGAAAGCAGTGTTCGCACCTGGAACGAAATTGAGCCGGCTCTTGAGATCATGATCACCTCTAGCGATTTGTTTTCCTACATCTTTATCATTCTCATTATGATAGGTTTGGCCTTTGGGCTGCTCAATACTATGCTCATGGCGGTATTTGAGCGCACCAGGGAAATCGGCATGCTCATGGCAGTGGGGATGAACCGTCGGAAAGTTTTCTTGCTCATCGCAATGGAAACCCTTTTCCTCTCCTTCAGCGGAGCTGCCATTGGTCTGCTGGTAGGCTACCTCCTGGTAGCCTGGTTTGCCAAGCGGGGATTGGATCTTTCAGCATTTAGTGATGTAATGTACGAGTTGGGAGTGGACGCAGTGGTACACCCTGTCTTGGATCCAAACTTCCCCTTGGTACTCGCACTCATTGTAATTGCCACTGCCCTACTATCGGCCATTTATCCGGCTATAAAAGCCCTTTCTTTAAGTCCCATTGAAGCCATTCGCAAATAAATCAACCTCATATGCATGTAATAGAAACCTCTGGTTTGTACAAAATCTACAACGAAGACACCGTGCCGGTGTATGCGGTCAATGACATTAGCATACAGTTTGACCCCAAAGAATTCTCCTGTATCATTGGTCCATCGGGATCAGGAAAAAGCACCCTTCTCAACCTTATCGGGGGGTTGGATACGCCCAGTCGAGGAACGGTAACCGTGGCAGGAAAGCGCATCGACACCATGTCGGAAAGCAATCGCATCCGTTTTCGCCTGGAACACATCGGTTTTGTATTTCAGCATTACAACCTGATTCCGGTGCTAACTGCATACGAAAATGCAGCTTTTATCATGCAGCTACAAGGAAGGGGCGAGAAGGAAACGCGTGAACGGGTTACCGGACTGCTCGAACAAGTTGGTTTAGGAAATAGACTGAATTCCCGGCCCGCAGAGCTCTCCGGAGGGGAGCAGCAACGTGTAGCCGTGGTGAGGGCATTGGCATCAAAGCCTGATTTCATCTTAGCCGATGAACCCACCGCCAACTTGGATACCAAAGCAGCCTTTAACCTTCTCGACATGATGAAACAGCTCAATGAGGAGGAAGGTATCACATTTTTGTTTTCCACACATGATCAACGGGTCATAGACCGGGCAAAAAGGGTGGTCACCCTGGTAGATGGCACCTTGCACAGCGACGAACACAGAAAATGATCGGGCGGGTAATATATATCGCGGCCATGGCCCTTCTCCCCTTTATGGTTCCGGCCCAGACCGAGGAAAAGCTGACCGTATCAGGATATGTACGTGAGTTGCCACTTCTCGGGGCAGATAAGTCCTTTTCGGAGTTTGGTTTCAACAACATCCTTCACAACCGCCTGAACCTACGCTATGATGGCGGTGAGCATTGGTCCATTCGAATGGGCCAGAGAACACGTTATCTTTATGGCGAAGCCTTTTCCAATCCACTTTTTGTGGAATTTCTGAAAAGCGATCAGGGGCCTTTGCCGTTTTCCCATGTGCTGATCAATAGTGGCAGACACGTCCTACATACCATCACCGATAGGCTTTATGTGGATTGGCAACTTGGCGACTGGCAAATTCGCGCCGGACGGCAACGCATCAACTGGGGCATCAACCTGGTCTTTAACCCTAACGATTTTTTTAACAACTATAACTTCTTCGATTTCGATTACGATGAACGACCGGGAACGGACGCCATACGGGTCACCCATTTTGACGGTCCATTATCTCGTTGGGAATTCGCCTATAGCCCTGGCATTGATGCCCGAAATAGTGTAGCCGCAGTGATGCGAGCAATCAACCTCAAGGGTTATGACTTGCAGTGGATGGCGGGTTATTTTCATCACCGTGCCGCCGTGGGTACAGGATGGGCTGGAAATATAGGTGGCATGGGCTGGAAGGGGGAAGTAAGTTTTTTTCACGATCTTGAACCCGTAGAGGATAGGGAGGCAAGCAATATAGTGGCATCCATGTCGGGGGACTATCGCTTTTCCAACGGAATGTTTTGGGTAGGCGAAGTCGTGTACAACCAGCAACGCCTAGGCCTTGACTTCCAAAATATGGTCTTCATTGAGCCACAACGTGCGGATAACGTCACCTTTAGCGAATGGGCAGTGGTAAGCACCTTGCAGTACCCTTACGAACTGATCCACACTTTTAGCTTGGCCACCATGTATTTTCCGGTGGAAAGTGTCCTCTTTTTATCGCCGAATTACACCCGTTCCCTTCATAACGACCTGGATTTAAGTGTGCTTAGCCAACTTTTTATAGGCCCTTCTGATGCGCCACTTGCATCAGCAGGCTATAACCTTATTATGATGCTGAAGTGGAGTTTTTGAGAGCCATTAGCTTACACAGGTTTAAAGTTAGAAGATCATTTGACTTTTTCATATTCAAACCAAATGGCTCAAAAACCCCCTGATTTTCAAGGGTGGTTTGAGGCAGGGGGATATTGAAATTTATTTTCCTCCTCTCCGGTGATGGCATTTTAAGTTTTGAATTGATTTTGATTGACTATTTCTCTTTTCCAGTCGAAAATTGGTTGGCGATCACTTCCGTAGTTTTAAGAGCTCGATCAAAAAACCTGACCATGTGTAGCTTACCGTCCACTTTAGTACCAAGCTTCAATTCTGAGGAACCTACGGCCGATTGAAAAAATGGACTGAACCTCCCCCATCCAAATTGTCTGGAATCTCCCCCATCGTTTAGAATACCATCTACCACAAAGGTGATAATTTTTGGGCCTCCATCCACTGTTATGCTCACCAGTTGGTCTTTATTTGATTTCAGCATGCCAGCATCAGAATCCCATACCGCCCTGGTCTGACCATCGTTCATATGAAACTCCAGGGATTCCCTTTCCGAAATCCCCACCCACCAACCTTTGCCCGCAGAATCTCTCGCATCCAGCAAAACCTGCCCCCCTTCAAGGCTGGATAACGAATACCCTAACTCAATTGTAAACCCACTGCGTAGATTCATTCCTCTAGAATCATGACTTGCCGGATCCCTAACTCGAAAAACAGGCATTTTAGGTGCAGGTAGGATATGGGGAAAAGATTCGTCATTATACTCCCAATCTAAAA
>PXCO01000113.1 GCA_003565295.1 Cyclobacteriaceae bacterium
CAATTCATAGGCTACAGCATCCCGTATCACATCTTCCTGAAAGGTATATATTTCAGTAGTGACCGGCTGCCGATTGGGCGGTGGGGTGGCAATCACCGATAAATCCCTTGCCCCCATAAGGCTAAAATGCAGGGTTCTTGGTATTGGAGTGGCCGTGAGCGTTAATACATCCACATTGACCCGAAGTTCTTTTAATTGATCTTTCACCTTAACCCCAAACTTTTGTTCCTCATCTATCACCAACAAGCCTAAGTCTTTAAATTGTATGTCTTTGTTCACGATCCTGTGAGTGCCTATTAGTATATCTATCTCCCCGGAATTTACCCGCTTAATAATACTTTTGATATCCTTTGCTGTACGGAAACGGTTTATATATTCAACCTCCACGGGAAATTGCTTAAGCCTTTCCTTGAAAGTCTGATAGTGTTGCATGGCCAAGATGGTGGTGGGCACCAGAACGGCAACCTGCTTTCGATCATTTACCGCTTTAAAGGCAGCCCGTATCGCCACCTCGGTTTTCCCAAAACCCACGTCCCCACAGATTAACCTATCCATGGGGTAGTGTTTCTCCATGTCCCTCTTCACATCCTGTGTGGCAAGGGCCTGATCAGGGGTGTCCTCATAGATAAAGGAACTTTCCAACTCCACCTGTAATACACTATCTTCCGAGTACTTAAATCCGGATGCATTTCGCCTTTTTGCATACAAGGCGATCAAGTCCTTTGCAATGTCCTTTACCTTGCTTTTTACTTTTTTCTTTTTGTTTTCCCACTCCTGCGATCCCAGCTTAGACATGGCCGGATGGGTACCTTCCTGTCCTGAGTATTTGCTGATTTTGTGTAAGGAATGGATGTTCACATATAGCAAATCATCATCCCGGAATACCAGCCTGATCGCCTCCTGAGCTCGTCCGTTTACATCCACTTTCTCTAGACCTGCAAATCTTCCCACTCCGTAATCCACATGAACCACAAAATCACCAGGCTGTAGGCTCTTTAATTCTTTCAAGGTCAACGCCTTTGTCTTGCTGGGCCTTTTCTTGTCTTTGTACCTGTGATAGCGCTCAAAAATTTGATGGTCCGTGTAGCAAACCAACTTTAACACCTCATCCACATATCCTCCCCTGATGCTGATCGGAAGGGATTGGGCGCGAAGTGTAGGGTTTAACTCACCAAAAATATTCCGGAGCCTTTCGGTTTGTTTTTCATTATCCGAACAGATTATATTCGCGTACCCGTTTCTCTCATTTTCCACCAAGTTCTCCACCAGGAGGTCAAAGTTTTTATTAAACGAAGGCTGAGGCTTGCAGGGCCACTCAAAGGTTTTGGCATTTTTAAAATAAAAGATGCTCCCAAATTCCACTCTTTTATACGTCTTCGCCTTGCTTTCCCAGGTTTCGCCTTTGTCAAAAAGTTGCTCAGGGTCAGACAGCAAAGCAGATGCACTGCCCACTGCCTCACTCTTTTGCATGTGTTGCTGTACGGCATTTGAAAATAGTTTTTCAAGCTGATCTTTTACAAACTGCCAATCTTTTACCCATAAAATGGCATCCTGAGGTAAAAATTCCAGGACAGACATACGGGTTTCTTTCTGAAACCGGGTTTGGATATTAGGGACAATGTGAATTTCACTCTTACTTTCCTTTGAAAGCTGACTTTCTGGATCAAAAACCCGAATGCTTTCCACCTCTTTGCCAAAGAGCTCCAAACGGAGTGGCCACTCGTAAGCATAGGAAAACACATCGATGATTCCTCCACGGATCGCAAACTGACCTGCCTCATATACGAAATCTGTCTTTTCAAAATCATAGGTATGCAGCAGTTCCTCCAAAAAAGGCACGTCCACTTTTTCTCCTAGCTTTAGAGAAAAGGTGTTTTCCCTGAGGCTTTTCTTGTTCAATACTTTCTCATAGAGCGCCTCAGGGTAAGTGACCATTATAGCTGATTGCTCCCCTTCGAATCTTGTCAATTGATCCAATATTTCCCCCCTTGCCAAGACATTGGCATTATCGGTTTCCTCATAGTGATAGGGGTTTTTAAAGGTTGCCGGGAAAAGCATCAAATGAATTTCCGGCACCTGGAGGGAATGAAGATCGCTATATAAATAGGAGGCCTCTTCTCTATCGTGAGCCAGCACAACATGGAATTTCCCCATCAACTTGCACAAGGAAGCCAGCATAACCATGTCCGCACTTCCGGAGAGTCCCCTGCATTGAAAGGTATCATAATCATTACTTTGCAGGGTTTCGCTAATCACCTTTACAAAAGAGTCTTCGTGATATAGGGACAAAAACGTTTTGCTATCCAACATAGAAATTTTCGGGGTTTCCTGAATTGGCGCGCAATTTAGTAAAATCTTTCCTCGCAAGAACCCTTTGATAGGGACATACTTAGTAGGAAATCGTGCAGGCCAACATTACATGATCATTACATTTATCGGTTTTCCACGGTAAATAACTTGCCCATTTAAGCGTGTTTAGTCGAACCTTCGATGAGGATTTTTGTTTATTTAGCAGTATGGGAATGCACACACAAGATAAAGTACATTGGTTTAAAAAAATTGAAAACCTTCACCCCTACCAGACTTTACTATATCTGGGGATGTTCGGTAGTGCTTTGATTTTTCTCTTTCTTTTGACAGCTTTTTTTGCATCCCAGCCTACTATTTCCGCAGTCGGCAACTTTAAAATGCCAAAAGCCTTCATTCTCAGTTCCGTGTTTTTATTAGTCAGTGCTTTCACAGCTGCAAAGATCCCTCATCATTATGAAGCCGATGAAATCAAGAGGTTGAAAAATTCCCTCATCGCCACCTTTCTGCTTGGTTTGGGATTTACAGGACTTCAAATCCTGGGTTGGAAAGAACTTACTGCTATGGGAGTAAACTTTACCGGGTTGGCTTCCGGCAGCTTTCTGTACGTCTTAAGTGGCATACACATCCTACATTTGGCGGGGGCGATGGTTTTCGGTCTCGTCATGCTCTTGCAAATAAATAAATGTCAGAGGGATGAGATTAAATCACTTTTTTTACTCTCCAATCCATATGAGAAAATGAAAATAGAGTTATTTGCCATCTATTGGAAATTCATGGATATAATTTGGCTGGTACTTTTCGTGACTTTTTTGTGGTTTATATAATTTTCAGGTTAGGAAAGCCTTATTAGAGGGAGGTATTTTAAAACCTTATGCATAGGAATCAAGTAACACTATTGTAACTTTACACCCAATATTTGTATAATTTAAATGTAACGATAAATGGCAAATGAACAATTTGAAATTAACATAAACCCGGATTGGATAAAAAAATACCTCGCAAAAATCATCGTAGGTTTGATCCTTTTAATAGCCATGGCCATGGCCGTTAAAACGGTAGGGCCCGAAGAGGAAGGGGTGGTCATCCAGCTTGGTGAATATAACCGCACCGTTCAACCTGGTCTTAATTTTATTATTCCCTTTGCAGAAACCATGTACAAAATACCTGTGCAAAGACAATTGAAGCAGGAATTTGGATTTAGAACCACAGGCGCAGGTCAGCGTTCCGAATATGCCAAAACTGGCTTTTCGGATGAAAGCTTAATGCTCACAGGTGATTTAAACCTCACAGATGTGGAATGGGTGGTACAATACAGGATCGTAAACTCGTTCAACTTCCTGTTCAGGGTTAGAAATGCTGAAAAAACTCTTAGGGACATGTCTGAGGCTGCTGTGAGAAAGATTGTAGGAGACAGAACAGTCAATGAAGTATTGACAGTAGGTAGACAAGAAGTGGCAAGCAGTGTGGAAGTGTTATTGCAGGAAATGTGCGATGAATACGAAAATGGAATCAGGATAGATCAGGTGGTTTTACAGGATGTAAACCCTCCGGAGCCGGTGAAGCCCTCTTTCAATGCAGTAAATGAGGCCCAACAGGAGAGGGAAACACTCATCAATCAAGCTGAGGCAGAGTACAACAGGGTGATCCCAAGGGCAAGAGGGGAAGCATTGGAAACCGTTCAGCTCGCTGAAGCCTATGCACTTAACAGGGTAAACAGGGCCAAGGGTGAAGCCAACAGGTTCAAGGCGGTCTATGATTCTTATGTAAAAGCACCGGAAGTGACCAAGCAGCGTATTTACTTGGAGACTATGGAGCGGGTACTCCCTAAACTTGGAAATAAAGTGATCACAGATGAAAGAGGCAGCAACGTGCTTCCATTGTTAAATTTAAGTGGGGAACCAAAAAAACTTGAACCATGAAAAAAAACAAAATTGGCTATATAGTATTAGGGGTAATTTTACTTATTGTAATAAACAATTCCATCTTTGTACTTGATGAAACCCAGCAGGCCATTGTCACGCAATTTGGTAGGCCAGTAGGAGAACCCAGGACTCAGCCCGGAATTAACTTGAAGACACCATTCATTCAGAAAGTGCAGTTTTTCGACAAAAGATACCTTGAATGGGATGGTGATAAGAACCAGGTTCCAACCAAGGACAAAAAGTTCATTTTCGTGGATACTTATGCAAGGTGGCAAATAACCAACCCTCTTCAGTTTTTCATTCGCTTAAGAGACGAAAGGGCGGCTCAGTCCAGGCTGGACGACATATTAGATGGTGAAACTAGGAATGCCATTGCCAGCCATGACCTTTTAGATGTGGTAAGATCCACCAACAGGGATCCCGAAGTAACGGAGGATTTTATGGAAGAAATAGAGGTACTTGAAGATATCAGCGTGGGAAGGGAAGCCATCGAAAAGATCATCCTGGAAAAGGCCAACACCCGTTGTGCAGATTTAGGGGTGAGAATTCTTGATTTCCGGTTCAAGCGCATGAATTACGTGGACGAGGTTAGGGATAGAGTATATGATCGAATGATCAGTGAAAGAAACCGAATCGCCGATCAATTTCGCTCTGAAGGTCAAGGAGAAGCCAGAATAATAGAAGGTAACAAGGAAAGGGATCTTGCCCAAATACAATCTGAAGCATTTCAGGAAGCCGAAGAGATCAAAGGTAGGGCAGATGCTGAGGCTACTGAAGTTTATGCCAGTGCTTATAACCAAAATAGACAATCCATAGAGCTGTATAAATTTCTAAGGACCATGGAAGCCTTTGAGAAGTCATTGGACGATAAAACCAATCTCATCATTTCTTCGGATAGTGAATTTTTCCGATATTTAAAACGCTTGGAGTAACATTTCATTGGGCTGATAGTTTATCTATCAGCCTTTTTTTCAATTTGAAATCGAGCCTGTCCTGACGGCAGTCAGGGCATGAGGAGAACCTCACACAGAGGGATGATTATCAAAGCGAGATTCCACCCCGACCTGCGGTACGGGGCAGGTTATGACCGCTGAAAAA
>PXCO01000247.1 GCA_003565295.1 Cyclobacteriaceae bacterium
AGCAAAAGGATCACTTTCATGGAAAAGGCCCTACCGTCTTTGGCCACCGCACTTCTGGCAAATATAATGGTACTGAGCAACATGGGGATCTGCCACAGGTATTCCATCAGGCTGGCCCCTTTGGAATATATCCCCAACTCAAAGTTATTGGACAGCTTGTCCAACAAAATAACATCCATCTTATAGTTCAAATTAATCACCAACAAGGCAATGGCATAGGTGATCCCCAGGGACAGCATGGCTTTTATTAACTTGAAATTGACCTTAAAGTTGAGTTCCTTAAAAAACCCATTGATATAAAGCAGCGCCACAAACATAAAAAAGTAGCCCACAAATGAGCTGATCAAAGCCCCCTCAATCGCAAATTGCAGCCCAAGAATCAGCAAGGCGTTTGAAAGCAAGGTAAGAAAAGCCGGTATCCAGTTTAGCTTATTGTAAAAAGCAATGTTATTCTTGCCCAGAAATATTCCGGAGTTATAGGTCACAAATAGAGAAAAGGGCACCGGTAAAATGGCCAGATAAACCAATATCGTCTCATCCCCGCTATTGCTAAAGTTCACAATCAGATAATAACAGCAAAGCACTGAAAATAGGGCAGAAAGCACCCAAATTTGGGCAATTGCCTTCTTAATGTCCTCTAATGGATACCGCTTTTGTCCCACAAAGTAGGTAGTGGCCTGACTGATGCCCAGGGATCCAAAGGTGATGAAAAGGGCAGGATATACGTTCAAAGCCGCGATTACCCCATTGGCCTCAGGGCCGAGCTTCCTGGCGATGATCACATGGCTCAGCAAGGTGAAAATGATTACCCCACCCTTACTCAAGCCAACGCTGAAAAGGTCTTTTACAAAGGAGGCCATTTAGATGATGCGCTGTTCTATCTCCAATTCTACGCCGAATTTATCCCACACCCTCTCCTTCACGTCATGGATAAGTTTTAATATGTCCTCTCCGGTGGCGTTGTTAAAATTGACGATAAACCCTGCATGTTTCTCGGAAATCTTTGCTCCCCCCACAGCGAAGCCCTTAAGTCCCAAACCCTCTATCATGGGTCCTACATAATGACCCTTGGGCCTTTTGAATACGCTCCCTGCATTGGGTAAATCTTTTGGTTGTTTAGCCCATCGGGCGGCCTTGGTTTCCTCCATTTTAGTTTTGATCAAGACCGGGTCCCCCTTCCTTAACTGTAGCCATGCCTTCAGGATAATATTTTCCTTGTTTCTCTGAAAATAGCTATTCCTATACTCAAAATCCATTTGCTCCTTAAGCATTTCTTTGATTTGCAGGTCCTGAAGATCCAGGAATCTCACTTTCAGTAATACATCCTTGATATCCTCCCCACCGGCACCAGCATTCATCACCACCGCGCCCCCCAAAGAACTTGGGATATCATAAAAAATTTCTACTCCCGTCAGGGAGTTTTCCAACGCCAATTCGCTCAGGGCTTTCAGGTCTAGCCCCGATTCTGCTTCGATAAGACCATTATCCTGGAAATCAATGGCAGAAAAAGTCTCCCCGATCAATATGAAATCATTCTCATAAAAAGCTTTAGAAAGGATTACATTATACCCTCCACCCAATATTATCTTTTCTGAGTCAGTCGGGTAATTACGGTAGATATCTACAAAGTCATTTTCGGTTTGGGGCATAAATGCCCGCTTACAAGTGGCATGTACATGATAACTGTTATAAGCCTTCAGGTCAAAGTTTTCGAAAATTTTCATCTTTGTGTGTCTATAAACGGGTAAAAAAATTATCGAACTTCAATGTGAATCCCCAAGGAGTTGAGTTTGGTTTCCAACTTGTTATAGCCTCTTAAAGCCATCTCCACATTTGAAACCACCGTCTCTCCTTCGGCTACCAGCCCGGCCATCACCAATGCCATACTGCCCCTGAGATCCGTGGAGTTCACATGTGCACCCTTTGGTCTTACATCCTTTTTTCCATAGGTGGTAATGGCCCCAGTCTCCCATTTCAATCCATCAGTATACATTTTGTTCAACTCTTCACAATATTTGATGCGCTCGGGATACCTGTAATCATACACCCTGCTAATCCCGTCACCGTGAAGCCCTAAAAGCGTATAGAAAGGTTGCATATCTGAAATGATGCCAGGGTGGGTGCCTGTCGCCAGTTCAAAGGGTTGAATCACTCCATTGGTAAGGCATTCCGGTGATACCCGTATACTTTTAGTGTTGTAATAATAATCAATCCCTGCTTCCTTTAGGTGGATGAGTGGGATTTCCATCGCGGAGAAAGGAACATCTTCTACCAGTATATCCCCTTGTGTGAGTATGCCCAACACCACCCAGGTCAGTGCCTCTATCCGGTCCGGCATCACCTGGAAAATCGAACCTTGAAGCTGTTTTCTCCCCGTTACCTTCACAAAACTATTCCCAACCACCTCAACAGTTGCACCCAATGTTCTTAAAAAATCGATTAAACAATCTACTTCCGGGGAAATATAGGCATTTTTGATTGTGGTGACCCCGTCTGCTATGGCCGCACAGATCAGTGCGCTTTCGGTACCTCCTATGGTGGAAATGGGAAAGTCTATCGCCGCTGGCTGAAAACCGCCAGCTGCGCTTACCTCTATATAATCCTCCTTCTCTTCCACCATGGCCCCCATTTTTTCCCAGACCATTACATGCAAGTCATAACCCCTGTTGCCGATTTTGCATCCTCCGGGGTAAGGGATCCGGGCCCTGCCGGATTTCTTAATGAGCCCTGCTACTAATAAATAGGTAGTCCTAATAGGGAAATTATAATCAGATAATAGTCTATCAGACAAGGAAGCGGGATCAATAGTAATTGTCTCGCTTTCCTCATCGACTTCCACCGTACCCCCGCTTTTGCGGATAAAGTCAAACTTATAATTAGCATCAACGAGTTCTGTGGGGAAATTTTGAAGGGTAACTTTCTCATCGGCAACGAGTGCAGCGGCCAATAACCGCGTAGCCGCATTTTTGGCACCGCTTACCTTTACTTTACCATGGGGCTTTTGCCCACCGTTAATAATGGCTGTTAGGTTTTTTTTCATTTTTACTATTAGTAGGATAACTCCTTGATGTCAAGGAATAAAGGGTTGTTAGGGTGATATTCCGGCTCCCGCAATGTATGGGCTTCGGTCAGAACATTAAATATTGGCAAAACTGTTCGATCACTAAAACTCTCCCGATTGCAGCACTTTGTCGAAGTATTCGATGGTATTTACCAGTCCATCCTGCAATTTTACTTTCGGTTGCCAATCCAGCTCTTTTTTGGCCAGGTCGATCACAGGCCTGCGCTGCATGGGGTCATCCTGGGGCAGTGGCAGGAATTTCATTTTACTTTTGCTTCCCGTGAGTTTCAGCACCAGCTCTGCGAGTTCCACCATGGTGAACTCACCGGGATTGCCAATGTTCACAGGGCCGGTGAAGCCGTCCCTGGAATTCATCAGCCTGTACATGCCGTCGATAAGGTCATCCACATAGCAGAAACTCCGGGTCTGCTTACCGTCACCAAAAATGGTGAGGTCTTCCCCTTTCAGTGCCTGGACGATGAAATTGCTCACCACCCTACCATCATTGGGGTGCATCCTGGGGCCGTAGGTGTTAAAGATCCGCATCACCTTGATGGGTACCTGGTGCTGACGGTGGTAATCGAAAAACAAGGTTTCAGCACATCTTTTTCCTTCATCATAACAGGCCCTGATGCCGGTGGTGCTCACACTCCCCTTGTAGGATTCGGGCTGGGGGTGGATTTCCGGGTCCCCGTATACCTCGGAGGTACTGGCCTGAAGGATTTTTATTTTCAGCCGCTTGGCCAGTCCCAGCATGTTGATCGCCCCAATCACCGAGGTCTTGGTGGTCTGCACAGGGTCAAACTGGTAATGGACCGGGCTGGCCGGACATGCCAGGTTATAGATCTCATCCACCTCCACATATAGGGGAAAAGTGACATCATGGCGCATGAGCTCAAAATTCTTATGATCCAGTAGGTGATGGATATTGGACCTTCTGCCGGTGAAGAGGTTGTCCACACAGAGCACCTCGTTACCTTCGGCAATAAGTCTGTCAATGAGGTGGGAACCTAAAAATCCTGCCCCCCCGGTGATAAGTATTCTTTTCATTTTTAGGTGAATTTACAGCTTCGCCCCCTCAGTCACAGAGATAGAGCATGTGAAATAAAAGGACATCTTAAGAAATAATAAAATCATGATCACAAAAGAATAAATAGGTTCCTATCATAAATAAGAGTGATAAGTCGCTTTTGGGTTTAAGCCTGTAAGCATCATCGCAGCATAGCTTCATATTCTTGAACACTATTTTGGAATTAAAAAACGCTGTTTCAAGCGGCGGTAAAAGTAGCCTTAACCACTATATTTTCAAAACTTTTCCTCAAAAACTATTGCCTTATGGGCTTAGGGTGAATTGGGCCTAATAGGTTGATGGCAATAGGGATGGACTAAGGGTACAAATGAAATAGGGTGAGGTAAGGTCTTCCTTATTATACACCAATTCACTGCCCGAGGAAGGCTCAAACACGGTGCCCCCCAGTACGGATACAATGGCATGTGCCGCGCCGGTGTCCCATTCCATACAGGGGAAAAACCGGGGATAGATTTGGGCCCGGTTTTCGGCCACCGCCATAAATTTCAAGGAGGATCCCATGGAGATGCTTTCAGCTCCGGGAAATTTGGCTATAAAAGCCGAAGTAGCCTCATCCATATGTGAACGGCTGCCCACTATGGCACGGACCGCTGCATTCCCGGGCTTACCCAGCTTTACCGGCGGTGCCCCCTCCTTCTCCTTCCAGGCACCATCCACGGGATTGGCCCAGTACAGCAATCCTGTGACAGGTACGTATATGACGCCAATTACCGGCTTATCATCTTTGACCAAAGCAATGTTAACGGTAAACTCACCGTTTCGCTTGATAAATTCCTTGGTGCCGTCCAGGGGATCCACCAGCCAAAATATGTCCCAATGCCTTCGTTCTTCATAGGGGATATCCCTGCCCTCTTCAGAGAGAATAGGATACCCGGTGGATTCCAGAATGGGGAGAATAGCCGCATGCGCGCCTTTATCGGCCTTGGTGAGTGGGGAATTATCCTCTTTGTATTCCACTACCGTATCAGCTGACCGGTATACCGCTAAAATCTCAGATCCAGCGGCCTTGGCCGCTTTATTGGCGGTTACAGTAAGTGCAGATAAATCCATTTCCAGTACTTTAAGTTGGTTTTTTGATGAAAAAGAAAAAGCTGACATTTACCATGAAAGCCCTTTTGGTGCAAAGTTATTCGAATTTGTCGGTAATAAAACCATTTTAGGCAAATGAGATTGGGGCATAACAGGCTGTGCCCCGGGTAGCCAAAATCACTAGCAAAGGGAAAGCGAAAAGTAGCCTACCAGTAGCTACTCATCACATATAAATTTTAAAAAAATTTTATATACGCATGTAACCCCATGAATATTATCTTCGTAATATCTCCTAAATGCCACTGTTATTTAACTACCTAAACTTTAATGTCATGAAAAATATTCCTGTGAAAAGCACTGGTATGTTGTTTGCTGCCTTGTTATTATTTATTGGTAGCATAGCTTATGCCAATAATAGCAACAACACACCTGACAACCTATTAATGCCAGTAGAAAAAAAGGGAAAGTATGCTAAATTAAATGTAAGTACTTTACCCATGGATAAAGAAATCACCGTCCGTATAAGGGACTATTCGGATCGTTTAGTAGAGGAATTTAAGGTGAAGAATACGGGACAGAACTTCGTATTAGTAAACTTTAACCGCCTTAACCCGGGAGTCTATTCCATGAATATACTAAAAAATGACAATGAAGTACTAAGGAAAGTGTTAGATATCCACTGGGACAAGGTTAAAGTAGATAATGTAGTAATTCTCAGTGAAGAAAGGCGCAGGGAAACCCGTTGGCCATTTATGCTCAATTAACTCTCTATATATATAAAGCCCATAATGCTTAATGTGCATTTGGGCTTTTTTTATTTTAAAAATTATAGGACAAAATTATCCATTTTTTTTCTAGTACATTCAGAACATATATATTTGACCTAGTGTCTATATAATTTTTTTAAAAAAAAATTATATAACTGTAACCCAAATTCTTACACTCCGTATATGAGAGTAAATAAACCAACATTATTTAACTATTAAATATCAAAAGTCATGAAAACGCTAGTTAAAAATCCATTGCCTTTATTAATCGCCATGTTGTTTATGTTTGGGGGAATGGCCTATGCCAATACCAATATTGATCATCCGGACAATATCATTAAGCCAGTGGACAAAAAAGGCAAATATGCTAAACTGGATGTGAGCTCACTACCCATGGACAAAGATATTACCATCAGGATAAGGGATTATACTGAGCGATTAGTAGATGAGTTTAAAGTAAAGAACACCGGGCAACAGTATGTGCTGGTAAACTTTAACCGACTAAAGCCTGGTATTTATTCGCTTAATGTGATGAGAGGAGAAAATGATGTAGTGAGAAAAATCATGAACATCCACTGGAATCAGGTGGCAGTCAACAATGTAGTAAACCTTAGCAGGGATCACGGGCAGGAAACCCGCTGGCCTTTGTATTTGATCAGATAATCTTACCTAACCTATAAACCACAGCCCATTATGCATTAGTGCATACATGGGCTTTTCCATTTATCTTCAAGGCACATAACTTTTCAAGTACCGATGGTCAAGACCTGTCCCTGCATCTACCAGTCCGGCAGGCAGCCTTGTATTGGGGGATGTGCGTAATGGTCTACCGACAGGCAGGTGATGATAACCCTCTTTCCTTTTAATATTTTCGCCATCCTCCCATTCATCAATATTAAGATGTATATAGCGTATTATTTAAGTTATAAATAAAAAATTAATTCTTTCAAATTTAATTGTATCATTATGAAACCCTATTTATTTGTTTCCGTTAACTAACAGTATAAACCAACATTATTTAACTCCCTAATTATTTCAGTCATGAAAAATTTATTTAAGAACCCCATATTATTTTTGGTCGCCATTTTATTTATGTTTGGTGGCATGGCTTATGCTAATACCACTATAGATCATCCGGACAACATGCTAAAGTCTGTTGACAAAAAAGGAAAATATATAAAGATGGATGTAAGCTCCCTACCTAAGGATAAGGAAGTAAGCATTAGGGTTAGGGATCATTCGGAGAGGTTACTTGACCATTTTACGGTGACAAATACCGGACAAAATTATGTACTTGTAAACCTAAACCGACTGAAGCCAGGCATATACTCAATGAACATTTTGAGAGGTGAAAATGATATCATAAGGAAAACCCTTAATATACACTGGAACCAGGTTGTTTTGAACGATGTATCGAATATCAGCAGAGATGGCGGACATGAAACTAGGTGGCCATTATTCCTAGTGAGATAACATATACTAAACCAATAATATATAGCCCGCGTATGCAATTTTGCATGCGTGGGATTTTTTATTTATAATAATATTATTTTCGGCACTTTTGATCATAATTTAAATTTATAATAAGTATAATTTTTTTTTTAAAATAGCAGTACAACTCAGTTAATTAATCTTCGTAAAGTAACTTTTAGAAACCCAGATTATTTAATATTCATTTTATTTACTATGAAAACGATATGTGATAATCCATTGCCTTTATTGATTGCTGTTATGTTTATTTTTGGTGGAATTGCCTATGCCGTAAAAACCAGTGATCCACCGGATAGTTTATTCGAACCAGAAATTGAACCCAGCCTAATTCAAACAACGGAAAACTACAGGCTTGCCCGACATCCAAGCCTAAGTGTAAGTGGAAGTTCCTCTGTAAAAGATTGGAAAATGGAGGCCAATGATGCCCAAGGTTCTGGTGTGTTTCAGGTTTCCGATGGGAAACTTCAGAACATCTCCTCATTGAAGGTGACCATGAAGGCAAAGGAGTTAAAAAGTGGTACCAGGGGAATGGACAATAACGCCTATGATGCGCTAAAATCTTCTAAATACCCTGAAATCGCCTTTGAGTTAATGGATTTTTCCGGTGGGGAATCCTCCGGCAAAGCAAAAGGTAGGCTTACCATAGCGGGAGTGACCAGGGAGGTCAGTATCCCCGTTCAAATCCGCAAGCAAGGTACGGGGTTTGTTTTTACAGGTGAGGTGCCTACCAAGTTGACGGATTTTTCAATCTCACCTCCCACCGCACTCTTGGGTTCTATCCGAACCCGGGATGAAATTACAATAAGTTTTAATGCCCATTTTCAACCCAAAAATTAAGAAAAGTTATGAAAAGCAAAATCTCAGCAGTTTTAACCATGTTGATATATATGGTTAGTGGAATAGCTATGGGTCAAGGTTTACAAGAAGACCTGCAGTTTTGGCGGCCCTATGACCAAAGAGGCATTAACATCTTTGAAACAGGGAAGGAAGACACCGTAGCCTTTGAAGGAATGAAGGTGCGGATTGGTGGACACTTTGCCCAGCAATTTCAAAACCTCCGCCATTCCAATACTGCCGAACCTGTATTTAATGAGGCCGGAGTCAACCTGAATCAGTTGATGGATATCGGGTTTGGTTCCAACCTGGCCACTGCCAATTTGAACATTGACGTGGCGCTGGCCGACGGTGTGCGGTTAAACCTCATCACCTATCTTTCTTCCAGGCATCACCCCAACACCTGGGTGAAAGGAGGTTTCCTCCAAGTGGACAAACTGGGTTTTTTGGGACTTGGCGATACCGGTTGGTTTGACAAGTACCTTACCCTGAGGGTAGGCCATATGGAGATCAATTACGGGGATGCGCATTTCCGGAGGTCGGACAACGGGAATGCATTTTGGAACCCCTTTGTAGGCAATTACATCATGGATGCATTCACCACAGAGGTAGGGGGAGAGTTGTTCTACCAAAACAACGGCTGGATTGCCATGGCAGCGATCACAGGCGGGGAAATCCAGGGAGGGGTGACCAACCCTTCCCTCAGGCAGCCCTCATTTATCGGAAAATTCGGGTATGACAACTACCTGGCGGAGGATCTTAGGGTAAGGCTTACCGGCTCCATTTACACCACCGGTGGATCCAATAGAAACACGTTATGGGGAGGGGACCGGGCAGGAAGCAGGTACTATTTTGTGATGGAAAACACCTTGGCCACCCCGGCTGCCCAGTTTACCTCCGGCCGCTTAAACCCCAACCAAACGGACAACATCACTGCCATGGTGCTCAACCCCTTTGTGAAATATAAGGGAGTGGAGTTGTTCGGGAATTTTGAGCAGAGCACAGGATCGGCGAGGAACGAGACAGAGAACAGGACCTGGAATCAATGGGCAACCGACATGGTGTACAGGTTTGGTTCACAGGAGAAATTCTATGTGGCAGGAAGGTACAACAGGGTAAATGGCCCGCTGCTGGTTGCAGGCCCGGAGGTGAGCATGGAAAGGACCCAAATAGGGGGCGGCTGGTTTGTGACCAAAAACATTTTGGCCAAATTGGAATACGTAAACCAGCAATACACTGGCTTTGAGGCCACCGATATACGGAACGGGGGAAGGTTTCGGGGCTTGATGCTGGAAGGTGTCATCGGGTTTTAATCATGCTCAATTGGATCCTATTACCGTTTTTCCTTGTACCCTGCTTGTACAAAACAGGGTACAAGGAATGGGTGATTACCAGTAAATCCATCACCGTGGCAGGAGAAACCTCCTTTGGTGGCTTTTCATGTGGATATGCCATAAATGGGCTGCTGGACACCTTGCACCTGTCCTCTGCTGACAAGCTGGATTTTGACATTCCCGTAGAGGCCTTTAGCTGTGGTAATTTCATGTTAAATAGGGACTTCAGGCAGACCTTGAAAGCCTCAGAACACCCCAAAGCGAATGTGGAGGCCAGGGATTTCACCCCAAACTCAGAGGGGGTAGAATGCAAAATCATACTTGATATTGCAGGGGAGAACATTGAATTTGAAAAGGTTCAATTAAAGGAGTTACCTAATATGTTGGAGGCAAATCTGGAAATGAACTTCGAGGACTTGGGCCTTTCTCCTCCCCGTAAGCTGGGAGGGCTTATAGAGGTAGATAACAAACTTTCCATCCATCTTGTATTGGGGCTGTAAAGGAAACAAGGCACTAAAAAACCCTTTGGGGTAGCATTCCAAAGTCAAATTTGTCTTTTGTACCGGACTAGCTTTTCAATGGGTTTTTATCTCTAACCTCGATGACCTATCGCAAAAAAAGATAGGTTTGCAATAAAGAACAAATTGATTAGGTGTTTATAGAAAAAACATTGTTCAGTCAGACCCAATTTATTTAATATAGCAGCAGCCCAAGGATGCAATATTGCATCCTTGGGCTGTTATGATAAAGATTCAATAATCATCAATTCATTCGTAAACAATTTGGGGAAAATTATACATATAAAAAAGTAGTTTATGATTTTATATATCTTAATTTAAACCTTAATAAATGAACACCGTATGAAATATATGTAAACCAAACTATTTATTTACCTAACCTTTAATGCCATGAAAACTATATTAAATCATCCGTTACTGTTGTTATTTGCTATGCTGTTTATGTTTGGAGGAACGGCGCTTGCCAACAATACCATTGATCATCCGGACAACATGCTAAGACCTGTAAACAAGAAAGGGAAATTTGTCAAATTGGATGTCAGCTCCCTGCCTTTGGATAAAGAAATAGCCGTGAGGGTAAGAAATAGCTCCGATCTTCTTGTGGATGAGTTTAAAGTAAAAAACACAGGGCAGCAATATGTCTTGGTCAATCTTAATCGGTTAAACACCGGTATCTACTCCCTCAATGTAATAAGAGGGGAAAAAGATGTGGTCCGCAAAGTCATCAATGTAAACTGGGACCGTGTAAGCACAGCCAACATACTTAACCTCAGTGCAGATAGAGGGTTAGAAGACAGATGGCCCCTAAGTCATATACGCTAAGCGTTGGATAATTTAAGAACATGAGCCTGCATTTCGGTGTGGGCTTTTTTATTTGCCTGGTAGGGGAAATGGTTTTGGGGGTGGGGTGATCCGGGTCATTGGTGATCTTAGGCGTTATTTCCCATAGGTTGAGTGAATCTACTCTGATCAACTTTTTGAAACACTTGCTCCAAAGCCATCAGTCATGGACAATCCAAAAACCAAATCAACCTCAATGCCAATATCAGCTCGAAGCCAAAAGCTAACAGCCGCCCACTAAACCCAAAATATCATCCAATAACGAAATCATCCTCAATGCCAATATCAGCTCGAAGCTAAAAGCTAAAAGCCAACAGCTAGAAAACCAAAAGCTAACAGCCGCCCACTAAACCCAAAATATCATCCAATAACGAAATCAACCTCAATGCCAATATCAGCTCGAAGCTAAAAGCTAAAAGCTAACAGCTAGAAAACCAAAAGCTAAAAGCCGCCCACTAAACCCCATACGGATCCTGCATATATTCCTTGCTCCTGACCACCCTGTAAACGAAATACAACAACAAGCCCGCAGGGCCCAACATAAAGGTGAAAATCAGGCAGGGCAACAACCACCAACGCCCTATACCCCTCTTAAAAGCATCCTGAGTGATCCACATGCCCGTAAACAAATCAAAAGCCAGATAGTGTATCCATCCCGCAAGGATTGCCTCATCCTTGTCAAATAGGGCCTTCACCCCCGCCAGGCTGTTGAAATCCCCATCCCCGCCGGAAAGCACCCCGGGGATCACATAGAGTAGGTAAAACAGCGCAAAGAATACCAAAACCACGGAAAATAAGATGCGGTACACCCAGGGCCTGGGATAAAAAACAAATAATAACACCCAGCTAAGCAAGGCTACCGTGCTGGCAAGGGTAAAGGAAGTTTCCAGTTCCATAGGAAAAAGGTCTTATATGGATGATTGCCTAAGTTAACTTCACAAAGGCTCAATTCCAAGTATGGATTGTAATGGCTTTTTATTTATTTTGCTAAATGCCAGAGCCCATCAAAACCTATGAGATGCCCGAAAGCATGGGGCAGCAGTCCTTTCAGCTCTATGAGGTGCAGGGGAAAAGCATCAATAAGGGCGCCTACCCTCACAATACCGACAGGCCCCATAGGCATAAGTACTATGAGATCTGTGTGTTCGTAAACGGTGCGGGCAGGCATGAGATCGACTTCAGTACCCACCCCATTCATTCATGCTCTGTGCATTTTCTGTCCCCAGGGCAGGTACACCTCATCTCCAGGGAAAAAGACTATCATGGTTATCTTATGGTGTTTTCCAAGGAGTTTTACGCCCTGGATACCTTCCATGAAGATCTGCTCTATCAATTGCCCTTTTTCAACAATCCCACCCTGTTGCCTATTCTAAATCTTAGCCCAGGGGATTTTGAGCAGCTTATGCGTCTCATTCAGTCCATGCAGGCAGAGTTCAGATCTGCCTTTGAAGGCAGCAGGGAAATCCTTAGAAGTTATCTCCAGATTTTTTTGGTAAAGTGCCGGCAGTTTTATTTCCGATACTTTGCGGAAAAGAAAAAAATGCACGATCCCCATTATACCATGGTACAGCAGTTCAATGCCATGGTGGAGCAGCAGTTCAAAAAAATACACCTTGTGCAGGATTATGCCGATATGCTGTCCCTCTCCCCTGCCTTGCTCAACAAACATGTGAAAAACATCACCGGTTTCACCGCCGGGGAAATCATCATGGACCGGCTGATCCTACAGGCCAAACGCTACCTTATCTACACCGATCTATCCAATAAGGAAATCGCTTACCAGCTTAACTACGAAGACCCCTCTTATTTCAGCCGTATTTTTAAGAAGAAAACGGGGCTGAGTCCCTCGGACTTCAGAAAGGCAGAAAACGAAAAGTACCAGCTTTATTCGGAAAAACACCTTTAAACTTTCTGTTTCACTATCTACCTTTATTACCGAAATTAAAAAGTCCATGTTTAGGGGATTATATTTCCAGCCGATTATTCGGGTTTGGGATGATTTAATCTTCTGTAACCAAATAAAATTACACCCAAAAGACATATGATAAAGATTGATTTTGACATTAAACCCGGCGACCTTAAGTCAGACCTGCAGAGGTTTTGGGAATTGTCAGGGGAAAAGATCCAGGCCATCAAGAAGGAATATCCTCAAGACCAGGGCTCCCCTGTATTTACTGAAAACGGAAAATACACTACCCGCGGCTGGACGGAATGGACCCAGGGGTTTCAGTTCGGATCTGCCATCTTGCAGTTTGACGCAACAGGCGAAAAACCCTTTCTGGAAGAAGGGCGGGAAAAGACGCTGAAACTAATGGCCCCCCATATCAGCCACATAGGGGTTCATGATCACGGTTTTAACAATGTGAGCACCTATGGCAACCTGCTTAGGCTTATGGTGGAAGGCAAAACCCCACATAACGAATGGGAGAAAAACTTCTATGAGCTGGCGCTCAAAATTTCGGGTGCGGTACAGGCCAGCCGTTGGACTAACATCAAAGACGGTGGATTTATCTACTCCTTCAATGGCCCGCACTCCCTCTTTGTGGACACCATACGTACGGTACGTATATTAATGCTCAGCCATAGCCTTGGGCATGTGCTACAGCATGAAAATGACACCCGGGCCAATCTACTGGTAAGGGGGCTTCAACATGCCAAATCCACTGCCGATTATTCGGTTTTCTACGGTGAGGGCCGGGATAGATACGACCTATGGGGAAGAACGGCACATGAAAGCGTGTTCAACACCAACGACGGAAATTTCCGGTGCCCCAACTCCCAACAGGGATATACCGGCTTCAGTACCTGGACCAGGGGCTTGGCCTGGGCCATGTGCGGTTTTGCTGAGGAACTGGAATACATTGCCACAGTATCCGATGAGGATTTATCTTCCTATGGGAACCGCGGGGACATTGAAGCCTTTATGCTGAAAGCAGCAGAAGCCAGTTGTGATTTTTACATAGCACACACGCCCACCGATGGGGTTCCTTATTGGGATACGGGGGCACCCAACCTTCATAAACTTGGGGATTACCTCTCCAAGCCTGCCGATCCTTATAATGACTTTGAGCCTGTGGACAGCTCTGCGGCGGCCATTGGGGCACAGGGACTGCTAAGGCTTGGGAAATACCTGAAAGAAAAGGGTCAGGATGAAAAAGGTAAAAAATATTGGCAAGCCGGACTTACGGTTTTGAAAACCCTACTCCAAGAACCCTACCTGAGCACCGACAAGGAGCATCAGGGTATATTGCTGCATAGCATTTACCATCAGCCCAATGGATGGGACAACGTGCCCAAAGGACAAAAGATTGCCTGTGAAGAATCCAGCATGTGGGGGGATTACCATGCCCGGGAACTTGCTTTATATGTGAGTAGGATTGCCTCAGGAGATAAGTATTACACCTTCTTTAATTGTCTGTCATGAGTACTCAACCCATCAAAGACCTGAGTAAGCTCTGCATTCACACCATCACCACCAAAACCTGGAGCATAGAGGAAGCTGCAGACCGCTATGAGGCCGCCGGGGTGAAGGGGATATCGGTTTGGAGACAGTACCTGGAAGGCAGGGACATCGCCAAATGTGGGGAAAGATTGCGGAACCATGGATTGGAGATTGTTTCCTTGGTAAGGGGTGGATTCTTCCCTTCGGTGAGCAGTTCCGAAAGGGAGAAAGCCCTGGACGACAACCGCAAAGCCATTGAGGAAGCCGCAGCCCTCGGAGCACCCATGATCGTATTGGTGTGCGGGGCAGACCCCGGGCAGTCCTTGGCCAAATCCAGGGAGCAGATCCAGGAGGGAATAGAAAAGGTATTACCCTTTGCCATGGAGCATGGGGTGAAGCTGGCCATTGAACCGCTGCATCCCATGTATGCCGACACCCGGTCGGCGGTGAACACCATGGAACAGGCCAACGACATGGCGGAGGCCATTGGCTCGGACTCCGTAGGGGTGGCCGCCGATGTATACCACCTGTGGTGGGATCCCCATCTGGAAAAAGAAATCCTGCGCTGCGGTCAAAATGGAAACCTCTTTGCCTTCCATATCTGTGACTGGAACAGCCCCACGGTGGACCTGCTCAATGACAGGGGACTAATGGGAGAAGGATGCATTAACATCCCTGAAATCAGAGGATGGGTGGAAAAGGCAGGGTTTTCCGGTTATAATGAAGTGGAAATTTTTTCTGACCGCCTATGGGCCATGGATCAGCAGGAATTTCTGGACAACATCGTAAAAAGTTATTACCACTGCTAAAAGCATACAACATATCATCAATCATCAGCAAAACTAAAGCAAATGGAACATAAAGTAGG
Organism: Cyclobacteriaceae bacterium; assembly: GCA_003565295.1. Classification (GTDB taxonomy): domain Bacteria; phylum Bacteroidota; class Bacteroidia; order Cytophagales; family Cyclobacteriaceae; genus Pleomorphovibrio. The sequence continues at coordinate 15,275 of PXCO01000247.1, forward strand.
AATCATCATGAACGGTGTCACCGGAAGGATGGGCACCAATCAGCACCTGATGCGTAGCATCGTGGAAATCATCAAACAAGGCGGCGTAAAACTTTCCAACGGTGACAGCATCATGCCAGACCCCATTTTGGTGGGCAGGAACCAGGCCAAGTTGGACGCCCTGAGCAAGCAATCCGGGGTAAGCAAAACCACCACAGACCTGGACAGCGTAATGAATGACCCTAATTACAGCATTTACTTCGATGCCCAGACCACCGGAAGAAGGGCAGATGCAGTGAAGCAGGCCGTAGCCGCGGGCAAGCACGTCTACTGCGAGAAGCCTGTTTCTGTGGATACCCAGACTGCACTGGACTTGCATGAACTTTGCGAAAAAGCCGGGGTGAAGCACGGAGTGGTACAAGACAAGCTTTGGCTTCCCGGAATGCGGAAGTTAAAGCGCCTGATAGAAAACGGTTTTTTCGGGGAAATCCTTTCGGTAAGGGGTGAATTTGGCTACTGGGTGTTTGAAGGTCATACCGTGCCTGCTCAGCGACCCTCCTGGAACTACAGAAAAGAGGATGATGGCGGTATCATTGTAGACATGCTTTGCCACTGGAGATATGTGCTGGACAATATTTTTGGCAAGGTAAAGGCAGTGAGCTGTACCGGTGCCACCCATATCAAGGAGCGTGTGGACGAAAACGGCAAACCCTACAAGTGTACGGCGGATGATTCCGCCTATGCCACTTTTGAGTTGGAGGGGGATATCATTGCCCATTTCAATTCCAGCTGGACAGTAAGGGTGCGAAGGGATGACTTGCTCACCGTACAGGTGGACGGCACCAAAGGTTCTGCAGTGGCAGGGCTCAGGGAATGCCATATACAGCATTATGGCAATACCCCCAAACCGGTATGGAACCCCGACATTGTGCAGCCCATAGATTTCTACGATGGTTGGGCCAAGGTGCCGGAACAGGAACCCTTCGACAATGCATTTAAAGTACAGTGGGAGTTGTTCCTGAAGCATGTGGTACTGGACGAGCCCTTCCCCTGGAATATGAAGGAGGGAGCCAAAGGTGTGCAACTAGCGGAAAAAGGCCTGGAAAGCTGGGAGAAGCGCTGTTGGCTGGACATCCCTGAATTGTAATATGGCTATGAAAAAAGTAGCACTAGTAACAGGAGGAAGCCGGGGCATAGGCCTCGGCATCGCCAAATGCCTGGCCAAGGAGGGTTTTGACCTGGCCATCAATGGCATGAGGGCGGAAGAGGATACCCTGGAGTCCCTGGACGAACTCCGTTCCCTGGGAGCGGAGGTATTGTATTGCCGGGGAGACGTGGGAGATGCCTCCCAGCGGGAGGCCATCATGGCAAGTATCAAGGAAAAATTCGGGAGGTTAAACGTATTGGTCAACAATGCAGGAGTAGCACCCAAAGAGCGAAAGGATATCCTTGAGGCCACTGAGGAGAGTTTTGATTACGTGTTGAAAACCAATCTCAACTCCGCTTATTTTCTTTCACAGGCTGCCGCCAATTGGATGGTGGACCAGAAAAAGTCCGATGCTTCCTTTAAAGGCTCCATCATCAATGTATCTTCCATATCAGCGACCATCGCTTCTGTAAACAGGGGGGAGTATTGTGTGGCAAAAGCCGGTATGAGCATGGCCACACAGTTATTTGCGGTGAGGCTGGGGGAATATGATATACCCGTATACGAGGTGAGGCCTGGGGTAATCGCCACGGACATGACTTCTGGGGTAAAGGAAAAATACGATAAATTGATAGGAGAAGGATTATGCGTGCAGCCCCGGTGGGGACTTCCCGAAGATGTAGGGTTGGCGGTGGCGGCTTTGGCCACGGGCAGTTTCCCCTATTCCACCGGTCAGGTGATCATGGTGGACGGCGGGCTTTCCCTTCCCCGTCTCTAAACTTCCTGGAAAAAAGCCTTCGGTAATAAAATGCCGGGGCTTTTTTTAAAATGCATCCTAAGAGAAAGATTCATTTGTATATTGTCGAATTGTTTGTCAGTCAAAAAAGATTAAACCCAATGCATATGAAAAAGAAATATTGGAATATGAGCTGCGTAGCTGCAGTGGTATTGTCCCTGGTGACCTTTACGCCCTTGGTGATCCCTCAGGGTGTTTCCAAACCCATGCTGGGAGGTATTCCCTATAGCCTCTGGACAAGTTTTATCATCACGGTAGCCTTGGTGGTGCTCACCTTTATTGGTACCCGTGTCCACCCCGGAATGGAAGAAGAAGAGGAGGATAAGTCATGATTTTTTGGGTTTGGGTTTTCGGGTTGATCTATGCAGGCCTTTTGGTTATGGCCTCATTAAAGTCCTATAAAAAGGGCAGGTCTGCAGAGGAGTTCATGATGGCCGGTTCCAACGTGGGGCTCTCCCTGGGGGTGCTCACCTTTGCCGCGGCATTGTTCAGCACCTTTACCTTCCTTGGGATGCCGGACTTTTTCCGGGTAAACGGGGTAGGTGCCTGGATATTTCTGGCCGTATCAGACGGTGCCATGGTGTTTTTCCTGTTATGGTTTGGTTACCAAATCAGGATGAAAGTAAAAGGAATGGAATTCCGCGGCGTTTCAGGGCTGATAGGAAGGTGTTACGGCAACAAATGGGCCGGATACGTTTTCTTTCTGGCCGCTTTCTTGTTTTTGATCCCTTACGTGGGCATACAAATTCAGGGGATTGCCATCTTTATGGAAGCAGCCTTTCCGGGTTCCCTGCCCTCCTGGGGATGGTCTTTGGGCATTGTATTGATCATGTTGATCTATGCGGAAATAGGGGGGTTAAAAGCCATTATCTTTAGTGATGCCATACAGGGGCTGCTCCTTTTGGTAGTGATCTGGATCATTGGCTGGGCATGTCTGTCCCATTTTGGGGGCATAGCCCCCATGTTTGAGCGTGTTGGAAACATTCAGGAGGAATTGTTGTCCACCCCTGGTCCACAGGGCTTACTCACCCCGCAGTTTTTGTTTGCCTCCCTGATTGCGATCCTGATGATCCCTGTCACCCAGCCTCAGTTCACCACCCGTATCGTGGTGATGAAGAGCATGAAGACCATGCAGTTGATGGCGGTATCATTAGGAGCTTTTGCCATCTTGGTAATATTGCCCACTATCTTTATAGGCATGTACGGGGTGGACATGTACCAGGAATATGGCAGGGACGAATTCTTTGCCAATGCCTTCCTGTATGATCAGCCCAACTTCGTGGCCGCTTTGGCCATTATAGGATTGATTGCAGCAGGACTTTCCACTACCAATGCGCAGATCTTTGCCTTGGGGTCTGAGCTGAGGGGCTTGTTGAAAGGAAATGAAAACAGCATCATGACCAAGACCAAAATCGGGATTTTTGTGTTCTCGGTGATTGCCTTTTTCTTTTCCATCATCGTCATCGATCAGTTGGTACTCTTGGCAAGGGTAAGCTTTGCCGGCACGGGCATTATGGGGCCCATGATCCTTTTGGGCATATTGAGCAACCGTAAGATCTCCTCTGCCATCATTTACTTATCCTTTGTAGGGCTGGTTATATTCTTGCTTTCTTTGGCGGATATCATCCCGGATATGTACTTTGGCATAAGACTTGACCTGCTTTTATTCCTGGTATTGGGAGTGATCGCCATAATTTCACACCTTACCGGAAAAGAGCATCAACTCATCAGGGAAGACGACGTGAAACATTAAGTATTTAATGGATGCAAGTAAGAGGGGGATGGGTTTGTACTTCCCCCTTTTTTATGAGTTAACCTTTGGTCATATGAAATCGAGCCTGTCCTGACGGCAGTCAGGGCATGACGCAAGCGACGCACGGAGGGATGATTAAGATTGCGAGATTCCATGTGACTAATAAAAAGCAATTATAAACACATGAAATCGAGCATATTGGAGTCATCGTATGCAGGGATGATTTTCAAATGGAAGATAGGAAGGGTGACCGATAAAAGAAACTATAAACACATGCAAGCCAAATGGATTATTCTCGCCCTTTTGCTCCCCCTGATCAGTATGGCACAGGAGCAGGAACTGAAATGGGAGCAAAACGAAGAAGGATGGCAACTTATGGAGGGAGGCAGCCCTAGGCTGTTTTACCAGACGGCCACCAAAGACCTGGATGGGGAGTATCCCAGGGCCAATTATATTCACCCCCTATATGGGACAGATGGAACAGCGCTTACCGAGGACTTCCCTGCCGATCATCTCCATCACCGAGGCATTTTCTGGACCTGGCACCAGTTGTTTGTAGGTGAAAAGCGTATGGCTGACCCCTGGATCAGCGAGGGCATTTCCTGGAATGTGGTGGAGGTGCGCCCGATGGATCTCAGCGAAGGGACGGGACTGAAGGCAAAGGTGCTCTGGGAGACCGAGATGGGTCCCGTGGTAGAAGAACATGTGGTGTTATTTTTTGAGCGTGTGGATAAGGTGGTCTTCCGACTTACCACTGAGATTGAACTCAGGCCTTTGGTGGACAAGGTACGTATTGGCGGTTCTGAGGATCCCAAAGGTTACGGAGGGTTTTCCCCCAGGATTAAGCTGCCTGAAAACGTGGGTTTCTATGATGAGGATGGCAAGGTAGGCCCCAAGGAATTGCCGGTTTCAGCGGGACCATGGATGAACGTGACCCAGGAAAAAGAAGAGGATCCGGGTATAGTCATCATGGGAGAGCCAGGTGAGTTGCCCAATTATCAGGGATGGATCCTGAGGGCCAAAAATAGCATGCAAAATATGGCTTTCCCCGGAAGAGAGCCCATTGAACTCCCATCTGAAGCCCCGTATTTAAGGTTTAGAAATCAACTATTAGTGCACCAGGGACTTGAGGTAGAAAAAATTAATCGTTATTATCAGGATTTTAAGAACGCAGGGAGCCTGATTGTCCCTTGAGCATAATGGAAAAACAAACCTGTGAGGATTTAAACTTTTACCCTGATAACTTAAGTTAGCTTTTAAAATGGCCCAATTTGGCTATTTTGGTTCTTTTCATCTGTTTATAATTTGTTTTTCAGCGGTCATAACCTGCCCCGTACCGCAGGTCGGGGTGGAATCTCGCTTTGATAATCATCCCTCTGTGTGAGGTTCTCCTCATGCTTGATTTCATTTTTTTCGGGAAAGAAAATCAAGTTTTTTTGCCATTTATTGAGATGCCGGATAGCTGCCAACATAGTGGTTGAAATCCAAGGCACAAAAAGGTGGGGGAAAACATCTTTTCCTGTTCTATCCTTTCGAAACCTATCATTCCCCGTTACCAAATATTATCCCCCGTCCGATTCATCGGGCACGGGAGTTCAACCCCTGCCGGGGTTGACGGTTCCATATGGCGCGTTACCCTACCCCGGGTCGTGGACCCGGGGCTAATGGGGTTGAAACCCTGAAGGGTTTCTTTGTTTATCCTGATGACGTTGTAGGTGAAACATCCAGGTAAACCGAAATCAGATTGGGGGTTACCAGGTTCCATTGATGAAACCTACCGCTTTCTTTATTTTGGTGAAATACCCCCTGATTTCAACTCACAAAGGACCACGGCAGTGGTCAAACCCCATTAGCCCCGGGCGACAGCCCGGTGGTAACCCGAATCCCAAACTCCCTCCACAACCACGGAGTGGTTGAACTCCTCGACACAGTAAGGTGAGAAAAAAACATCATCTTGTATGCGATCCTTAATTTTATCGAATTCATTTAATCCCTGTTTCTAAATATCACCCCCGTCCGATTCATCGGGCACGGAGTTCAACCCCTGCCGGGGTTGATAATTCCCTATTGCGTTTCCGCACCCCGTCTCGTGAACCCGGGGGTTATTGGTGTTTGACCACTAT
>PXCO01000384.1 GCA_003565295.1 Cyclobacteriaceae bacterium
ACTGCCTTATAATCCAAACTTCCGATCAAAAATCTGCTTTTGCGCTCCCTTGCATTCATGTTAAAATAGTTAAGGGCATCAAAAGGCTCCTCTTCCCCCAATACAGTCCGGGTTTGCCTGTAAAGGATATCGGCATAGCGGGTTTCCAAGCGGCTGCCACCGTAAACGGACGCATTGAAAGAATGGCGGGGATTCACTGTGTAGGCCACCACTGCACGGCCGGAATAATTCTCCCTCTTATGGCTCCGCTCTCCTTCTGAGGGAAGAGAGGTAACCGTATTGCCCAGGAAAGTCTGTACCTGTCCATCCCTGAAACCGGCCTCATCGTTGCGGTTGTAATCTGCACCCAGGGAAATATCCCAACGGTTTTTGCGCATATTAAAGGTAAAATCCCCTCCATACCGCTGTGGAGACCTTTCATTTCCATGGGTGTCCAAGCTTGGGGCACCCGCTAGGCCATTCACCAATAGGTAAGTACCGTCCGTACTTCCTTTTTTCGTCACAATATTGATGATGCCAGCCTTTCCCTCCGGGTCAAACCGGGCAGAAGGGGTGGTGATGATTTCAATATCCTCTATGGCATTAGCAGGCAGTTGATTTAGAATGGATGTTGCATCAGCCTGCACGGGTTTGCCGTCGATCAAGATCACAAACCCAGCACTCCCTCGAACGGAAATCTCCCCCTCTCCATTCATGGAGATGGAAGGAAGGTTTTTAATCAAGTCGGAAGCAGTGCCTCCCACACTTGCTTCAAAATCATCAGCACCATATACCTGCCGGTCAATTTTATGCCTTATCGCGAGCTTGTCCGCGGACACCACGACCTCCGAAAGTGCCTCTTCCCCCGGATTTAAGGATATCGTTCCCAGTGACAAAGTAGCTTGGTTAACGGCTACATCCTCCAGGATCATTTCCTCATAGCCAATAAATCTAAGACGAATAAAATAAGTCCCTTTTTTTAATTCCAATGTAAAATCTCCGTTGACATCGGTGATGCCAGCAGACACCATGCTGGAATCGGAGGGGGCATATGCAGCCACGGATACGTACTCCAAAGGTTCCTTGGTGTCAGGGTCATTTACTTTCCCGGTGAGTATGCTGTTTTGTTGTGCATATAAGGAGTGCGTGAAAAAATACAAAAACGTAAGACCTAATAAGGTCTTCAATCCAAGGCTTCCTGCCATCATGTTCATTTTTAAAGGTACAAGGGTTAGGCTCACCACAAAGTAACTAGGAATTAATCCAGCAATCAAACACTTTTTTGATGGCCGTAGGGTAATTAAAAGAAAAAATGTAAAAAGGATTTACTATTGATTTGGTTGCAAAACTATCAAAGAAACGGGTTGATCGGAAACTTTACTTTCTAGTGGTTCTAATAACTTCTCAATGGAGAAACCATTCTTGTTTTTTACCACCCCCTTCTCCCCCTCCTAAAACAGGAGGGAGCTATCGAGAGGATATTTATCTTCCGAATTGCGTATTGTAGCCTATTCAAGGTATATTTAATCTTTGCAATTTTTACCATTTAGGAGGCTCCTCTACCAATCAACTTTTCATTTTTTTACCGCAATAGAAATAATGAAAACCCCATTTTTCTACCATTTTTGGAAACCCAAAGGTCGCTTTCACCCATCTAAAAAAATCTTGTCCTAAAGTGAAATTTTAAAAAATGTTTTTAAGAATTATTATTTATATCTATGTTGTGTAGAACAATATCTATACTACTAGAACATGAAGCTTTCTAATGCGGAAGAATAACTTATGAATAAGACTTGGAAAACAAAATAATTTCCCCATTTGACCGTCAAAAATCTTTTCCGGTGATAATACGAAGTCACGATGGCAAACAAGTAGCCCGAATATTTTTGCCAAGTATTTAAGGTATGTTAGAAAGGTAATGACCTTAGGTTTCTCTCTGAGTTTTTTAAGGAGGCCGCAACGAATTCGCAACCCTCGCAGCGTAAAAAAAATATTTGTCATTGATCAATTAAAAAAATACCTTCCCCATAACCAATAGACCGTGAAACCAAATAAGGTTGAAAATCTACGGTTTGAGACAATTCTTTAATACAAACATTTTCATTGTTTTGTTGGGTGCCTAATCCAGTTTTAGGAATTAGGCAAATTAAGATTAGTGTGAACTAAATAGCTCTTTTATAGACAGTTAATTTTATAATCAACCGATTATCTTTCCTGGGTGGAACTACTTTTTACTTTCGAAAAAATAGGACCTAGTGAAGTCTCGGTCTCCTTGCAACAGCTACTCTTCCAGCTCCCTGCTCTTTTCTCTTTCAAGCCTTCTGAAATACCTTCTGAACAAAAAGTTACTCCTCATGGCTTCCATATTCTCGTTGAATTTTTCTGTACTCAATTCCAGGTTAACCATGCTGTTTGCCAATGACTCTCTGAAAGAAGTGTCCCTGAGCAGTAAACCGGCTGGACCATCACCAGCTTCCAGATTGTTGATAAGATCATTAACTGTACTGATCATCGTGGCAGCCTGCTTGCTGGACTCCCTGATTTGCTCTATAGAAACTGACAGATCATCAGCAAGTTCGGAGTCTGTAAACAGTCTCCCCACCACGCCCTGCCCTTCCTTTAAGTTTCCCATAAATTGATTCCCGGCAATTGCCAAACTTGATGCATTGGAAGCAGCAAGTTTCAGTTCCCCTACTGCATTCTTGATATCTTCTGTCAAGACCGAATCCGAAAGCAAGGCCCAAAAGCTCTCGCTCTTATTTAGCTTCTCCGAGATTTCAAACAGGTTTTCACTGGTCTTTTCAACAAATTCACTACTGGAACCTATTCGCTGCATCATGTCATCAGTGCTGACAGGAACTGCGGCATAAATCACATCCCCCTCCTCTACAATTTCAGCATCTCCCGGTTGGGGAATGATCTGAATGATTTTATTACCCATCAGGCCATCTGTACCAATAGTAGTCAGGGCATTTTTTCTGATATAAGGAACCATACGCCTCCGTACATACATCTGAACAGATATGGAAGAGTCATTGGCCATTTCAATGGATTTTACCGTCCCAACATCCATTCCTTTGAAGCGCACGTTGTTACCGGGTACCAGCCCATTTACATTGTCCACCATGGCGGTAATGATAATGGAAGACCCAAACATATTTTGGTTCTTGCCAATCATATACAAGGTAAACACCAGAAACAAGATTCCTGCGACAACTAAACTTCCTAGTTTAGCGTTATCTATGTTTTTTTCCGTTTTCATAATTATTCAAAAAACTCTTTTATTCTGGGATCCTCAGATTTTCTGAGTGCCGCTAAGGTATCATCCGCATAACAGGTGCCGTCAATCAACATGATGACACGGTCTGAAGTGATTTCTATACAATTAAGATCATGTGATATGATCACCGAAGTGGCATTATATTTCTTTTGAACACGTACCATCAGATGACTGATTTCCCTGGATGTAATCGGATCCAAACCGGTGGTGGGTTCATCGTAAAGGATGACTTTAGGTTTTAAAATCAGTGATCTAGCCAAGGCAACCCGTTTCTTCATTCCCCCCGAAAGCTGCTGTGGCATCATGTCGATAGTATGTAACAGCCCAACATCGTCCAAGGCCTCCCTCACGGCTGCTTCGGCTCCCGAAGCCCGTTGCTCTTTTGTCCAATGAATACGAAGTGGAAATTCCAGATTTTTGCGTACGGTCATCGAATCATATAGTGCATTACTCTGGAAAAGAAACCCCACCTCTGCCCTTAACCCATCTAGCTCATCTTGCTCAAGTCCTTGAATAGGGGTGTCCAAAACCACTATATCTCCCCTATCTACTTGGATCAAATTGATGATGCATTTGATCAAAACCGATTTTCCGGAGCCGGATTTTCCGAGAATAACCAGGTTCTCCCCAGGGTAAACCGACATTGAAAAATCCTTAAGCACGTGATTATCCCCAAAGGATTTGTTTACATGCCTTACTTCTATTATCGGTTTTTTCATTGCTAACTCCACCATATACTATGTCAGTCCCAATAAGTCCGTAATTTGAACAGCGATCAGGTCAATGATAAATACCATCAGCGAAGCTACGATAACGGCCGTAGTAGCAGACCTACCTACACCCTCTGTACCTTTTTGAGAACTGAATCCCTTATAACACCCCACTATGCCGATTGCAAACCCAAAGAAAAAGGTCTTGATCAATGAGGGAATCACATCACCGAAGGATAGTGCATCAAAAACCTGGAACCAATACAGGTGCCAACTCACATGCCCCCTAATATTGACTCCGAGATATCCCCCATATAATGAAATCGCATTGGCCAAGCTGGACAGCAAGGGGACCATCAAGGTGGCCGCCATCACCCTGGTAACTACCAGATATTTGAAAGGATTGGTCCCGGAGACCTCCATGGCATCAATCTGCTCGGTCACCTTCATGGACCCAAGTTCGGCCCCCAAACCGGACCCGATTTTTCCCGCACAGATCAAGGCGGTAATGACTGGAGCAATTTCTCTAATAAGGGACACAGAAACCATGGCCGGCAACATGGCTTCCGCCCCAAACTCCAATAGTGTAGGCCTTGACTGAATGGTAAGGACAAGCCCCATGATAAACGCAGTCACCCCTACAAGGGTGAGGGTCTTGTAACCTATCACAAAACATTGGTTGATGAATTCCTCATACTCCTGCTTTGGTTTTGATGCTTCTTTGAAAAACCTTGCGGCGAAACGGGACATCTCACCTGCTTCTATAAAAAATTGATGGTCCAGAAATTTTAAAAGATTCACCTGATCAGTTGTTTGAAGATCCCAAATTTGAGAATTCCAATATCAAGATATGCCAATGAACATCAATCAATTTCATGATATTTATCATGTTAATTTTGAGCACAAACCTGATTCCAATATCCGCTACTTTTATATCAATGCTGTTTGCTTTTAGGGCAGCCATGGTTCAGAAACCCCTATTCTCATAGTTTTCCAGATAAAGGTTCTCTGAAGCTTTATAATGTTCCAGCACATTCTGGGTCAAGTCCCAAATGGTATTGATTTCTTTTGCCTTGCAGCATTCCTGCAGGGCTTCAAGGGGAAGTAATTGCATCACACCTTTGGGCTTAGTGTTGTAAATCAAGTCATTTGATGACAAAAATCATGTTTAGTTTAATGTAAACTAAACTAAATTTGTCCTGATGAAAGCGAGCCTGTCCTGACGGCAGTCAGGGCATGAGGAGAACCTCACACAGAGGGATGATTATCAAAGCGAGATTCCACCCCGATAAACCGGGGCAAGTTATGACCGCTGAAAAACAAATTATAA
>PXCO01000211.1 GCA_003565295.1 Cyclobacteriaceae bacterium
TCAATAGTGAGGCGATGGCTGAGTTCTCTGTATTGCACATAAGTGGTAACGCCAATTTGCATATGGAAAAAGGGGATGCCTTCGAAATTATCCGAACCACTTATCCGAATGACACAGTCCCAGTGAATATAGACTATTCTATCCGAAACGACACTTGTTTTGTAACCCAATGGGAAAGAAAGGGAATAAATCATGCTGTATTGAAGGTAAGAAACATCGAAACAGTAATAGTAGAAAACCGCAATAAATTATCCATAGACAATTTCGCACAGGACAGGTTAAAGATATCTCTTATTGGTGGCCAACTTGAGACAGGGCATAAATTATTCGAGGTTAACCAATTAGAACTTATTGCATCAGAAGAAGCAAATGCCAGGCTTCAGGTCATAAATAATCTACACCTGAATATTGAAAATAGTGAATTACAGGTTTACAGCTACCTGGAAAGCATATCAGGTGAGCTTACCAAAGGCTCCCGGTTGCAATTGCAAAAGAGTGTAGGCAAGCTGAACCTTGAAAAAAGCAGGGATTCCAGCCTTATTTTATACTGATGTAAACTTTCAAGCCAGGCTTTTTCTGAGCCGGGTTCTTTTGAATAATGGTTGTAAACCGCTTTCAGGCAATGGGGTTTGAGGGTGCTACACCCCGCGTTTTGAGGTTTTGGGGTGCGTGGGTTGGCGGTTACACATTGGGGGAAAGTGCCGTTAGGCACGGCAAATATATTAACCCAGGGTTTCAACCCTTGGGTCAAAGTGAACATGTGGGAAGAAAGTGCCACTAGGCACGGCCGATTTAAGACGGGATAAGATGGGGGTGTCGGGTCAGGATGGCGATAATACTCTTACCACCTGGCCTTATCCCTAGATTCAAAACCTTTTGTACCACCCTGTTTATTCCAAGAATGAGGTGCAGTTGAGTTGAACCCCTTCTGGGGTTCCGGGGACTTGGTTGGTTTCTTAGTCCCCGGGTTGTAATCACCGGGGCTAACGGGGTTTGACCACTGTCGTGGTCTTTGTGTTTTCTGGATAGGTTGTTTCCTTAATTCCGGGACTCGATCTCCTGCGCCTGGGCAAAAGTTTTACATGCCACCAAAAGAACCAAAATAACAAGTAGTTTAAATCGTGTCGTTTCCATAGTGAAAATAAAGTAAATTGAATCGCATCATATGTTTAAAAATCATCCTCTTCTTTTCCTAGGAAAAGTTGCCCGCCACGTTTAGCAGGCCGTATTTGGTGAAGGTCTCCTGACCTTTCATCTTAACCGCTTGATATAATCCTCCATCGCCAGTCTGACCAGTTCATCCCAGTGTTCTTGTTTGACAGCCGCAAGAGGGGGAACAGCTAAAATTTCTTCCCTAGAATCGGCCCATACTTGGTCGGATTTATATCGGATATGGCGAGAATAAACAATTTCATCTTCTTTAATCACAAATACAAATAAGCTAAGGTAAGTTATAAAATACCAACCTTTACTACTAAAATTACCAACTCCAGAAAATGAAGTGACAAATGAATATTGATTATGGGCATAGATGATTGGGATCAATTTTACATTACCAATAATAGAATCAGCTAAAGTCCTAATATATGTATCATCAATATGTCCAATTCTTACTGCTTGCTGCCGATATAAGGAACTATCAATTAAATTTTTACTCAAATTGATATCAATGAGATTAAAATCAATTTTGTAAATCGATTTCTTAAAAACCATTAATAAACTATCTTTATTAACAAATAAAGGTTTTTTATTTGGGGTTAATAAAACTTCATTAATTGAATTGTACAACCCGTAATTTCTCACAACCAATGTATCGGTAGTAGTGTAAGATTTTTTAGTAACCCATTTTCCTCTACTTTTTTTATGGAATACGTTATTTGGGGCACAACCTAAAAAAAGAAGTGAAATAAGGAGTAATGGAAGAATAAATAAATTTCTCATGCCTTACTTTGTTAGAATGAGTACAACCAACTATAAGCGAAAGATTTCATTCCATAAGAAGCCGCTTTACTTTTTCGATAGTCCCCAAATTTGACTTGCCGCATTTTGGTTTTAAAGTAATAATTTGTAGAGTATTCAGCAAAATAAGCTAGAGAACTTTGTCCAAGCCTTTGAGCAAAGGGTCTAAAAATAGAATCTCCAAAATCACCACCCATAATCCCTTCCTGCAAGCTTGCGCCTATACCGCCCATCATAAAGGCCGCGCCGTGGATGGCCAGGGGCTTTTTGAAAAACGCCTGTTCCTTGTCGTAGGCAAAGTTGCCCGCCACGTTTAGCAGGCCGTATTTGGTGAAGGTTTCTTGCCTTTTCATTTTAACCGCTTGATATAATCCTCCATCGCCAGCCTGAGCAGCTCGTCCCAGTGTTCTTGCTTCACCAAAGGTGCCGGAGGAAGAGCTTCTGCTTCTTCACGGGAATCAGCCCATGTTCTTTCAGTTGTGTGTAATACCTGACTACTGTAAACAATTTCTTCATTTTCAACGATAAATAGCATCAGGTTTAAAAACGTCATTAAATGAAAGCCACTACTTCCAGACACTCCTCCTGAACCAATAAATCCTGTAAAAGTGATCCCATTAAAAATATAGATAAATGGAACTAGAACTTTCTTATCTTTTGTGTTTCCGGCGATTTCTTTAATCCAACCTTCATCAATATGCCTTATATTTATAACATGATTTTTATAGAAAGCACTATCAATATGATTTTCACCAAAATCAAAATTATTGACAAATGGAATTTTCAATTTCTTAAAAGATTTACCTACAATCTTCATCACACTATCTTCATCAATTGGCATTGGTTTATTATTCCTAATTAATGATAAATGACTTATTGTGTTATAAAGACTGTAGTTCCCTAAATATATCGAATCATAAGCCGAATAGACTGATAGTTTAGTACTTTTGTTTTTACTTAATTTTCGATATTCTTTATTGCATCCAGAAAAAAGAGAGCATAAAGCAATTAATATGATAAGAAGTTTTCTCATGGCCGCCGATTAATGCCAAGTATAGAGCCAGCTATAGGCAAGTGATTTTACTCCGTAGGAGGCTCCTTTGTTCTTCCTGTAATCCCCGTATTTTACCTGTTGCATTTTGGTTTTAAAATAGTAATTAGAAGAATACTCCGCACCATAGGCAAACATTGACAAGCCAAATCTTTTACCAAAAGTAAAGCTATCACGACGAAGCCTTTCTCCCCCCATTATCCCCTCCTGCAAGCTTGCACCGATACCGCCCATCATAAAGGCCGCGCCGTGGATGGCCAGGGGCTTTTTGAAAAACGCCTGTTCCTTGTCGTAGGCAAAGTTGCCCGCCAAGTTTAGCAGGCCGTATTTGGTGAAGGTCTCATGACTTTTCATTTTAGCCGCTTGATATAATCCTTCATCGCCAGTCTGACCAGTTCGTCCCAGTGTTCTTGTTTGACAGCGGCTAATGGTGGTACGGCCAAAATTTCTTCTCTCGAGTCGGCCCATACTTGGTCGGATTTATACACAAAAAGACGGCTGTAGATAACTTGGTCATCCCTTAGGACATAAACGAAAAAATTGAGCCAAGTAATAAAAGACCAACCACTGCTTCCTGACACACCTCCTGATGAGATAAATCCTGTAAAGGAAAATCTATTGTAGGCATACACTAATGGCACCAACACAGCCACTCCTTGGGTGTCTCCCGCTAGTTCTTTTATGTAGTTACTTTCAATTCTTCCAAAGGTGAAAGCCGGTTTTACATAAAGTGCACTATCGATTAGATTTTCACCACCAACAAATTTCAAGGAATCCATATCCAAACTTTTAAAAACTTCAAAAATAACTTGACTCAGACTATCCTTATCTATGGGAAAAGGTTCATTGTCCGCCGTAAGTAGTCGTTCCTGCCTCGAATTAAAAATTGCATAATTCCTTATAAGTAGCTGTTTTTCTTGGTAGGACTTCAGAGTCACACTCTTTGCCCTACCACTTCTAAAAAAAATATCAGTTTTTCCGCATCCACAAAGGAGGCATATCGCAAGAAGATTCAGAATTACCATGTACCTGCCCATCAACCTACCCTCCTAATGAATACAACCAACTGTATGACCAAGATTTGATCCCAAAAGAAGCAGCTTTATTTCGCCGATAATCCCCATACTTCACATTTTGCATCTTGGTCTTGAAATAATAATTGGCCTTATATTCTGCTAAGTAGCTTATAGTACTTTTTATGAACCTTTCGCCGAAATCTAAACCTAAAAATCTAGAGGATTCTTTCCCCATAATCCCCTCCTGCAGACTTGCACCGATACCGCCCATCATAAAGGCCGCGCCGTGGATGGCCAGGGGCTTTTTGAAAAACGCCTGTTCCTTGTCGTAGGCAAAGTTGCCCGCCACGTTTAGCAGGCCGTATTTGGTGAAGGTCTCCATACCGGATTTCCCGGCCAAGCTCCATTTATATTTAATGGATTCGCTAAAGCTCAGCCCCGCATAACTGGAGAGCCCCCCGCCCACAAAAGACTGGGCCGCCCCGTAAAAATTGTCAATACTGCCTGATGCCAAATCCGTATATGCGTTTAGTGTGCCCCCCAAAATAAACCCAATGGACTCATCCTCTATGCCGACAATGGTACCCAAATACCCGGCGGCAAAATGCCCGAAGGTATGAATGCCCACGCCTTTGATAATGCCAAAATTTCTGGTTGATAGATGTTTGCCCAGGCTTTCTTAGTACCCAGTTGTGTCTGTCAATTGCACCTTGAAATTTACCATACTTAAAACC
The DNA here is from genome assembly GCA_003565295.1 of Cyclobacteriaceae bacterium. GTDB lineage: Bacteria > Bacteroidota > Bacteroidia > Cytophagales > Cyclobacteriaceae > Pleomorphovibrio. The sequence goes on from PXCO01000211.1 coordinate 4,761, forward strand.
GACCACTCTATGCCCAGACATACTAGGTGCCTGAACCTTTGACATTACGGAGAATTGAAACTTCTTTCCAACATTGATATTGCCACCCCATTTCGGCAGTCCTACCCCCCTAGCGGCATTCTTGCTACCTCCACAAAAACTTCATTACCCTGTGGTATCCCTTTTACCAAAAGTACTTGACTTAGCCCACCAGTTAAACCGACTTCCGCATAAGCTGAGCTTTTAATTTCATCATAGGTGTAGGTTTCTGATGTACCAATGTGTTGAATGGATACAGGATCAATTGAGGTTGCCAATGATACTTCAAGAACAACTCCTATAAAGAGGGTGGTGCATAAGATAAATACAGACTTAAAAACAAAATATTTGTTTACCACTTGCACGTTATTTTGCGTATCCTCCTCCCCCCATTCAATAAGGCTTTCACGCATTATAAAAGCAGCGTCCTCAATATCTCCGGACCCCCTCACCCACCTATCTGGATCGCTAACTACCTGCCATAAATTGCTTGCACAGCCATGTATCCCGCGA
>PXCO01000141.1 GCA_003565295.1 Cyclobacteriaceae bacterium
CCTCCTACCCTAGCCTCTATGGAAAAATCCGAAACTGTCTCCGGTTGAGGGCCTCTTTCCTGGTTTTGATAGACCGAATCCTCTGGGGATATCCTAAGAAACCTGTGTAAACCCGTGTCGAAGGTAAGCTGGATCAGGTTCAAGCGGATGGGCTGGTCCCAGCTTAGGGTCAGGGATGGTTCCCCATTTGAATATTCTGCCTGCAACTGATGGGTTTTTCCGTCTCCTATATTTCTGTTCACCCCATCAATCACCGCCAATGCTGATTCCTCCTGCGTTTCATGGGAAGCTTTGATGCTTGCCTTACGTGCCAGGTCATTTTCATCTGTATTGACCACTCCCAATAGGGATTGATCCTGCCTGAGCAAAAGCTGTTGCAACCCGGAAATATGTTGATCCTGCTGTGCAATTTCCCGCATGCCGATCCGGTGATGGAGGCCATAAGCCATAGCTGTGCCGATGGCTTGCCCCATAGTGGCACAGGTGGCCATCACCCTGGTGGAAGATAATGCCACATGGGAAACACTGATGTTTCTACCTGCCAATAGTAAATTGGGAATATCCTTACTATATAATGACCTAAACGGTATGGAATAAGGCCCCTTAAGGGGTATTGAAATATAAGGCACCACCCCAGTAGTATTCATTCCACCCGGCGGATGGTCATCTAAAGGCCAGCCCCCATATGCGACGCGGTCAGAAAACAGCTTTGGGGCTTGTATATCCTCCTGTTTCATGATATAATCCCCAAGTACCCTTCTGCTTTCCCTTTTTCCCGGAATCATCCCTACCCAGGACAATGCCCAATTCTTGGCGTCCGGATGGTTACCGGAATTTTTAATATAATCCCATACACCAAAAAGTACACTCAATAGATCGTGACGGTTCTGCTGTCCATCCTTTATGGTATCCTCCATACCCCCTAGCTCCAGCCACCAATACCCATATTCCCATTGCCTGATTTTTCTGTGCACAAAATCTTTCGTCGTGTATTTCCTTGCCCAGGAAGGTGGCGTATAGGGCATTTCTTTTTCGTGCTTTTGGGACATGAACAGCAAACTGTTACCCATAGTCTTGTTATCCTCTTCGTCCACCGCAAGTGATTCATTCCATTTTGCCTTTGCTTCCCTGCCCCACATGTAGGTCGCCCCAGCCTTGGCTGCCAGGGTGGCGTCCCCAGTGCAATCCGCAAAAAGTTTAGCTTTGATCTCGTAGATTTCTTCAGTAGGGGAACATAAAGCAGTAATACTGGAAATTTCCCCATTTTCAACTTCTGCATCTATGAGGGCTGTATCCAAGAGCAGGGTGATGTTTTCTTCAGAAACCACCTTGTCGTAAAGGATGAAATCCCAGATCTCGTAGGACCGCTGTGGATTTTCAGCAGCCTCGGTTAGCACCAGCTCTTCAAGGATGCCTGTTTCCCTCCATACTTGTTTTAACTGGCTTGAACCGGAAATATGCATACGAATCTCACTACTGGCATTCCCCCCTAATCTGGACCGGTTTTGTATCAGAATGACCCTGGCACCGTTCCTTGCTGCTGCGATGGCTGCACACAGGCCAGACATACCCCCTCCGGCTATAAGCACATCGGTTTCATAGGAAACCTTTTTGAATACTTCAATATCTCCCGGCTCCTGACTAGCCATGGAGTTTGGTACATTAAATAATAAGGCCCCTGAACTTAGGCCCACCGATTTTATGAAATTTCTTCTGTTACTCTGCATGGATAGGGTATTTTGGGTTTATACTCATAGTGTTAGGGGTTGATGATCTTTCTTGCCATATCGGCCACCTGAGGGTGGGAATGGGTAAGAAAAGGTTCAATCCTTGATTTATCCAGCCGCCCTTCGTTTTGTGATATAATCTCCAAAACTTTGATCAACTGATTTTCAGACAAATTGTCCAGGTTGCTAGCCAGTAGTTCCAATGCTTCGTCCTGAATCCGTATGCCTTTAAGTCGATTTAGGATTTCATTCCTCATTTCAAATCCCATAAGGTCAAATTCCTGCAGCACCTGGATTTGAACATCCTCTTTCTGCCAATCCGAAGGTGAAAGCTTTTCAATGGCAAAAAACGGGACATATTCCCTTCCTTCCACTAGCAACCGGATAATCTGAGGGATGAACATACTCCTTTCTTCTTCCACTACCTGCTCCAAAGCAAAATATTGGTAGTGGTGATTATCCGACAACAAAAAACGCTTTAAGAGATTCTCCCTTTCAATTTGGTTCAGTGTGTAGGTTTTTGACTTTTCCGAAATGGAGCCATTTACAATATGCCATAGGACAAAGGTACTATACACTGCACCGCTTACAACTTCCTGCTGTATGGAAGGATGCGTGGCGGCTGAAATTCCATCCACCTCCTCGCTTTCTATATGTGCTGAAGGATCTACCAGATTTTCCAAGGTGTAAAACTTGAGATAGGAATCCTTGTTGGAAAGTATCTTTCGAAGCTTAATATGGTCCTCCCCGGAAAATGGTTCGTGGTCAAATTTGGTCAGTGGAAACCGGTCTGGAACTTTATAGTCCGAAAAATTCCCCAATAAATCCCAATACACCTCAATTATCATCTGATAGCAAAGGCCTTCTTTGCATACCGGGGTCGTGATAGGTGAAAAATAGTCCTGAATTTCACCACTTTGGTTTCTGCGTACCTTGATTTCAACCTCAGTAGAGTCGTTTATCTTGGCCTTAAAGGCAATTTCTGACTTTACATTACCTTTATCTTGAGCAAAGGGTATATTTAAATAAAGCAACAGCGGTAAAATGGTCTTTATAAATACTTTCATACTGCTTTACTTAATGGGACTCTAGGAGAGTCTTAGTATTTACAACCAAAATTACCATAAGAAAAGGAATATAAGCTCCTACAAAGGATGTTTATTGAAATTTTATACCGCAACCGTTTACGGAAACGTTTACATTTAATAAATCCTCAAAAACAATCCTACTCTTATAAGAAATTGACAATAACATTCTTTCCTTGAAATTGCGGAAACAAAACTGAAAATGAAGAAAGGGTATAGAATTGTTTTAAATTGCAAATGGAAAAAGATGAAAACAATAACCCGAAGTTCTTTTGAAAAAGCCTATCACCATAAAAGACATTGCTGAAAAGTTAAACGTTTCTGTCGCCACGGTCTCCCGGGCATTGAGGAATTCTCCCGAAATCAAAAAGGAAACCAAACAGGCTGTCTTGAAAATGGCCAAGGAGATGAATTACCATCCTAACTTGCTTGCCAGCAGTCTAAGTAGCAAGAAATCAAGGATATTAGGCGTGGTGGTGCCCACCATCAACCGTTTTTTCTGGTCCAATTCCATCGCAGGTATAGAAAAAGTCGCCTACGAAGAAAACTACAAGGTAATGATCTTCCAATCGGGAGAATCCTACCTTAAAGAGGTGGAAATTGTGGATACCCTTGCCAATAGCAGGGTGGACGGCATCATCCTGGCCTTATCCAAAGAAACCTCTGATTATTCGCACCTTAGGGAGGTAATGGAAAGGGGAATACCCCTATTACAATTTGAAAGGGTTTGCCGGGAGATAGAAACCAGTATGATTCAAACCGACGATTTTGCAGGAGCTAGTGAAATTATCAGTCATTTAATCCAGCAGGGACGGAGACGTATCGCGTATATGGGTGGACCACTAACCTTGGGGGTTTGCCAGGAAAGGTTGGCCGGTTACAGAGATGCTTTAAAAACCCATAAACTGGAGATAGTGGATGGGTTTGAGCTGGAATTGGAGGATTTTTCTTATGAAATTGCCGGTGAAGCCTTCAAGAAACTTTGGCGTCAAAAAACAAAACCTGATGCTTTGTTCTGCTTTGCGGACATATTGGCCATTGGGGTCCTTCACGCCGCTCAGGAAATGAAAATTAAAGTGCCAGAAGAACTCGCAATAGCGGGTTTTGGAAATGATGTCACGGGAAGGTTTATCAGCCCTTCCATCACCACAATGGCGCAGCCTTCCTTTGAGATGGGAGAACTGGCAGCCAAAATCCTTTTAGAGACAATTTCAGGGGAACAGGATACTCGCCTACTCGTAAAGGAAACAATAAAACCAACCCTTATCCTAAGGGAAAGTAGTTGATAGGAGTTCTTGGCAATAATAATCCTTTTTTAGCAATATGGTACTAGCACCATGAGAATAGAGACAAAACTAACCAACAACAATTGGTAGGTTGATTTTAAGGACACCCTTAGTGCTCTTTTTTAAATGTAATGCCTGTGAAAATTGGTTGCCCATTTTATCTCCAAAGCTTAGCATATATTCACCAAAAAAGGCCTTAACCTTCAACTCCCCATCCGAGTTGCTTGTAAAAGTTGCTCTGGTAGACCATTTCTCTTTTATCAATTGTCGCATGAAATGGTATAGCTGATTGGGCTCCCCATTGCCATCAAACCAATCCCCTCCTCCCCAATAGGTAAAATGCGACACCTTTGGATGTGCAAAAGCCAATGTATAAATCATCGTCACATAACGGATCAAATCCCCCTCTGCATTTTCTCCATTCGGGTCTTTATCGAACGGATAATCCTTTAGTTTTGCCCAAAATTCTGTTACTTGAATAGGCAATCCTGCCTCCGACAACTCATCCAACATTTGGACAAACTCTTCGGCAGTGTACCACCCTGCAACATGGCATTGGGTACCTAATGCATCCGGGGCACAGCCCCTTCGCCTCATTTCTTTGATCAGCGCCACATACCGTTGTCTTTGCTGAGCTGAGGTAACTCCAGGGGCATTGGTCTTTACCAATCCATAATCATTCAGTGCATAGATGGCATAAGGGTTTTCTTCTTTTGCCCAATGTACCGCAGGCTCTAGATAGGTCAATATTTCATCAATGGTTTCGATATGCGGCCAATTTCTTTTTGAAAGGTTCCTTAAAGAGGGTTCCCAAAGCATCTCATTGCATAAATCCCATTGCGTCACCCCGTGTCCTCCTGTCTGGATTAAATCCCTCACATGGTCCTCCATAATTTTAAGTTGTTCAGAATAGCTGTATTTATCCATCCAGGTAGGTATGGCCTTTCTCACCGTCCAAACCAAAGGATGGCCTTTTACCCTGAGCCCATTGGCCAATCCCCAATTGATCTCATCTTTGAACCTGTCCCTGATACGTTTCCCCTCTACTTTTTCAATGGGCTGGTGCCAGCCTTCATCCCAATAACATTTTGCGGTGGTGCAGTTAAACAACTCCCGAATATGGGCAGCCTTCAATAATTCGTTCGGGTTTGTTTCACAAATTGAGCCAGCACTA
>PXCO01000402.1 GCA_003565295.1 Cyclobacteriaceae bacterium
ACAGAAGTAGTCAATACCTCTCTGGACATTTCCCCAAAACCAATCACGACTATCTCATCCATCTCTGAAAGACTGGCCTCCATCTCAATATCTATCTGGGTACTATTCCCCACATTCATCTCCTGGGTTTGGTAGCCGATAAATGAGAATACGAGAATATTACTGCCTTCAGGCATGTTGATGGTATAACTTCCATCTATATCGGTGATCGTACCCACCGAGGTTCCTTTCACCAAAACATTCACTCCCGGAATGGTTTCTCCCGAGTCATCAGTCACCGTTCCCCTTACCGTTTGCGCATCCTGTCCAAAACCAAGTTGCCATATAACAATACAGCAAATCAGCATGAAAATTCGTTTCCACAACCGTGGGATTTGTACATTTACTTTCATGGGAAAATGATTTAAATTTGGATATTCTATTTATTCCCTACAAAGTTATCTCACACCCCCCCTAAAGACTTCTACTTTATTTTATATTACCAATACAATCTTACTGGATCATTTTGCAAGATGACCTGGGGCTTAAAATGGGAGTAAAACAACAATAACAAGGAGTTGATACCATAGAACTCCTACCGAACCCAATCTATGTATCCAAAAGGCACAGCCAGGGTTTCTTTCAAGGATGTAGTACTATGGTGGAGGAAAAGAAGGGCCCTTGCATATATTTAAATGGTATTTTGATAAAAGTCCCATTAGTAAATCATCCCGAAAAATCCGTATTCTTGTATAGAACTTAAAGGTAGCACTCAACTCCATCCCAGCATGAACAAAGCAACTCTCCTCAGCCTACTCTTTACCTTGCTCCTCCACGGCAACGCATTCTCCCAAGATACGTCGGACAGAAAGGCCTTTGTACAGTACCTTACCCAAATTGCAGACCCTGTGCTTCTTCACCTGAGCAAAGATGAACTGAAAAAAAATATGCCCGTGGAAACCGCTCCCAATGCCTACTCCCATAGGGACAGGGTTACTTATCTGGAAGCTTTTGGCAGACTGATTGGCGGGATGGCCCCCTGGCTGGAGCTGGGGCCTGACAATACAGAAGAAGGAAAGCTGAGGGAAAAATACATTCAACTAGCCCACCAATCCCTAAAAAATGCCACCGACCCGGAAGCTGCAGATTTTATGAACTTTACCGAACACGGACAGCCACTGGTGGATGCGGCCTTTCTGGCACATGGGCTGCTGAGGGCTCCAACGCAACTCTGGGAAAGACTGGACGAAACCACCAAAAACAATACCATTGCCGCCCTTAAGTCCACCCGCGTGATCCGGCCCTATTACAGCAACTGGCTCCTTTTCACTGCCATGATAGAGGCCGCACTTATTAAATTTACCGGAGAAGGCGATGTGGTAAGGATCGATTATGCCATGAACAAGCACAAGGAATGGTACCTGGGGGATGGCATGTACGGCGACGGGCCAGAATTCCATTTTGACTATTACAACAGCTTTGTCATTCAGCCAATGCTGCTGGATATTTCGAAGGTATTGCTAGAGGCCGAAAAAGGGAGCAGGAGGGACCACGACACCTATGTGACAAGAGCTAGCAGACATGCCGCCATTCAAGAAAGGTTGATAGCGCCGGATGGGACCTACCCTATTGTGGGCAGGTCCATGGCCTACCGTTTTGGGGCATTTCAAGTACTTTCACAAGTAGCCTTGTGGGAAGCTTTACCTGAAAACCTCTCCCCTCCCCAGGTGAGGGCAGCTCTTCTTGCCGTGATTGAAAAGCATATGAAAGGAAATCAGCTATTTGATGAGAATGGCTGGCTTATCTTAGGATTTAACGGTGCTCAACCGGAAATTGCCGAACCCTATATCTCCACAGGCAGTCTGTACCTCTGTTCACAAGCCTTTTTAGTGCTGGGGCTGCCTGAGGATAATCTTTTTTGGTCTGCGCCCAGGGAAAAATGGACCCAGCAGAAAATATGGGACGGGGAAAAGGTGGTAATTGATAAGGCGCTTTGATTTGGAGCAAGAAAGGAGCGCTATTTATCCCGGGTATGGTAAAACTTATTGTGTTTATTCAATATCTACAATTGGTTCTTTTATCTCTATGTAACCCAAGGACTGTAAAAAGGCATCGCTCTCAAAAAGTGTTTCTTTGTAACGATCAAAGTTCCTATAATTAAAAAACCCATGTCCCTCGCCCTGATATAAGCGCAATTCGCACCTGCTTCCCACTTGCTCCATGACCATCTGATAATATTCTGCCGTAACTACGGGTATCAAATCATCCTCCGTTCCTAAAAATAGAATGGTTGGGGGTGCCCCTTTCCGGATATTGTGAAGGGGAGAAAAGCTTTTATATTCGTCCCTGATCCTCTCAAAACCATATCCCCCAGGTCCGTTATCGATTACCGGATTAAAAAGCAGCAAAGCATTGGGTTTGCAATTGATGGACAGGTTATCCGAATCCTCATTATATCCATCAATTAGCGCGGTGGCAGCGGCAAGGTGCCCTCCTGCGGAACCTCCTGCTGCCACAATCCTTGAAGGATCAATATTCAAAGTTTCCGCATTTTCCCTGATATATCGAATAGCTGATTTAGCATCTTTGAGTGATTCAAAAGGGGATGTTTGATGGCGCCCTCTTACCCTATAATCAACCAGGAAACAACTTACCCCTCGTTGAGAAAAGTATTTGGCATGAGGTTCAAACTGGTGGATGTTACCACTATTCCAGCCTCCGCCAAAAAAGAAAACGATGGCCGGCTTTTTTTCATCAGCATTGTTTGTCCCTGAAGGGTATAGTTCCATAAATAACTTCACAGAATCAACTTGCTTGTATAAAATCTGTTCTTGGGCATACCCCGATAAAATACAGGTAAGGGACACCAATGCGCTGAAAATATGTTTTTGAAGGGACATGTATTTATTGGATAAGGGTTGGTAAAGATATCACTGGGGTGCTTCAATTGTGGAAATTGCGTCGAGTTGAGTAATGACTAAATATCAAACTTGAATTGGGGAGGCAGAGGATCATCTTTTCCTACATTCATCCCACAGCTAGCATTTCAGGATGCGGAGCTGAATATACTTCAAAAAGTAAAGTGTCGCAACAGGTATCCATTCTGGGATAAAAAAACCTCAACACATCCATTGATTTCAAAGGTTAGGTGATAAAGTTCTACCTATAATACTTTATCCAATCCATATAATTTCGGTAGTTTTGGCTTATGACGATTTTGCAGAAATTAATATTTCCGCTCAAAAGGATCTTGCAAAGCCAATGGAAATCACTACGTTTTCACTTGAGTGCTTCCGACCATCCATTGTTCATAGGATTTTACAAATATCTTTATCAACCCGGAAAGGGAAGCCTAAGCGAATTTTTAAGTGCGTATTCTTTATCGAAAAAAGGGGATTTCACGGTTATTCAGATAGGTGCCAACGATGGCATCACCCATGACCCCATACATAAATTCATTAAAAGAGACGCTTGGAAGGGGGTCTTGCTTGAGCCACAACCCTACGTCTACCAACGCTTTCTCAAAAAAATCTATGCGAAAAACAAAGGAATAAAAACAGTATGCGCGGCTATAGGTGAGAAAGACGGCACACAGGATATTTTTAAAATTGGGTTTTCCGATATGCGATGGGCTACGGGTTTGGCTTCCTTTTCCAGGGAAAAAGTTGAAAAGGCGTTTGAGGATGGCATTGTCGCTGCCAATTGCTCAAAATTTGGGATTGCTATACCCAAAGATAAGTATGGTTGGATAAGCAAAGAGAAGGTAGAAGTTATTTCCCCCCAAACCTTGATAAAACGATATGGGATTCGCAACATTGACCTCTTACAAATTGATGCCGAAGGTTATGACCTGGAGGTGATCCGTATTTTTGATTTGCCACGTACCCAACCTTCGGCCATCGTGTTTGAAAACGTGGGATTAACTAAAACCGATTATGATTCATGTCTATCCTTACTTCATGCCCACGGCTACTTCACCCAGGAATTTGGACCGAATACGCTGGGGCTAAAAAAAACAGAAAGGACCTATATGGAGTTTTTTACAGATGAGTAAAGCTTTAGTATCAGTAGTCATTCCTTGTTACAACCAGGCAAAATACCTCGCAGAAACCGTACATTCCGTGGTTGCTTCCACCTATAGACCCCTTGAGATCATTATTGTGAACGACGGATCCACGGACAATTCCCTTCAAAAAGCCGTAGAACTAGAAAAAAGACACAAGGAAATCCAGGTCCTGGACCAGCCAAACGGAGGAGTGGCAAAGGCGCGCAATGCCGGAATTGAAGCAGCAAATGGGAAAATAATTTTGCCCTTGGATGGGGATGACAAAATTTCCAAGCACTACATTGAAAGAGGTGTAGCTGTGCTCCATCATGATCCCAAAGTGAAAGTGGTGTACTGCAAGGCAGTAAAATTCAGTGAAAAGGAAATTAAACCCTGGAAATTGAAACGCTTTAACCTTAGATCCTTGGCAAAAGACAATATGATTTTTGTGGCAGCACTCTTCAGGAAATCAGATGGGGAGGAGGTGGGCGGCTTTTCGGAAGACATGTTGATGGGTAGGGAAGATTGGGAATTTTGGATCAAAATGCTCAAAAACGGTGGAAAGGTGGTGCAGTTACCCTTTGTGGGTTTTCATTATCGCCTGACGCAACAAAGCAAGCGAAAGAAAACAGGTACAAGCAGGAAAAAGCGGGAAAGGATCGCCTACCTCAATAAAAAACACGCAAAGTTTTTTCAACGAGAGCTTGGCGGCCCGCTAAGGTTCCAGCGCACCTGGTCCAGACCCTACAATAAATTATTAAAATGGATGGGGAAAGCAGGATTTGAAAATTAGCCACATTAGGTTCTGGCAGCATATCAATTAATAATGTAAACCCAAAATACTATTACCTGGAGGAATGAAGATTTATTGACTACTTTCAAATTGTGAAGGGAAATTTGAAAAGATAGCTGCCAATCCTCAGATATTTAAATATATAAGTAAAAAAGATGTTTATCTTTTTTGTCTATTATTGTATTGTCATGAAATAGGTTTAAGAAAAAATGGCACACTCTTTTATTAAGTACTACATACCCCTTATTGCTACTTCACTGGCATTTGCACAATGTCAGGATTCATCTGAGAAAGACCTTTCAAATGAACTAAAGGCGCAAAAACCCAACATCCTGTTTTATATAACCGATGATCAGTCCTGGCCGCATACATCTACTGCTGGTGAAAGGCTAGTTCACACACCGGGTTTCGATCGGGTGGCAAAGGAGGGAATACTTTTTAC
>PXCO01000403.1 GCA_003565295.1 Cyclobacteriaceae bacterium
CATGTGTTTATAATTGATTTTTATTTGCCACAACTTGTCCCGATCTTCGGGATAGCCTGCCCCTGCCTGCCCCGAACTTGTTTCGGGGGACTCGCTTCGGGAGCCTGTCCCGAATTCACTTCGGGAGAATCTCGCAACGCCCCGTAGCTATCGGGGCATCCCAGTGTGTGACGTGCTCGTCATCCTCGATTTCATCATTATTTGAACTCCAAGGTAATGGGCATCCCTGTGCCAGGGGTAGTAAAGAAATTATCCACCACCAGGTTTAAGGAAATGGCGCTGACATCTCTATCACCCTCAAGGTCAACTGAAAATATGCTTTCATGGCCAGGGTCTAATCTTAAATCCCTAAAAAACGCTAAATTCGGGTTTTTACCAGCTTTCTTTGTCAGGTGTAAGGGTATATCAGAATTGTTCTTCACCTTTATGATAAAGGTTGTGCCTCTTCGTTCAACGCTTTTTATTTCCAGGCACTCCATGAATAAAGGTTCCAGCCACTCTGCTTTACCTGCGACCTTACCTTGAAAAAAAGCTGCCGTCCTACCTGCAAAAAATGCCTCCTTTATGGCTTCTGCTGTTTTCTCTTTGGCGAAAATCAGGGTTAAAGGACGGATTTGACCTCCCTTTACGTCATAATCCATACCTATAGGATTGTGTACATCGGTGTTCGACATAATAGTAAGTCCATGTTCCATGGCAAACTGATGTCCTTCATAATAATAATCCGGGCCATTCACGACTTCTATGCCGTGGAGCATATCGTTTTCGAGTAGCCATGTATGCTCTTCCCACCAAAGGGTAGTATCCGGCTGTTGCCTTGCCCATCCCGGATGATCCCAGAAAATAAAGGCTCCTTGATCCCTGGCAGTTTTAAGCGCATCCTGCCAGGTCTCTACCTCAAGTGCGTCTGAGTCTGTGAGAAACAAGGCATTTAAATGTCCTGGGGGCATGGACCTGGTTACTTCACTTGCCTTAATCAAAATGACCCCCAGATCTTTTGCCCGGGGTTCCGCTATTTCAAAAGACCGGTTGTGGCTCCCTGGTACATCAGCCTTATATGGTCTATACTCAATGTGATCAGTAATGGAGATAGCATCTAAGCCCTCCAACCAGGCCTCCTCTACGCGTGTGGTAGGCCAAACCTTACCGTCAGAAAAAACGGTATGCATGTGAAAATCACCCTTAAGCGTATGATATCCTGGAAGGTCTGGTAGTTGAATGACCCCCTTTTTTTGCGCGTAAGAAGTAGAATAAACAAGTATAGCGAGGAAAAAACAAATACTAATCTTTTTCACTGGAGTTTGGGTTAAGTTCAATTATGGCCTTAATTTGCTAAGATTAAATTAAATTACCCAATATCCACAGGTTAACCTACTATGAACTATTCTTTTCCCGTTTCCATTTCCTTGATTTATCTTGCATTACTTTCCATTAGTTGCAACAACCCTGAAAATAGGGGTAAAGGACCCTACCTACATTATTTAATGGCGGGGGAGCCTATGCAGGAAAGCATTATTTTTCAAGCCAGACTGGCAGAAAAGGATACGATTATCTACGAAGATGTACATGACCCGGCACTCTTTATGTCCACAGACCTAAAAGGCAAATCAGGGAAAATACAATTCGAATATGGCACCGACCCCGAATTAAAGGATGTAAGGAAGTCCCCATGGATCTCAGTTTCAGCAGAGGATGACTATATAGGCAAATTTATGCCAAGGAACCTAAAATCCGGCACCGTCTATCATTACCGTGTCCTATATGGAACCGATGAAAATAACTATAGCCCTAGCCCCATTCAACGTTTCCGTACCTTACCTTCAAAGGATGCAGAAGAGGAGGTCTCTTTTGTGATGGTCACCGGTTCTCACCTTGCCCGGTTTTACCTGGGAGGAGGGTTTGGAAAAGCCTCTTCACAAGGCACAGAAGCTTACCGGGGAGAGGACAAGTATGAGGGGTTCCACGGGTTTGAGAGCATATTAGCCAAGCAACCCGACTTTTTTATCGGTAATGGGGATAATGTATATTATGACCATCCGGATGATTTCCAGGTAGAGACCCTGGAGGAAATGAGGGCCATGTGGCATAGGCAGTTTTTTATGCCCCGGATCCGAAAGATGTTTGCAGAAATCCCCATATACTGGATGAAGGATGACCATGACCACCGTTTTGACGATTCGGACACCACGGCAGTACACCCCCGATTTGGGGCTAACCCTTCCAATGAATTAGGGATAAAAACCTTTATTGAGCAAGTACCTGTCACAGATCCTGAGGAAGAAAACCCTCTTACTTACAGGACAATAAGGGTTAATCAACACCTACAAATCTGGATGGTGGAAGGAAGGGACTACCGAAGTCCTAATGAGTGGCCGGATGGACCGGACAAAACCATTTGGGGGGAAAAACAAAAAGCATGGTTAAAGAAAACCCTAAAGGATAGCGATGCCACCTATAAAATCCTAGTCACCCCTACCCCTATGGTAGGCCCGGACGGAGCAGGGAAAAAAGACAATCACACCAACCCGGATGGTTTCCTCACTGAAGGTAACGAATTTTTCAATTGGTTATCCTCCAATGATTTTGACAGAGAATCCTTTTTCATCATTACCGGTGACAGGCATTGGCAATATCATTCCATTCATCCCACTGGCTTTCAGGAATTCAGTTGTGGGGCGATGGTGGATCAGAACTCCCGCTTAGGCGTGGATCCGGGCACCAAAAACTCCAATGATCCTGAGGGACTTATCGTACAGCCATACACAAGTACAGAACCCTCAGGTGGTTTTTTAAGGGTAAAAGTAGTCCCCCAGCAAAATGTTCCCAAAATAAGCTTCGACTTCTTCGAAGAATATGGAGAAGAGCTTTATTCGTATGGATTGGGGGGAATGGAAAATTGAATATGGAGAATTGAAAATTGAAAATGGAAAGAATTTGGATGACGGATAATGGAAGACTGAAGCATGAATGATGAGTGATGGGAGGGATCAAAAAAAGATCTATCCAATTCTGTTTTTGAGCAATTCGTGAGCCCTAATTAATCCTTTCGTCATTCGTAATTATATTATTCAGAAAGTATGGGCAAGGTTTTGTTCTTGGTCTAACTGATGATTAATGGCCCTGAGCAGGGAAGATTCCCCTTTTGCATCATCCAAAAGGGACCAAAGCATCACTCCAGCCGCTCCCACTCTTTTGGAATAATTCACCTTTTCCATCAGGGTCTTTGGTCCATTGAAATAAAGAACTCCACCCTCAGGCAAAGTGATTTTATCCTGGTCCAGCGCATCCGGGAACTGTTCCAGGATTTCACTATAGCCCCAGTCCGGTTTGGCCCAAGGGCCAAAAGCCCTGCCAAAAAGCGGCATACCTATGAGGAGTTTGTGGGCAGGAATGTTCCGCTTCTTATGAAAATACTCATAATCCTCTTTGGCCATTTCGACGGGGGCATGCTGACCGAAACCCAGAGGGTTCCATGGCCCTGTCTTATCAAATGACATGATATAGATACAATCCAAAAGAGACAGGGTTTTATCGGAAATTTTATTGGAACTCCAGGCACTTAGAGCGGCTGTAATTCTTAGGTCATGGGGTTGGAATTTTTTGTGAGCCGCTTTCAGAAACTGATTGAAGTCCTCATTTACCAAGTCATGGCTCAAGGTGAAATCTATACCATCAAAGCCATATTGCAGCGTATAGGTCAGCAACTGTTCAATGAATGCTTCTCGGTTGTCTTTATGCATTAACCTTCCCAAATGTCCGGGTGCATGATTTCCACCAATGGAAAAATAGGTTCGTATACCCTTTTCCTGAAGCCGCTCCACCAGGTTGCCCAATTCCTCCCTTTGGGGCAAATTTCCTCGAGGGTCGGGATTGATGAAAGCCAGGTTAAGGTCGGTAAGCCCTTCCAAATCCATGGTGTCAGTATCAATAAGGCGGTCATGGGGCACCATCACATAGCCTACTACCATAAAATCTTCCTTTTGCTCCTGTACGGTGGTTTTGGGGCTAACTATTTGGCACCCCACTAATATAAACCAAACCAAATTAAACGTTCCTCTTCCCATCTCTTCAACCGTTCAACTTCCTAAAAATTGAAAAATACAGCTTAAAGATAATTCAATTTTTTCCAAATTTTAAATAAAATCAGTGTTAAAATAATAAAAAACACAGATAAAAATATGGCTAAAACATAAAAACCAAAAATATAGTATCCAATTGCAAAAAGCCCGCTATAAACCGCTGAAGCTCCGACCGCCATTCCCACTATCCCTAAGGGCCATTCCGATTTTTGTGCATCTAAGGGAATAGCTCTTCCCTTAGATGCACAATATTGGATGACCTTTTCCCATCCTATTTTCCCAGGCCGTACCTTTCGGTAAAACCTTTCCAAGTCCTCAAAATTATCGCTGGGGGTTAGCCAGGTAACTAGCAACCAAGATAGAGTTGTAACCCCCACGCCTATCAACAGTTGCTCATGGGTTTTGAGAATCCAAAGCTGTTCATTGGCTATTTCCAGCTCCATTCCTGATGCCAGAAAAGCCTCAAGCCTTAGCCCTTGATAATGCTCTATTCCCAAAAACACCAAAGCCATAGCAAAAGAAACCACCATGGCCGTAAGTTCACTGTAAGGGTTGATCCTGTACCAAAACCACCGGAGCAAAAACAATAGCCCGGTCCCAGCCCCAATCTGCATCAAGATATGGAAAGCAGAAAGGGCATTTTGCAACACCAAAGCCAAAAGGGATGAGAAAATCATCAACAATAAGGTAACCAGCCTTGCTACTGTCACCAGCCTTTTTTCACTGGCCTCAGGATGTATAAACCTTTGGTAAAAGTCATGCACCATATAAGAAGAACCCAGGTTCAGGCAGGTGGAAATGGTGGACATATAGGCGGCAACCATGGAAGCAAAGACCAAGCCCAGCACACCGGAAGGAAGAAAGGTAAGCATGGCAGAATAGGCCAGGTCATGACCTATCATCTTTCCATCTAGATGGGGAAATGCCTTTTCTAATGCCTCTAAGTCCGGGAACACCACCAATGAACACAAGGCCACAATGATCCACGGCCATGGCCTCAAGGCGTAGTGGGCCACATTGAACAGCAAGGTGGCCCCCATGGAGTGTTGTTCGTCCTTGGCCGCCAACATACGCTGGGCAATATATCCTCCACCACCGGGTTCCGCACCTGAATACCAAACTGCCCACCATTGTACGGTGAGTGGGATGATGAATACCACCACCGCCACCTCCCAATTGTTGAAATCAGGTAAAATGGAAAGTTTATCGGCTACGGAGGGATGACCAAATAGCTGGGACAGCCCCCCGATCTGTGGATGATGAACAGCATAGTAGGCCGCTAGTATAGACCCTGCCATCGCTGCAAAAAAGAGGATAAAATCCGTCAGAACGACTCCCAAAAACCCACCAAGAGAGCTGAAAAGAACGGTTATTCCTCCTGCGATAAAGATGACTTGCCATGGACTAAGCCCTAGCATTACCCCCCCGATTTTAATCGCCGCCAAATTAACCGCGGCCATAATGGCCACATTAAATACCATGCCGAGATAAACCGCCCTAAAGCCACGCAAAAATGCCGCTGCCTTACCGCTATATCTCAATTCGTAAAATTCTATATCGGTGATCACCTCAGACCTCCTCCACAACTTGGCATATACAAACACGGTAAGCATCCCCGTAAGTAAAAAGGACCACCAAACCCAGTTCCCGGCAATTCCCCCTTGTCGTACGATGTCCGCCACCAAATTGGGGGTATCCACAGAAAAAGTGGTGGCCACCATAGAAACTCCCAACAGGTACCAGGGCATATTTCTCCCTGATAGAAAAAAGGAAAGGGCGCTCTTGGAAGCATGCCGGGAGGCCCAGGCACCTATGCCAAGGGAAAGGATGAAAAAAACCAGTACTATGCCCCAATCCAATGCAGATAGTGTCATCGAAAATTCTGAAATCTTAATAGGTGCTCAAATTCTTCCCCCATGAGGGAAAAGCCAACTACAGCTGGAGTATTGCATGGTAATAAACCCATATTTGAACCGATTTCCTAATCCAAGCAATAGAAAACCACTTAGATAAATGTAGAAACAGTTACCCATACTGGTAAGGTAACAGTTTTCATGAAGCTTTGGCTAGCTGGCCACTTTAGGGTTATTCCAGAACCTGGAAGGTCTTTCACGGAGGCTGTATATCGATCCGACAGGCCCAGGTTGGGAGCGAAAAAAAACCCTCCAGAGGTCTAGTAAAAGACCTCAAAGGTTTCGTGCACTGGACCTTTGGGGTTTTCCCAAACCCCGTATACTAAGGGAAAGCTCATCAATTAGAGACGCCCAATTTGCGTACGTTGAAAACCTTCCGAGGTCCAAAAAAAGACCTCAAGGGTTTTGATTGCCATTAAAACCAAACGGCTGGGTAAATTAAAGTCTTAATATGTTTTTTTCGTAATTCTACGAAATTTTCGTAGGAAGTTAGAAAAATTTAGTTTACATTTGGGTATGGAAAGATTGACAACTACAGAAGAACAGATAATGGAGATTATGTGGAGGACGCAAAAAGCACTCATACGGGAGGTTTTAGAAAATCTGCCGAACCCTAAGCCCCCCTATACAACCCTTGCCTCGCATATTAGGCAGCTAGAGAAAAAAGGGTACCTCGATCATCATGCATTTGGGAACACGTACCAATACTTCCCCATAGTGAGCCAGGAAGCCTATCGACAAAACAGCACAAGACGTTTAATCAATCAACATTTTGAAGGCTCCGCAAAAAATTTCCTGTCCTTTTTAGTAAAGGAGGAGAAAATGTCCGATGAGGATTTGAACGAATTAAAAACCCTGATCAATGAAGCATCAAAAAACCAGAAATCATGACAGCAATCATCCAATTTCTACTTGAAGCCAGTGTGTCTTTATGTCTTCTGTACGGTCTCTATGCTTGTTTTTTTGCCAAAACCACTCAATTTTACTGGAATAGGATTTTCCTTATGGCAATACCTATCCTATCCTGTCTGATCCCTTTACTAAGCTTACCATCTCTCTGGCACAGCTCCAACTCTTCCCTCTCCAGTGTTCAAATGGTTGTAAACTTGGAAGAGGTTGTTTTTTTTCAACATGAAGTCACCTCTTCCTTACCCAAGTTGGATATTATCCTTTTATTAATGATACTCTATTCAGGCGGGGTGGCTTTTGGTCTGGCTCGGTTCCTGAGCAGCCTATTTCACTTGTATGGAATGATTCGTAAAATTGAGGCACATCACATTGGAGGCAGCAAGGTATTCATACATCCCCATTTTAAGGCTTCCTCCTTCCTGAACTTTATATTCATGCCAAGCTATTCAACTAACCATCGGCCCTCGGGTCTTATACTGGCACATGAGCAAAGCCATGTGAAAAAACTACATAGCTTGGATTTACTTTTTATAGAGTTCTTCGGTGTTTTTTTCTGGTTTCACCCCCTTCTTAGTCAATTAAAGGACAGCGTAAAAGAAACCCATGAATTTCAAGTTGACCGGGAAATGCTACAAAAAAGTGACATAAGGGAGTATGGGCATTTGCTCATAGAACCTGATAACATTCCAACTGGTGCAGCCTACATACATTACTTTAATCAATTACAAACCAAAAAAAGAATCATCATGATGACAAAATCCCCATCCCCCGTTTGGACCAGGTTCAGGTATGCACTAGTGCTCCCCTGTATTGCCCTTTTAGTGTTTATTTTCTCCTGTGAAAAGGAGGAAGATTTGACCCTAACAAAGTCTGAGGAGGTGCTGGCCCTATCCAGTTCGCCCTCCAAGGTAGAAGTATTTGACGTAGTGGAGGAAATGCCCACACCCGTAGGTGGCATGGAAGGCTGGAACCAATATTTGAAGGAAAACCTGGCATTCCCTTCCTCAGCTAAGGAAGAAGGCATTGAAGGCACCGTATATGCGGAGTTTATTGTGGACGAGTCCGGTAAAATCCGAGATGTTAGTTTACTAAGGGGAATTGACGGGCGCTTAGATGCCGAGGCATTAAATGTGCTGAAAAATTCCCCCGATTGGATTCCCGGAAAGCAGGATGGCAAAGTTGTAAATGTGAAACTGCGGATTCCCATAAGATTTAAAAGTTACCCTTCATAAAATTTAGATGTTAATTACAGAAAGATCACTAAGGCCATGGGTATCCCTCGGCCTTTTTTATAGTTTCACCGTGCCGGCCACATGCTTTTCCCAGAGGAAAATCAATTCACTGAGCATCATAGCGGTGGCTCCCCATACCACCTCCCCCTGTATATCAAAATAGGGTGCTTGGATGACTTGGCCATTTGCAAGCTCTATTTCTTTTTTCTTTCTAACGGCCTTATTCACCAATCTTTTAAAATCGCATATGATCAAACGATCGACCTCTCTGGGATCCGGGGCAAATTCCGGCGTATAACTCACATAACCAAGATAGGGGTAAACGGTAAAATTAGAAGGGGGGATATAAAGCTTGGATAGTCCCCCTAAAACCAGAATATCATCAGCGTTTACCCCCAGTTCTTCCCCTGTTTCCCTAAGTGCGGTCGCCTGCAAATCAGCATCACCATTTTCAAATTTGCCCCCTGGCAGACTTATCTGGCCGCTATGTACCCCCTCATAAATTGGTCTTTTGATAAATGGCAACAGGCAATTGTCTCCATCCGGATAAAGCAAAAACAACACTGCCCCTTTTCTCGTACTGATTTGTTCTTTGATCGCAAACCTTTCCTCTTCCAATGGAAGCGGTGCCATTGGCAATTGTCCCTCCATTCCAGGAAGGCTGATACGGAACATATCCTCCAAATGTGCCAATATCTTTTTGAATTCCTCCTGCTTTCTGGGTACCTTCATTCATCCACCTATTCAATCGGTTCTGTTCCCGGGTATGTAAAAACTATAGCTCACTACCCTATACTATACCACTATAAAGGATAAAAAGTTCTTTTAAAAAAAAAAAGGTCTGAACAATGCTCAAACCTTTTTCACTTATCAAACCTATTAAACCTATTGGGCTTATTCATAAAAATGAATAAACTTGGTTGAAATTTACGTAATAATTCCATTTTTGCAAAAACACTTTTATGCGATTTGTTTTCTTGAAGTATATGCGGTAACCCAAACCGTAATAAAATGGTGTGAAAACTACAATAGAAACAACATGAATAACTCAGTTAATTCATTGATAAATAATACCATAAGCGACATATATAAGGGGTTTTTAGCCTATATGAGCGCCTTTGAAAAATTAACCAAATTAGTTCCAAGAAATTTTAGCGAACGCAACTGGGATCAATTACAGGCCCTACACCGAAAACGGCTAAGGCTTTACAAGGATAAACTCGGGGTTACCATTGAAAAGTGCAGAACCCACCTTGGAAATCAGGCCTTCAGTAGAAAAATGTGGAGGGAGATAAAAAATGCGTTTTCGGAGCATATTTGTGATCAACCCGATCAGGAGTTGGCGGAATCGTATTACAATGCCGTTATCCGAAAAACCTTTCCAGGCTTGGCAGTGGACGAAGAATTGATGTTCGTGTATCAGGCCTATAAAAGTTGTCATATCGAGCCATCAACAAGTCTTTTTAATAATTACCCCCCAGGACTAGGCTTGAGAAAAATCTTTGAGCAAATCATGTTAGATTTTGACTTTGGTGCTCCCTTTTATGATAAGGAAGGAGATATAGATTATCTGGTAAACGGGGTCAAGGAGATCATTCTCAGCAGGTATTCCACTACAAGGAACACTACAACACAGGTGTTAAAAAGTGTGTTTTACCGCAATAAAGCAGCATATTTGATTGGCCGCACCTATATTGGCAATAAATGGATGCCTTTCATCATACCGTTCGTCCACAATGAGAAAGGGGTATTTGCAGACACCCTTATTTTTGATCCCAACATCATGAGTGGGATTTTCAGCTACACCAGGTCCTATTTTATGGCCGACATCAAAATTCCGGCTCAGGTGGTTTCCTTTCTTAATTCGGTGATCAAACACAAAAGACCTTATGAACTCTACAATGCCATAGGATTCAATAAGCATGGGAAAACAGAATTCTACAGGGATTTTTTGGAGCATCTTTCCCAAACCCATGACCAGTTTGTATTGGCACCCGGAATCAAGGGAATGGTGATGACCGTGTTCACGCTCCCCTCCTTTAACATTGTGTTCAAACTGATAAAGGACCATTTTGATCCCCCAAAAAACATGACCCGGCAGCAAGTGAGAGAGAAATATAAGCTGGTTTCCCTACATGACCGGGTGGGAAGGATGGCGGATACACACGAATTCGAATACTTTCATCTGCCCTTGGACAGGATTCACCCGGATTTGATGCAGGAACTCAAAAACACGGTAAACTCTTTGTTGGAGATCAAGGGAAATTATTTAGTGATCAAACATTTATATATAGAACGTAGATTGACCCCACTTAACCTCTATTTAGAAGAGTGCAGCCTTGAGGAAGCCAAACAGATTGTAGAGGATTATGGGGATGCCATCCTTCAATTGGCAAAGGCCAATATTTTCCCGGGAGATATGATGACAAAAAATTTTGGTGTAACCCGGCAAAAAAGGGTGATCTTTTATGATTATGATGAAATTGAGTTTTTGGTGGACATGAATTTCAGGGAAAAACCCAGGCCAAGCAGTTTTGAAGAAATTTATGCCGCTGAACCCTGGTACGATATTGGCCCACAAGATGTGTTTCCAGAAGATTTTAAACGGTTTATGATAGGAAGACAGGATGTCAAGCAACACTTTTTTGAAGTCCACCGATCCCTATTTGACCCCTGCCATTGGAACGATATCAAACAAAAAATCCAAAAGGGGGAATTACTTCATGCATTTCCTTACCCAATGTCCATGAGGTTCAGGCCGGAAGAGGAAATCTGATCTTAATCCTCATACCATCCTGCATACATAGGATAGTTACCTGCAATCCTTATGATCTCCGCGGTCATTTTGTCATCTGTCGTTTTCACCCTTTTAGCCGGCACCCCGGCATAGAGGCTGTTTTCTTCAATAACAGTGCCTGCCAATACCACTGCGCCTGCAGCTATTACCGAACCGCTGTGCACTACGGCCCCATCCATCACAATGGCACTCATTCCGATTAACACATTATCATAAATGGTACATCCGTGAACTATGGCACCATGTGCAATAGAAACATTGCTTCCAATATAGGTAGCGGCTTTTTTGTAGGTGCAGTGTATAATTGCCCCATCTTGGACATTTGTTTTATCCCCTATACGGATTTCATGAACATCCCCCCGGATCACCGCATTGAACCAAACCGTGCAATCCTCTCCCAATTGGACATCGCCTGTTAGTGTGGCATTTTCTGCCAACCAGCATCCCCTGCCCCATTCCGGCATTTTTCCGTTTACTTTTTTTATCAAGGCCATAATCCCGAGGATAAAATTAAATTAATCGTTAATAAATTCCTTATTTTTATCAGCTTTTTTTAGGGTTAACATGAACTTTTTGGCACGGCTTTAGTTTGCATGTATATTCATATAAAAACTGAACCTTAACAAAACACTATCGCACATGAAATTAATTAAATTTTCAGGATTGATGATCGCCAGTTCACTGCTGATGTTTAGCTGTGGAGGCGGTGGAGACACTGTGGAAACTTCAGAGGCTGAAGAAGTAAAGGCCGGATCTGGTCAAACCCTGACCATAGCGTCCGAATCCAGTAAGGTAAACTGGAGAGGCTACAAACCAAAAGGTCAGCACCATGGCATTATCCCTGTTACCGACGGTCAGTTGATGGTGGAAGGCAATTCCATTACCGGCGGCAGCTTTTCATTTGACATCACAAAGCTAGAGATACACGACCTCGAAGAAGGTTCTGAAAACCATGGTAAGCTTTTTGGACATTTGCAATCCGATGATTTCTTTGATGCTGCTAACCATCCTGAGGCAAGGTTTGAAATCACGGGAATTGAGCCGTTCAGCGCTGATGAAATTGAAGACAAGGATGAATACGAGACGGAAAACACCCCTAAAAGTTCTTCCGAACTTGCACCAAGTAGCCCCACCCATTGGGTAAAAGGCAATTTGACGATGAGGGGAACCACCAAGAACATCAAATTCCCTGCACATGTGTCTATCAATGACTCTGTGGTGGAAGCCAAAGCAGGATTCAATATCGATAGAACGGAATGGGGATTGTCTTACAATGATGAAGGAAATGTGATCGACAGGGCCAAGGACCAATTCATCTACAATTCCGTAAGTGTGGAATTTGACATCAAAGCAAACTAATACTGACTTTAGCTATAATGAAAAGAGGGGGTTGTTTTCACCCCCTTTTTTTATGTAGTTTTAGGGGTAAATATGTTTAGTTGTTCACAAAAGTTGGAATGGAGCGAAGGCTTACCTCAAAAGACCCTCAACTGGGCCTGCCAAACCTTTCCGTATGTAGCCTATTTTTGCCCTAAGGACATGGGTCACCCAGGGGGAGCTTTTGAGCACATCTTGTTTGCCGGCTCTGAGCAGTTGACCAATTTGTTGGATCAGGCCGCTGATGGATGTTATAAGGTGGGCATAGTGGGATATGATCAAAAAAATCAATATGAGCAATTAAAAAGCGAGAACCCAATACTGATTGATTTGCCCCAACAGTTTTTTTTTAAGCCATCATTTTGCCTTAAGTTTTTCCAAGATCAAAAATCCGCTCATTTATTTTCTGAGCATCCAGTGGATGCCGGAGAGTTACTTTCCATGTCCCCGATAAACACAAATAACTTCGCCAGTGGTATCCGTCTACGTTCCCACCTGAAAGAATCCGATTACCTTTCCAATGTCAAGAAAATACAAGACCATATCCAACAGGGCGATGTTTATGAATTAAATTACTGCCAGGCCTTCAGCGGCACCTTTTCTCACATGAACACTTTATCCCTTTATGAGAAACTGGCTAAAAAATCACCTATGCCCTTCAGTGCCTATTTTAAAATTGGCCATCAGGTTATGGTAAGTGCATCCCCTGAACGGTTCTTAAAAAAGCAGGGTAATGTATTGACCACTCAGCCCATAAAGGGCACCAAACCAAGGGGCCAAAATCCCAAGAAAGACGATGCCCTAGTGGCCCAACTAAGAGAAAGCGAAAAGGAAAAGGCGGAAAACCTTATGATCGTGGACCTGATGAGGAATGACCTTTCCAAGGTTTGCGAAGTGGGCAGCGTGAGGGTGGATGAACTTTTTGGCATTTATAGATTCAAACAGGTTTCGCAAATGATATCCACTGTCTCTGGTGAACTTAAGCCAAGGGTTACCCTGGGGGAAATTTTCAAGGCCACTTTCCCTATGGGAAGTATGACAGGCGCACCTAAGATACGCGCCATGGAATTAATCGATGAATTTGAAAATTTCAGAAGAGGATGGTTTTCCGGTGCCTTTGGGTATGTGACCCCCTCCAATGATTTTGACTTTAGTGTAGTGATTCGAAGTATTTTCTTGGATTTGCTCAGCCAATCTATGTATTTTGCGGTCGGAAGCGCCATCACCTCTGACGCCATACCCGATGAGGAGTATCGGGAATGCCTTCTAAAGGCAAAGGCCATACAAGAGGTGCTTAAGGAGTCGAAACAATACCACTAGCCTAACCCATCTGTTTTACCTAGTCTTTCTACCACTACTTCCACTCTTTTTATTACGCTAAACTTTCTTATGAAAAACTTAAAAAGCACCCTAGAGAACATCCGTAAAAAAAACCCGGGTGAAAACGAGTTCATCCAAGCTGTATCTGAAGTTTTTGAAACCATCTCCCCACTATTAAATGATGAGGATTCTTGGTTTGAGCAACGCATCCCCGAGCGAATGGCTGAACCGGAACGTATCATCACTTTCAAGGTTACCTGGACGAACGACAAGAATCAGGTGCAGGTGAACAGGGGGTTCAGGGTGCAGATGAATTCTGCGCTTGGTCCTTACAAAGGAGGGCTCAGGTTCCATCCCAGCACCAATTTGAGCATTTTGAAATTTCTTGCTTTTGAACAAACCTTCAAAAACTCCCTTACCGGCCTCCCTCTGGGTGCGGGCAAGGGAGGAGCGGATTTTGACCCCAAGGGAAAATCTGAGGCAGAAGTGATGAGATTCTGCCAAGCCTGGATGCAGGAGGCCCATAAGTATTTGGGACAATTCACGGACATCCCTGCCGGGGATATTGGTGTGGGGGAAAGGGAAATCGGCTATCTTTTTGGAGCCTATAAAAAAATCACCAACCGCTTTGAAGGTACCCTCACCGGAAAAGGTATAGACTATGGCGGATCGCACCTTAGACCTGAGGCCACCGGTTATGGCCTTATCCATTTTGCCCAAAACATGCTGGAATCCATCAATGAAATCCTGGATAAAAAAGTGTGCCTGGTTTCCGGTGCCGGAAATGTATCCCAGTTTGCCATTGAAAAACTACTGGAAGAAGGAGCCAAAGTGGTGGCATTTTCTGATTCTTCTGGATTTATCCATGATAAGGACGGGATAGATGAAGAAAAACTCGCATTTCTAAAAAACCTCAAAAATGTGAAGAGAGAAGGCATTGAATTGTACGCTAACAAATTCAAATCCGCTAAATTCTATAAAGGTAAAAACAAGTCACTTTGGGAAATAGATGCTGATTGCGCATTTCCCTGCGCCACACAAAATGAAGTGGACAAGGAGGATGTAAAGGCAATGGTGAAGAACAAAGTAATGCTATTGGCCGAAGGCGCCAATATGCCCTTGAACCAAGAGGCAATAGATGCTATCCAGACTTCAAAAATCCTTTATGGCCCTGGCAAGGCTTCCAATGCCGGAGGGGTGGCCATATCTGGATTGGAGATGACGCAAAACAGAATGGGAAGGCAATGGAGCAAACTGGAAATGGAGCAGGAGCTTCGCATCATGATGAGAAATATACATACCCATTGTATAGACAGTATTCGGCAATACGAGCTCAAAGAAGGGGATTACCTAACGGGTGCCAATATTTATGGCTTCAAAAAAGTGGGGAAAGCGATGATTGCCCAAGGTATTGTATAAAAAAAGCGGCCAAAATTGGCCGCTTTTTTTAATTTTATTCATCTGCTTCTCTTAACTCCAACGTGTAGTCGTAATCGTTATCCACTCCTTCGTCCAGGGCCTGCATATCTTCTCCAAGCATGGTAATAGACCTGTCCTCGTTCAACACGAAGTATCGGGGTTCATTGGTCCCGGGGTTTAATTGGTATAAGGTTGCATCCCTGTCCCTCCCATGTCCGGAAATAATGGTGTAGTTACCTTCCACTTCTTCTTCGGTATCACCCGCAGGGGTGTTGTTATATTCCATTATCAACCTGTAATCAGGGGTCACTTCATTTTCATCGTGCTCCAACCATAGTTCAACGGAGATGTAATCACAATCCAAACAAGGGATATTTCCCTCATACACCACCCAGTCAGGAGTAATATCAGACCTTAAATCTTCTACCGTTTCCTCTACCTCCTCTATGATCTCGGAACCTTCCCTTTCAGCCGGCCCACAGGCAATGGCGAAAGTCAAAATACCTGAAAATAACATTAACTTGTTCATGATATAACGCTGATTTAGTTTCGTTTAATTCTAGATACTTAAATTAAAACAATATTTATGCCAAGACCAGAAAGCCCTAGCATGCGAAAAAACCTGGATTCCAGTGGATATAGATCCTTACTATTTATAAAAGGTTAACCTATTTATGCACACGCTTACATAAGGACAAGTTGAAGATGTGAAAAAACGAACCCTATTTCGGCCGGAATTGTCCAGCCCTTTCCAACGTCTTAGGGTTAAAAATGGAATCGGGTAATTATTTTTTCAGTTATCTTCGTAAGTGTTGGAGAGAAAAATCATACATATTGATATGGATGCCTTTTTCGCATCTGTGGAGCAGCTTGACGACCCCTCCCTAAAAGGAAAGCCGGTGGCAGTGGGCGGAAATAAGGAGCGCGGGGTGGTGGCAGCAGCCAGCTATGAGGCCAGAAAATATGGTGTGCGCTCTGCCATGTCATCAAAAATGGCCGCACAAAAATGCCCGGAATTGCAATTCGTAAAGCCCAGGTTCTCCAGGTATAAGGAACTTTCAGGGATAATCCGGGAGATTTTCTTCGAATATACCGATCTGATGGAACCCCTTTCCCTGGACGAAGCCTTTTTGGATGTTACGGAAAACAAGGTGGGAAACCCTAGCGCCACCTTGATTGCTAAAGAGATTCGGGCCAAAATTCAGGAAAAAACAGGGCTAACGGCCTCTGCCGGTGTCTCCTACAATAAATTTTTGGCCAAAGTGGCCTCTGACCTCAACAAGCCCAATGGACAAGCGGTAATCCCCCCTGATAAGGCACTGGAATTTTTAGAGCGATTGCCCATTGAAAAATTCTTTGGCATTGGGAAGGTAACTGCAGAGAAAATGCATAAGCTGGGAATATACACCGGCGCTCATTTAAAGGCCTTTACCTTGGAGTTTTTGGTGCAGAGATTTGGAAAGGCAGGAAGGCATTATTACGACATAGTAAGGGGTATCCACCTCAGTGAGGTCAAACCTCACAGGATCAGGAAATCAATAAGTGTGGAGCGGACTTTTGAAAAAGACCTGCAAGAAGAAACACTTCTAAAGAAAGCCATAAATAAACTATGTGAGGAATTGCAGGCAAGGTGTAGGCAGCAACAGCTTCGGGGGAGGACGCTTACCTTGAAAATTAAATACAAGGATTTTTCCCAGATAACCAGAAGCAAAAGTTTTGAGACCCTTATTGATATTGGGGAGGTAAATCCATTGGCCATTGAGTTATTATTGCAGCATCCCTTATCCATGCATGTCAGGTTATTGGGTATAGGCATCAGTAACCTGGAAAGCAATGATCTTGACAATGGGAAACAACTCAGCATCCCCTATCCAGGGTAAGGGTTTGGCATTATTCTGGATAGAAGTTGATCGACAATCTTTTTCCATTTAACCAACAAATCTATGAAAGTTGAAAAAAAATATTTTGAATTTGGGGTGAAGTATGGTGTGCCCCTGGCAGTCATTGGTGCGACCATAGCCATGAACAAATCCAAAGGGCTTGGTAATTTGGCGATGCTTGCCATCACTACCCCCCTATTGCTAGGCTACGTTTACAGCCTTACCAAGATCAAACAAAACAATGAGGAACTTTAGTTTTTAGAAGGGATAACCAATGGCAAAGTTAAAGACCAGGTTTTCCCTTCTCCAATCTCCCTCCCCTATCCTGAAGCTTTTTTCCCAGCGTTCCCCTTCTGGCAAGTGAGGCCTTCTCACAGGAGTGGCAAGATCAAACCTGATCACAAAAAAGTCCACATCCACGCGCAGACCAGCCCCAACACCCACCCCTAATTCTTGCATCCAATCGGATGAAAACTGACCTCCGGGTAGTGCCTCATTTTCATTGACCAACCAAACGTTACCGGCATCTGCAAAAACCGCCCCTTTCAGGAAAGAAGTGATAGGAAACCTGTACTCCACGTTGGCTTCAATTCTAATATCACCTGCCTGATCAAAGAACCCGGCCACATTGGCTTGATCGGGAATATAGGAACCCGGCCCAAGGGAGCGAATGCGAAAAGCCCTTACACTGTTTGGCCCTCCGGAGAAATATTGCTTCACAAAGGGAAGGGACACTGAGTTACCATAGGGCAACCCCAGACCTCCGAAAATACGGGATACCAATAGGTTGCTCTCAGTAAATCGAATATAATATCGAAAATCTAAATCCCCTTTATTGTACTGGGCATAATCAAAACCTAGGAAACGGTTGGGGTTTTGAGAATTAACGAGCTCATTGGCAAGGTTCAACCCTGCCCCGGCTATATCCAAATTCGCCCCAAAATAAATACTGTGCGTCCTGAATTTATCCATCAATTGATTATAGGCAAAGCTATAGGTGATCCCTGCAATAAATTGCTGTTCGAAACTCAACCTTAAGAACGGATTCCTATCCAAAATCTCATCAAATTCAGGTGTAGTCCTTGACAAGTTTACAAAATTGAGGCTGATGGGATTTATTTCGTGGTACACAAAGCGGTTAGCATTCCAAAAATACCCATAAGATGATGAAACGGAATTCAACCTATACAAGCCTCTCCTATCCTGGAATTCGGTGCCCAAACTAATCTTTGTTTTAGGTACGGAGTAGGCAAATCGCTCACGAATGGGAATAGGAAAAACCACTCTGGGAAATATCAGATCCCCTTTTAACCCCAGTTCAAATGAGGTCAATCCTTCCCGTTCCCCGCTAGCGATCTGTGCTTCATAGGCAAACTTCCCTGTCAGGCTCAAAATTTCTCCCCCATGAAAAAGGTTCCTGTTTCTATAGCTGAGCAAAAGCGCAGGGCCTGCAAAATTATTGGATTTGGAAACACCCTGGATCTCTGCCCTCAAAGCTCGCTTATTCAGCGGTGAAAGGTAAATATGACTGTCTATAACACCCTCCCCATCCTCATTCAACTCTTCTCTTTCCCTGTATCGAATATTGACGTACCTATAATTTCCGATACCTGAAAGTCTGTTACTGGTCAGTCTTGACCTATCGGAATCAAAAAGATCACCTTCTTCCAACAAAATATAAGGTTCCAACAGATGGGGTTTGAAAACCTTTTCTCTTTGCACAAAGTCTATACCCTTTACCGTAGTAGTATCTGCTCCTTCCTCATACCCTTCTAACGCAAAATTGGGATAAACCGTGATGTCTTGAATCCTATAAGGCAGAATACCTTTTTCCGGGGCACTTTGCTTCAATCTCAAAAATAAATCAAAGGATTTATCATCATAATGGTTAGTATCTGCTTCAAATACTAGAAAATCGGGGTTAAAATTATAAAAACCTCTTCTCTTGAGGGCTTGGTCCAGCCTTTCTCTTTCAGCCCTCAACTGGTTGAGGTCAAACCTATCTCCTTCCTTCAGCTCAGTTTTGTCCAGTAGTTCCCTGATTACCCTATCGATCATCAATGAATCATGGTCATATTCGAAATTTTTCATTTTATAGGGCACGGGAACCTCTGCCTGATAATGTACTTTTGCAGTGTAGCTGCGGTAATCCACCTCAGAAGATACAGTGCTGTAAAAAAAACCACGGTTTTCCAGCCTATTGACCAGCAATTCCTCGGTCTGGGGAATATTCACATCGCTCAAGTAAACTGGCTCCTCACCAAAACGGTTTTTGAGGAACCTATTGATAAAGCCAGGTTTCTCTTGGGACCCCTTAAAATGGGCCCAAAGGCCTATTCGCTGCCCTAAAAATTTAGAATTGGGGTTTGGCCTGAAAAGTGCATTGAGTTCATTCTCAATCTCATTCCATTTTCTAACATTCTCTTCTTTCTCCACCTTTAATTCCGGCCCATCGTACAGGTGTTTTCCTTCCGGAATAAACTGTTTCACATTGCAAGCACCTAAAGTGCATAGGGAAAAAATCAAAATATGGAAAATGCTTACCCTCATCTAAATTTAATATTTGTGCTTTGTATGCCCTATCTACAATTATCGGTTTTCCTCTTCCGGGGATTCACTTTCTTCCTCCTTTACTTCCTCCTGCTCTTCGTCTTCTTCCTTTCTGGCAGCATTTCTAGTTCTATCATCCCTTTCCATTTCTATCCCCCTCCAGAGTTCCCTGAAATGGTTGAACTCCCGATTAAATATCAATGACATGCCGGTTACAACAAGCTGACCGTCAATGAAACTTTCAAAGGAATTTCTCCTAAAACCCCGCAGCCGGTACCTTCCGTTTTCGGTGAGCAAGTATTCTATACTCACATTTCCCAAGAGCGCGTTCCCCCTATCCATTTGTTGAGACCCACCTTCAATATCTATTTGACTACCTACCTGCACGATCAACCGGTCATCCATAAACCTAGTCCTGGCGCTAACATTGAGCTGGGTCCTGTCCTGTGGGGCACCAGTCTGGTAATCCGTAAACGAATCCATGTCAAAATCCAGCTCTACCCCGGAATCCCCCAGCAGGCTTTCAGAAAGGGTGTTAAGTTGTCCGGAAAGTAATTGGCTTACACTAGACCTCGCAAGTGCCGCGGTTCCCCCACCTGATCCATCCCCTCCTCGATCCGGGAAAAACTGATTTAACACCAACAAGGAAAACACTTGCCGGTTGAGTTCTCCCTCCTGGTTGTTTAATTGCTGTATCCGCCCATATATATTTCCTCCAGCCGCCCCACGGCTCTCTTCGGGCATGTCCAATTCAAAGGAGATTTCAGGTCTGACCAACTCTCCATCAATGTTCAAATAGACAAGAAAGGGAAGCTCCTGCCGAAACGCCCCTGCATCCCCTCCTCCTGCCTGTGCAGCTACCAGTTCAGTAGCGGAGGTTCTTACCCTATAAATGGCGGTCAGGTTAAGATTAGCATCCAATGGGTCACCGGCCCATTGAATTGAACTTCCTTCCTGGATTTCAAACCTTCGGCTCACCAGATTATAAAGGCTCATTTCGTAATGCCCTTTCCTAAGTTCGTATGTACCGGAGAGGGTAATTCTCCCATTTGGGTCTAAATTTAGATTTAAGTTTCCTTCACCTGAGATCATCAGGTTATCTCCGGACCTTTCATCTACCACTACCCTGAAGATGGCATTGGGGTCCACTTCAAGGATTGCGGCAATTTGATACCCAGTGAAACCGGCCGTGGTTTGTTCGGTTGCCCTTCGGGTAAGGATATCATCTGGGTCCTGCCTATTCACAAACCTTACTACCCCGTCCCTCTCAATCACATCCAATTGGGATTCCGGCACGATGAAGGTAAGCTCAGTACCCGACCTCACCCTAAGTCTACCATCTACGGTGGGTAATGCCAAGTCACCGGTAATGGCCACTTTCGCATCAATGGCCGCTTGCCCATAGAAAAGTTCATTGTCCTCTCTAGTGGAGTTCAATACCTTAAAATTGCTGGCGTTCAGGCTCAAATCAAAAGTAGGATTCCCAACATCCTCTGTCCCAATATTTCCATCCAAAACAAAGGTATTATCGTCCTGATCGCTAATGGTAAACTTTTGGAGATAAACACCGTCATTGTCTACCCTGATCACCTCCTCTGATAATCGAAACCGGGAATTCAGTTCAGCAACGGTAAATGCAGCCTCATTAAAACGCAAGGTACCCTCATAGGAGGGATCAGAGGTAGTACCTCTTACCTGAATCTCACCGGAAATATAGCCTTCTCCTTCCCTTAGATTATCCTGAGACAAACCAGTCAAAGTTTCCATCCTCACTTCATTTAAAGCCAGGTCAAGATTTAAGAGAGCCGCCTCTTCATCTGCCTGGAACTTCCCCTCCAGGTCCAGGTCAATCCCGCCTTCTTTTAAGGCCATTGCAAAGAGGTAATCATTTTCATCAATGGATTCGGCCTCCAGACTAAGGTTCCCCAATGGCACCTCAAACACACTTAATTCCCGAATTCCCAGGTCTGCAAGTATCCCTGTGGCTCCATAGAGGTTTTCAATAATTACCTGCCCATCCATAAATCCACTGGCCAGGGTTTCCTCCGGATTTAGGATACTTGTAAAAGTAGCCAGCCTAAAATCAGTAAACCTAATTCCTATATGTGGATCCTCAATCCCCTGAACCTGATGTGTGATTTCAAATTCCTGCGTATTTCTCGTCCAAATAAAATCATGAAATTCGAGCAATTGATCCGCAACCCGAACCTCATTGCTCTCAGGAATTTGCCAATCCCTTCTATTAAAGACCAATTCCTCAGGCAAAATATGGAGGGTAACCGTATCCCCGGCAAAACCCACATCAAAATTAACATGCGCCAACCTTTCCTCCCCATCATAGGCGTTGAAGTCGAAATACACCCTTTCTTCCTCCAACTCACCTGTGAAAAAAGTCCGCCCTATGGATATGGGGCCACTCTCCAAACTTACCAAACCAAAACCAAAGCGGAACCCTTCCTCGTCTGCCCTAAGCCGCATGCCCACACTGTCCAGGTTGATTCCTGCATAATCAAGAAAAGGGAGGTCCAACCTTCCTTCCACCGTACCCCCAGACTCATCAAAGTCGAAGGTAACGGAAGCTGAGTCCAGCCGGTTTAAACCTGGCAACACCACCTCGCTCAAAAACTGAGTTTCCCTAATGGCCAACAACAAATCCACCTTGACCGGATTGGAGACAGTATCCACATTTCCGGTATCCAAGAAATAATGGTTGAAAAAACGCTCCATCCCTGCCGTTGTCTCTTCAATGGAAGCATTGGAATGTAAGTTGGCATCTACAATGGCGCTGTTTAACGAAAAGGCCGTAGAATCCTTACTCGATTTGGCTCTAAGCTTAAACTCACCTATGGAGAAGGGCCTTTCCTCAAAGACCACAAGACCATCCTGCAAATTTGCCTCTATCTCAAAATCCTCCAAATTACCTTCAAAAGCCGCATCTAAAGTAAACCTTGGTCTTAGGTCTTTTGGGCTCAAGTTTAAGGCCAATAGGTCTGCCCCCTTAAGGTCCATCCTTAGATTTACCTTAGTACTTAGGCTATCCAAATGAAGTTCACTGACCATTTCCACGTCTAGGTTTTCATCCTTGAACGCTAATTTCAACTGACCTTCACCGTTATGCATTTCCCCATCCAATTTCAATCCGTCATAATCATACCCATTTAACTCAAGCTGCCGGAAGTCTGAGCTTAAATACGCATCCATATCCTCCAATCCCCTGCCCTCTCCTTCAGCCTCTAACCGAAAGCCAACCACACCCAGTTGGGGATTATCCAATAACTCTCCCAGCTTAAGGTCATCCACCTCTAGTACCAGGCCAAAGGCTATCCTTTCCTTTTGGGAGAAGCTACCACTTGCAGCAATTTTGCCTTCCGGCACCTCCAAGTCCACCTGAGCCCGTAGCTCATCCATTCCCCCCTTTGCTTTTGCGTGGAGGTGAATGGTGGCTGGGAGGTGAGCATCCACTTCTGCGGCTGCCAACAGAGGTGCCAAATCTTCTTTTCTGGACTCAAAAGTGAGCTTTTCTATTTCTGCATATAATCTTTCGGGTTCCGTCACATGCATAAACCGGCCAGAGGTTTGCAATTCGGTGTGATTGCCCCATTTCAGAAGCAATTTTTCTACAATCAATTCTTTGGTATTCCCCTTAGCCTTCAAGTCGCCCACCAAGGGGTGGGCAGAAAAGGCCTGGAGGTAGGGATCATCTCTTAGCTCAGGGACAAAATAGTAGGCATCATTAACATCCAGCCTAATATCAGGCAAATTCACGTTAAAATTGATCCCTTCAGGGTCAGAAAGGAATGAGGATAATGATGCATAAGAAAGTGCTATATCACCTGCCAGCCTATTATGGTTCGTTTTGATGATCAAATCCCGTAAACGGGCTTCCTCATCGGAAAGTCGAAAACCAAAAGTCAAATTATCGAGCCTGAATCCACTGCTTTCAATAAATGAGAATTCCTCTAAACGGAAACCCATTTGGTCTTCCGTTAAAAATGTATTTTTAACGGAAAAATTTACATCCTTAAATTCAATGGCTTCTGGATTAAAAAACCCTTGCCGGGGCTGTTGATCGTTGACCGAATAGGAGACCTTATTGTTTTCGAGATTTACCTCACCCACTTCCACCTTCCAATCAGGCCAAACAAATTCCTCCTCGGTATGCTCTACCTCCGTTACCTCTAAAATTTCATCTTCCTGAATCATGTGAATACCAATGGAGGATTCAGAAAGGCTCAATGTCTTTAGCATGATCACCTGCTCCTCAAGGTTTGCTTCAGGGAGGTTAAGGAAAAATTCCCCAATGTCCACCAAAGCCTCCATTCCATCAGGCTCAGATCGGTAATTTGCACTGATCCTTGATAGGATTAATGCATCCACTACCAGAAGGGGCAAGGGGGAAGAGGAAGTGGTGGTATCAGGATCTGAAGCGAAAGGTTTGGATTGAAGGTAAGAAACCTCTGTATCGGCCCATTCCAATCGCTCCACGTGAAAGGCCATTTTTTCCAAGTCCAGATTTCCTAAATCAACATCGAGCTTTCCCAACTTAAGTTTAGCATCCATACCCAACTGCTCGTCTAGGTAAATCAAGTGAAAATCTTTCCACCTTACCGGGCCTATACTTATTTTAGGCATGCCCCCCTGAGGCTCTTCCTGCACTGTTTCAGGTGGTGGCTCTGCCTGGGTTTCCTCCTCATCTATAAATGCCTCTAAAATAAAATCGAAATTAAACTTACCTTCTTCATTTCTGTAGACATTTGCCCTAAGTCCTTCCCATTCCACTCGGGACACCTGTATCTCACCTGCCCTAATCAGCGGCAACAAACTCACCCCTGTTTCCAGAGATCGAGAATAAAGTAGGGTATCACCCTTTACATCTTCCAAATACAATCCTTCCAAGTAAAAGTCCCCCCTAAAAGTCAGGAATAACCTATCAATAGAGACCATGGATCCTGTTTTACCAGATACGAAAGAGGTGGCTTTTCGAACGATGAAATCTTGCCCAACCGGACTGCGGATAAGGAGAATCAAAACCACCAACAAGATGAAAATAGACAAAAAAAGATAGCCTAAAACCTTAAAAAGCTTTGTGAATATTTTTTGGGGTCTTGCCAAAATATGTAGGGTAGTTAGTCAGTTTTTTCGGTTGAAAGGTCATCTTACTGCCTTATAACCGGCTCAAATATACATCAATTCAACTTTTCTTTTTGCATGAAAAATGATTTGAATGAGAGTTTAAATTCGCAATTAATATGCCAATGCTACCCTAATTATCAAAAAGGCGGAAGTTTTACCTCCTCCCACCTTTTAAGATAATTTACGGTCTACACCTAATGCAGAGCATCCATGGACCCCATCACGGCGTTCACATCTATATCCAAGCCCTTAGCCACCCTGGAGCCAAATTCCTCATCCATTCTAAACCAATGGCAAAGTTGTCTGTAGGTGATATCATTTTTCTTTGGCCCAGATATGCCTCTCATCGCACCTATGGCATTGTTGATCGTGTTGTCTTGCTCTTCTTTACTCATCACATCCCTGAAAAGTGCGCGAGGTTGAGAATAGTGATCATTATCCCCAATTTTGCTGTTTCGGTCGTACCAGTCTGCTATGGAATCTTCCAACTCATCCGAGGGTTCTCTGTAGGATTCGTCTATTTCAATATTGTCAAAGCTATTGGGCCAGTAGTTGGGAGCCCCCCCTCCATTATCATCCACCCTCATGGAGCCATCACGTTGGTAATTGTTTACGGCATAGGGACAAACGTTTACGGGGATTTGTTCATAATTAGTGCCTAAACGGTATCTATGGGCGTCAGGATAGGACAATAATCTTCCTTGCAACATCTTATCGGGTGAGTAACCAATTCCATCCACCACATGTGCAGGGGCAAATGCGGACTGTTCCACATCCCTAAAATAATTACCCGGATTCTTGTTCAACTCCATCACACCAACATCGATCAATGGAAAATCGCCGTGAGGCCATACCTTTGTAAGGTCGAAAGGATTGAAATCTACTCTCTTGGCATCCTCCACGGTCATGACCTGAATCTTCAGGTTCCATTTAGGGAAATTACCTTGCTCTATATTTTCAAGCAGATCCCTTTGAGAATAGTCCATATCCTTGGATTTCATCTCCGCAGCCTCCTGATCGGTGAGGTTCTTAATCCCTTGTACGGTCTTGAAATGGAATTTCACAAAGGTTCTTTCATTTTTCGCATTAAGCATGGAAAAAGTATGGCTCCCATATCCGTTCATATGGCGGTACCCGTCAGGGGTTCCCCTATCGCTCATCAGGATAAGCACCTGATGCAGGGATTCGGGGTTAAGGGACCAATAATCCCACATCATGGTTGGGGATTTGCAGTTGGTATAGGGATCCCGTTTTTGGGTATGGATAAAGTCACCAAACTTTTTAGGGTCTTTCACAAAAAAGACAGGAGTGTTATTTCCCACCAAGTCCCAATTGCCATCTTCGGTATAGAATTTCACCGCAAAGCCCCTGGGGTCTCTTTCTGTATCCGCAGAACCTCTTTCACCTCCTACTGTGGAAAAACGCGCAAATACTTTGGTCTTTTTTCCGATTTTATCAAATAACTTGGCCCGGGTATAATTGGTAATGTCATTAGTAACAGTAAAAGTACCGAATGCACCCGACCCCTTGGCATGAACCACCCTCTCAGGAATTCTTTCCCTATTGAAATGGGCCATTTTCTCATGAAGAATGTAGTCCTCCAGTAATATGGGACCCCTAGGGCCAACGGTTTTAGAGTTGTCATTTTCTACATAAATCCTTCCAGATGCGGTGGTTAATTTGTTGTGCTTTTTTTCTTCTGACATGGTTTTGGGTATTATTATTTAATTCAAATTGTAATATTCTAAAGCAAGGCACATATCACTAGTTGGTTCCTTATGGAGCAAAGATTCATCACTTGATTAGTCTGATTTAATTTTCTGCAAATCTTTTGATGATAAGTCCATTCCTTTTTTTCCTATAAAATAGGTTCTGACGGCCTTCCAGCAGTTGCCCCACTTATGCCTGTGATGAATCCTGTGTAGGAAACTTTGTTTGTGCTCAGGTTCACCTAATAAGAAACCTTCCTCCCCTTTAGGTCTCAAAGTTACACATTACGCTTAAACAACTACCTCTTGCCTATCAAACCCTAAATAGATTCATATATGTTGAGCATTAGCCAATCTTTGGTAGTAGGATTTACTGTTAAGAACGTTGAGTAAAGTAGGTTCATTGATGGCTTTTTAATATTACGTAAAATCTACAAAATTCCAAAATCAATAACTGTACCCTTGCTTCCAATAATAGTTCAGCCAAAGGCTGTCATTTTGTCTGCATTTTACTAAATTTGCGATTTGAAAGTGCACAAAATCTATGCAAAACATTATCAAGGACATCGATATCTTGCCTTCCGGGGAGGCCCAGGCCTGTGATTTTAAGACCACAAAGGATGAATCCACCGGTAAGGCCAAAAAACTCTATATAGAAAGTTACGGTTGCCAGATGAACTTTTCCGATAGTGAAATCGTGGCTTCCATCATGAAAAAAAATGGGTTCGACACCACCTCCTCTTACGAGCAAGCTGATGTGATCTTTTTAAATACTTGTTCTATAAGAGAAAAAGCAGAACAAACCGTTAGGAAAAGGCTTCAGCAATTTAATCACATCAAGGCTCAGCATCCCGGAATAACCATTGGTGTGCTGGGCTGTATGGCAGAAAGGCTCAAAGAAAAATTGCTGGAAGAAGAAAAACTGGTCGACGTGGTGGTAGGTCCGGATGCTTACAGGGACCTGCCTTCACTTGTATCTGCTGCAGAGGATGGCACCAAAGGCGTAAATACCTTCTTGTCCAGGGAGGAAACCTATGCGGATATTTCTCCAGTACGTTTAAACAGTAATGGTGTAAGTGCTTTTATTTCCATAATGAGGGGATGCGACAATATGTGCTCCTTTTGTGTAGTGCCGTTCACCCGTGGGAGAGAGAGAAGCAGAGACCCCTATTCCATTAGGGATGAAGCCAAGGAGCTATTCGAAAGTGGGTATAGGGAAGTAACCCTTTTGGGTCAAAACGTGGACAGCTATAAATGGTCTCCTGAAGAAAACAACAAGGCCAGGTTAAATAAAAAGGAATCGGTAACAGAAAAGATTGTCAATTTTGCCAACCTTCTTGAAATGGTGGCTCAAGTAAATCCTGCCTTAAGGGTGAGGTTTTCCACTTCTCACCCAAAGGATATTACAGATGAGGTACTGTATACCATGAAGAAATACGACAATATTTGCAAATACATACATCTTCCCGTACAAAGTGGAAATTCGCGAATACTAAGCTTGATGAACAGGACCTATGATAGGGATTGGTACCTGGAAAGGGTTCAAAAGATCAGGGAAATACTGGGGGACGAATGTGGGATATCCTCGGATATGATTGCCGGGTTTTGCACAGAAACGGAGGAAGAGCATCAGGACACGCTCAGCCTAATGGATTTGGTGGAATTTGACTTTTCCTACATGTTTTATTATTCAGAAAGACCGGGCACCCTTGCCGCCAAGAAATTTGAAGATGATATTCCTCTATCGGTGAAAAAAAGGAGGCTACAGGAGATCATTGCCAGGCAAAACCAGTGGTCGCTTTTCCGAAACCGGAAGGACGTAGGAAAAGTACAGGAAATCCTGATCGAGGGCACTTCCAAACGTTCGAAGGATGAATGGAAAGGTAGAAACAGTGCCAACAAGGTGGTAATTGTGCCGAGTGGCAATTTTAAACCTGGAGATTACGTTTGGGTGAAAATCACCGACTGTTCTTCAGCCACCTTATTTGGAGAATTAATCGCTTGAGGAGAATGAACATGATCAGCGAGCCCGAAATATTGAGTGTAAAGCAGCGGTTTGGCATCATAGGCAACAGCCCCTTGCTTAATCATGCCATTCAAGTGGCCATGCAAGCTGCACCCACGGATATGACAGTATTGATTACAGGGGAAAGCGGCAGCGGTAAGGAATCCTTCTCAAAAATTATCCATAGCCTAAGCACCAGAAAACATGGGAAATTCATTGCGGTGAATTGTGGTGCCATACCTGAAGGCACAATAGATTCAGAGTTATTTGGGCATGAAAAAGGTTCTTTTACCGGAGCACATGAGGCGAGAAAGGGGTATTTTGAGGTTACCGATGGCGGTTCCATCTTTTTAGATGAAATCGGCGAGATGCCCTTGGGCACGCAGGCACGGCTGCTGAGGGTATTAGAAAATGGTGAATTTATCAAAGTGGGCTCCTCTAAGGTGATGAAAACAGATGTACGCGTGATTACCGCCACCAATGTGAACCTACTCAAGGCAGTGGAAAAGGGGAAATTTCGGGAGGATTTATACTATCGCTTAAACACAGTGCCTATCTACGTGCCCCCACTTCGTCAAAGAGGGGAGGATATCATTTTACTTTTCAGAAAGTTTACCACTGATTTTTCTGAAAAATACCATGTTAAGCCTATATCGCTTACCGATGAAGCCAAGGCCCTGCTGATGAAGTTTCCGTTTCCGGGAAACATCCGGCAACTCAAAAACCTGGCTGAACAAATATCATTATTGGAACAGGAAAAAGAGGTGAATGCTGAGACCCTGTCCCATTATTTGCCAAAGGAGACATCCATACTTCCTGTTTCTTATACCGGAGGTGGAAACTTTCAGGGAGACAGTAAAGCGGATTTTAGTGAGCGTGAAATACTCTATAAGGTCCTTTTTGATATGAGGAAGGATATGACCGACTTAAAAAAACTCCTTTTGGAAACTTATCAATCGGGTG
The DNA here is from genome assembly GCA_003565295.1 of Cyclobacteriaceae bacterium. Taxonomy (GTDB): domain Bacteria; phylum Bacteroidota; class Bacteroidia; order Cytophagales; family Cyclobacteriaceae; genus Pleomorphovibrio. The sequence continues at coordinate 29,287 of PXCO01000403.1, forward strand.
GTTTAAATCAAAGCCTTTTGAAAAAGCACCAGAACCTTTTTGATGATGTAGATGGGCAGACCTCGGCTTATGAAAGAGCGGAAAAATCCTCAACAAATTTACCCTTGGTGTTGGAAAACATCGTGGAAAAAGAAAACCAGGAACGCATACATGGTCAAAAAAGAGAGTATGAGGAAGACATCATAGAAGATATCACACATGAGGAGGATGAAACGTCCCTATCCATTGAGAAGAAAGAGAAGGAACTGATTCTGAAAGCACTGAAAAAACATAAAAATAAAAGAAAGTATGCTGCCATGGACCTAGGAATCTCAGAACGTACGTTATATAGGAAAATCAAACAATATGATATTCAGGAGTAAATTTCTTGGGGTTATCATGCCTTTAGTCGGGACAATTGGACTCTGGGCCTGCAAGGTGGAATATAGCTTTACCGGTACTACCTTGGACTATAATGTCACCCAGACTTTTTCGGTGGAGAATTTTTACAACGATTCAGGGGGTGGCCCGGCAAACATGGGCCAGCTTTTTACTGAAGATCTCAAAGACTATTTTCAACGAAACACCCAGCTAGAATTAATTCAGAACAACGGGGACCTCCAATTTCTTGGGGCCATCACCCGCTATGACATAAGCCCGCAGGCACCGGTATCTAGCCAAAGCCCCACACAACCCGACCGTGCAGGACAGATGAGAGTCACCATAGGGGTAGAAGTAGAGTTCATAAACCTCACCAACGAGGAGGAAAACATGAAAAGGACTTTTTCTTTTTTTCAGGATTACAATCCTAGGACCACCTCTTTGCTTCAAGTGGAAACGGAATTGGTGGAAGTCATTTTTGAAAACATCATCCAGGATGTTTTCACTGCAACAGTTGCCAATTGGTAGATTGAAATTAAACCCTTAACTTTATAAGCCACCAAATGAAGATAAAGTTGTGAATGCCAAGGAGTTTTTGGAATTAGTTAAAAATATTGATCACTTGGATCAGGAAATGTATAGGGAGGTATTGAAATTGACCCAAGAATACCCTTATTTTCTTCCCCCATACATCATGGCAGCTAAGTATGAAAAAAAAGCTTCCAAAGGGTATTCAAATGACAAACTGCACGATGCGGCCTTAAGGTCTCCGGACAGAAAATGGCTGAAGACTTTGATGGAGGGGACAACAGTGCATCTGATACACCTGAAAAAGGAGAAACCCACTCCTGAACCACAAACTGATCCAATCCTTCCTACAATAAATGAAAATACCGAAAAGGATGGACCGCAGGACAACCCGGAACCTCAAGCCTTAAAAGAGAATCCCCAAGAATCCTCCTCAGGCACAGAACCGGAAAACCAATCGACAAATCCAAAAAAATCAGGTGGCAACCGGGAGGATATCTTAAAAAAGCTTGAGGAGAACTTAAATCGATTTAAAAAAAAAACGGAGGATGATCATGGGGTTAACTCTTCAAACATCCTTTCAGAAGAGGAGGAGGAAACAGGATTAGACATCATAGATTCCATCAAAAAGAAGGAAAAAAAAGAAATTAAGGATCCTGAACTAATTAGGCAAAAAGACCTTATTAAAAAATTCAACAAAAAATCCGTACGAATTTCTCCTGTAGGAGAAAACGTAAAGAACGAAGACCTCTCCTTAACCAGTATCCAACCCAAGCTTGAAGTAGTGTCAGAACCAATGGCCAAATTATTGGTCCGCCAACAAAAAATTGAAGAGGCAATTTCCATGTATCAAAAATTAATGTTGAAATTTCCAGATAAAAAGACTTACTTTGCCGAAACAATTCAAAAATTATAGAAAAAATCTTAGTGCAGCTATGTTTGTAGTATTTATCAGCATCATCATCATATTAGCAGTACTCTTGGTATTGGTCATATTGGGACAAAATTCCAAGGGGGGTGTGGGTGCCGCATTTGGTGGTTCTGCCTCCCAGATCATGGGAGTAACAAAAACCGGAAATATACTTGAGAAAGCTACTTGGGTATTAGCCATCTGTATCCTTGTCCTGTCACTGGCATCTTCTGCCTTTCATGAAACGGGTGGTTCTGAGTTCAGTTCTCCGAATATTGATAATGCGAGAAATCAGATCTTAACCCCTTCCTTTAATGATGAGGACAACTTACTCCCCTTACCAGAAGAAGGTGAGGATGCAGGTACAATAGAGACACCCATTGAAGAAGAATAACTTGCAGCTCGCATACCATATCAAATTAAACCTGTCATAAAATTTGGCGGGTTTTTTTTATTGTTACAACCTGCGCTAATCGCCAATTAAAAGGGATAACTTTTGAGTAATTCAAGATTAATCCTTAAATTGGTATTATTGTTTCCCGAAAATTTAATCCAACCTTATCTTTATGTTCGAAAATTATGTGACCTTAGAGGACATTGGCGCGGATCAGTGGCCAAATATTATCCTTTGGGCAGCACCTGTCATGTTTTTCTTGGTATTTGTTGAATGGGTGATCAGCCTTTACAAAAACAAAGACGCCTATGATGGAAAGGATTTCCTGGCCGCATCCACCATAGGGTTTGTTAACGTAGGCATCAGTGCCCTGATCAAAGTGGCCATTTTTGGAATTGCCTTGTTTTTCTATAACCTTGTACCTTGGAAAATCCCGGCTACCTGGTGGTCATTTATTCCCTGTTTCTTTGCCTTGGATTTTGCCAGGTATTGGGCACATAGGGTAGCCCATGAGCAGAGGTTTTGGTGGGCCACACATGTTACCCACCATAATTCCAAAAAATACAATTTCTCCGTTTCTTTCCGGCTTAGTTGGACACAGCACATCAAAATTATCTTCTTTATTCCTGTGATGTGTATGGGGTTTGATCCTTTCGTTTTCTTTATATGTCATCAAATCGCAGTACTTTACCAATTTTGGATACACACAGAATTCATCAAAAAGTTACCTGCACCCATTGAGTTTTTCTTTACCACTCCCTCCCACCACAGGGTGCATCATGCAAGTGACGAACATTACCTGGACAAAAATTACGGTTCCACCTTTATCATTTGGGACAGGATATTTGGGACTTTTATGCCCGAAGGGGAAAGGCCGAATTATGGGATTACCAAACCGGTGACGTCCTATAACCCTGTGTACCTTGTTTTTCATGAATGGGTGGATATTGTCAGGGATCTCAAGAAGGCAGAGAGTTTTGCTGAAGGATGGAAGATCCTTTTTGCTCCTCCTGCGGAGGATGTAATCAAAGCCAGAGAAGAGGCAAAAGCAGCTGAAGGGATGAATAAAAGGGAATTAGGAAAAACAGTACCTTCGCCTGTATTGAACACTAACGAAAATTCCCTTTTGAAAAAGGAAGATTAATTAATTGCTTGAATCAAGCAACCTAATAAAACCTGGCTCTTGGTGCGCTTCTGTGAATCAGCCCAAAAAGCCAGGTTTTTTTAATTTAATGAATCACCAATTTAACGGGTAATTATTTCCCGGATTTTTTTGAGCTCTTCCTTGTCAAACGAAAGGTTTTTAAGGGTGTTCACATTATCTTTTAATTGAGTCACCTTGCTTACTCCTACTAAAACCGTACTGATACGATCATCCTTCAAAAGCCAGGCAATGGCCATTTGAGCCAAGGATTGCCCTCTGCTTTGGGCAATGTCATTCAAGTCTTTGACTTTTTGAATTAGTTCTGGCGTTATGGCATCCTTTTTCAGGTATCTCCCATCTTTTACCGCCCTGGAATCTTCCGGGAACCCATTCAGGTATTTATCTGTCAATACCCCTTGCTCCAAAGGTGAAAATGCAATCGCCCCAATTCCTTCCTGCTCCAATACATCCAATAAACCTCCCTCTACCCAACGGTCCAACATATTGTACCTGGGCTGATGAATTAGGCAAGGTGTACCCAAATCTTTTAATATTTTGGAAGCCTTGGCCGTTTCTTCGGCATTATATTGTGATATCCCTACATATAGAGCCTTGCCCTGCCTTACAATTTGGTCTAATGCCCCCATGGTCTCTTCCATTGGGGTCTTGGGGTCTGGCCTGTGATGATAAAATATATCCACATACTCTACTCCCATGCTTTTAAGGCTTCTGTCAAGGGAAGCTATGAGATATTTCCTGGACCCAAAGTTTCCGTAAGGGCCCGGCCACATGTCCCACCCGGCCTTTGAAGATAAGATCAATTCGTCCCTGTACGGCAAAAAATCCTTTTTCAATATTCTTCCAAAATTTTCCTCTGCCGCCCCATAAGGAGGCCCATAATTATTAGCGAGGTCAAAATGAGTAATTCCCATATCAAAGGCCGCCCTCAACAACTCCCTTTGATTCTTAAAATCATCATTATGCCCGAAATTATGCCATAAACCCAACGAAATGAGGGGAAGGTCTATGCCACTTTTCCCACACCGACGGTATTTCATCTGTTCATATCTCTGATAAGCGGGGACATACATCGGCAATGGTTCCTGGTCTCTTATATTCATGTTTTTATTTTTATGGTTGATAATTATCCAAGCCTAAAGATACTGAGGAATCAAGAGTGCAATAAGAAAACGTTGCTTTTTTTCGCTCTCTCCAGATAGGCTCGGAGCAGATACCGGGTCTCCATTACGGGTTTCACAGGTTTGAGTAGGTCACGTATATCGCCGTCCAGCGTCCAGTCCCTTTCAACGAAACCAAAAGCTGACAACACCCCATCTTCAAAAAGCATGGCGGCATCCTCTGCCGTATCCCGACCTTTTTCCTTTATCAACACCTTTACCCCTTCCATTTTCAACTCCTCCATCATGGCCTTAACGCGCAAATTATAATCCTCAGCAAATTCGGAACCCCTACAAGCACCTCGGCAAGGCTGCCCCTCCAAGCCATAACAAGGGCCATTAGATTTTTGAATGCCGCAAAGTTTAGGACAAAGCTCATGGATCCTTACCTTTTCTATCAAAAAATGCCAGGCCTCGGCATGGGTAGAAAAAGTGAACAGGGGAAGCTGTTTTGCATTCACCTTGGCCACGGTGAGTCTTCGAAAGCCTCTTTGATCCTCATACCCGAAAATCCCCCATGAGTTGCTTTTCACCTTGATAGACCTGTTATATTTGGGCCATAACCTCTTGATTTCCAATGTTTCCAAAAGTAGCGCTAAAAACTCGTTTCCTGTAAGCTTATACGAGACGTCATGTATCTCTGTTTTTAGTGTGATTTTAGATTTCCCAACGAAATGACCTTTAAAGCGTTTTCGGATGTTGATGGCTTTACCCACATAAATCACTTGTCCTCTTGCATCATGAAAATAGTACACACCAGGTGCTTCGGGAAGGGACATCACCTTTTCTTTGCTGATATGGGGGGGAAGGCTCATCTCTCTTCCCTTGGTTTTAAGGGCGGCCTTAATCGCTTGTCCCCCATCCTGCTTCAATAGTTGACCAAAAAGCATGGCTGTGGCAAAAGCATCCCCCAACGCTCTATGTCTGTCCTCAATAACAATGTTCCTGGATTCACAAATTGCCCCGAGAGAATAGCTTCGGAACCCCGGGAACAATTTGCGACTGAGTCGTACTGTGCACAATTTCGGGGGATTGTAATCGTACCCCACCCTTTTAAACTCCTCTTTGACAAAATTCAGGTCAAAATTGACATTATGGGCCACAAAAACATTGTCCTTCAGTAGATCAAACAATTCCCCTGCGATATCCTTAAATACAGGTGCACCTTCCAACATCTCAGGGGTAATACCGGTTAGTCCTGTAATAAAGCCAGGAACCTGCCTTGAAGGGTTCAACAATTGCTGGTAGGATTGGACTACTCCTTTACCATCATACATCACCACAGCTATTTCAATAATGCGGTTTTGGGGGTTGAATCCTCCCGTGGTTTCTATGTCTACAATCGCATACACACTCCTCAAGGTTTTTATGAAAAGATGGGCAATTTGGCAAAAGCCCTTCTCAATTTCGCAACATTATGGTTATATTTCCTGAAAATATCAATGTTTACTAAGCCAAGAAAAAATACCCCCTATTAAATTATGAAAGAAAAGGCCGACAAGTGGCAGATGAACCTGGTAGAGCTGGGATATTCCTTTGAAAAGATGGTGAGATCCCTCTCTTTGGAAAAACTGAATTACAAGCCATCTGAAAATAGATGGAGTGTGGCAGAAAACATGGCTCATCTGATAGCTGTCAATACTTCCTACTTTCCAATCTTTGAAGATATTATCAATGGAAATCATAAAGACACCTGGTGGACGAAAGTTCCCTGGATACCTAAAAAAACAGGCGACCTACTTTTAAAGGCCATGAAGGCTCCCAGAAAAACCAAGACATTTGGTTCCTGGCAACCCTCCAAAAGCCTTTACGATGAGCGAATTTTAGATGATTTTTTTGATCAGCAGCATAAGTTGTCACATTATATCCAAGAACTGGAGCCAATGTTGGAGAATAACCTTATCATTGCCTCCCCTATCAGCAAATGGGTAGTTTATCCCCTGCCCATGGCCATTGAAATCATCATTGCGCATGAAGAAAGGCACTTGGACCAGATCAAAGAATTGTTAAAAGAATAACCTATGCCCACTGAGAAAGAAAAAATGCTCGCAGGGGATTTGTATATGGCCTCTGATGAGTTTTTGGTAAAAGAACGTCTAAAAGCAAGGAAATCAGTGAAGATGTTCAATGATAGCGATCCGGAACAGGTAAGAATGGATCTACTGATTGAGTTGTTTGGTAAAACCGGAAAAGATTTTTTCGTTGAGCCCCCTTTTCATTGCGACTATGGTTATAATATTAGTGTTGGGGATCAGGTTTATTTTAATTTTAATTGCGTGATTTTGGATGTCACCCCTGTAAGAATCGGAAACCGGTGCCTGTTTGGACCAAATGTCCAATTATATGCTGCCACCCACCCTTTAGACGCTAAAATCAGGGGCTCCATGCTGGAAAACGGCAAACCCATCCACATTGGCGATGACGTGTGGGTTGGTGGCGGAGCCATCATATGCCCGGGAGTCACTGTGGGTGACCGCTCAGTAATTGCAGCAGGTGCCGTCGTTACCAAAGATGTCCCCTCCGACGTGGTGGTGGGAGGCAATCCAGCAAAAATCCTCAAACAAATACCACCTAATGCCTCTTGATTATGCCACATTTTTTTTCAATTTGGTAATAATGTCCATCCTCTGACGAAAAGAAAGCGTCAAATTGTGTTTTATGCGTTAAATTTGAATTACGTTATTTTATGAAATTCAAGTATGGAATTAAGTACACCCCTTTCAGGTCAAGTCAATACCTATATCAACCGCCAAAAGATATCCCTGTTACTTCAAAAGGCCATTTGGTTGGAGGATGAAAGCGTGCTTATGCTTGCGGATACCCACTTGGGAAAAGCCAGACATTTTCGGAAAGGAGGCATTCCCATTCCGGAAACTATTCACGATACGGACTTTTCCATATTATCTGAGCTTATTTCTAATTATTATGTCAAGAAAGTATTGTTTTTAGGGGATCTTTTCCATAGCCATTGGAATGTACATTGGCAAACCTTCGAGAATTTTATGCATGGATTTCCCGAGGTGGAATTTGAATTAGTGAAAGGAAATCATGATATCCTGAACGAGGAAGTATATCTAGGATCCAGGCTAAAGGTCCACGAATCTCCACTACAGTTAGGTGGGTTGCTTTTAAGTCACGAACCCTTGGAAAGTGGAGACCTGACCAATATTTGTGGACATTTGCACCCGGGGATACGGCTAGTTGGCAAAGCCAGGCAATCCTTGAGGTTCCCCTGTTTTTACCAAACAGCGCAAAGAATTATATTGCCTGCATTCGGTAGGTTTACCGGAATCATGGAAATCAATCATCATGGTGAAGGCACAGCATATGCCGTGGTAAACCAAAAACTTCATTCCATCAAATTGTCTTAAAGGTTGGTTTAGAAGTCACGGCTCATTAATTTTGAAAACTATTTCAATGGAAAATGGCAAAGGTACAGCGTAGAAAAACGAAATTAGGAAGTTATAAGTTTGCCAATGTGCTTTTTAGTATCACCCTGTCTTTGTTTATAACGGGGCTCTTTGGGCTTATTTTGATCCAAGCCAAATCGCTTACCTCTTTGATAAGGGAAAATATTGAGGTACAGGTATTCCTTCACAAGGACCTATCTCCCTCACAAATCCAGCAATTGGAAAATACCCTACGGAAAAAACCCTATGTGCTAAAAAAAGAGGGAGAGGCTAAATTACAGTATATTTCAAAGGAGGATGCAGCTGAGGTATTTACCCGGGAGGTAGGTGAGGATTTTACTCAATTCCTTAAGGACAACCCCTTAAGAGATTCCTTCACTTTTTCGGTGGAGGAAAACTTTCAATCTCCCTCCTTGATTGAGGAGGTGGCAGAGGAGCTTACGGCTATAGATGGAGTATTTGAGGTAACGTATATGAGTGATCTTGTAGCATCCATTAATCAAAACCTTGTAAAGGTAAGCCTGGTTTTGGGTGCATTCATTTTGATTTTGATGGTCACTGTGATCATATTGATCAATAGTACCATTCGATTGGCATTATTTTCACAACGTTTTCTTATACGAAGCATGCAATTGGTTGGGGCAACCAAAGGGTTTATTCGAAAACCTTTCCTATGGAGAGCTTTTTTTTATGGAGCCTTGGGCGGTTTGATCGCCTCAGGCATGCTTTTCGCGTTAATGGAATATGGCAAGCAAATGATAGAAGGGTTCAACTTGCTCTACAATTTGGAGTGGTTACTTATCCTTTTCTCAGGATTAATTTTTCTAGGTGCAGTACTTTCATTTTTCAGCACCCTACTATCGGTAAATAGATATTTAAAAATGTCGTTGGACGAATTATACTAAAGTATGAAAAACAAATCATTTCCATTCACCAAGAGAAATTACCATTTGATGTTAATTGGCCTGGGCATAATTGTTTTGGGCTTTACCATCATAGGGCTTGATAGCGAACCCCATGGTTTTGGGGTTATGGGTCTAACCATTGGCCCTATTGTCACATTATTTGGTTTCCTCTTTCAGTTTTTTGCCATATTTTATAGAGGAGAAACAAAATCATGACATTATTTGAAGCTATCATCCTTGGCATAGTGCAAGGATTGACTGAATTTTTGCCAGTATCATCAAGTGGACATATTGAAATCGCATCGGTAATCTTGGGAAGCCAGAGTGTTCCGGAGGAGAGCCTCATGTTCACGGTGGTGGTTCATTTTGCCACGGCGTTAAGTACCATTGTCGTTTTCAGAAAGGATATCCTGGAAATTTTGAGGGGGCTGTTTCAATTCAAATGGAACGAGGAGGTGGCCTTTTCACTTAAAATTATTATTTCCATGATTCCTGCGGTTATCATAGGCCTTTTTTTTGAAGAGGAATTAGAGCAATTGTTTGGAGGAAAAATTGTTTTTGTGGGCTCCATGCTCTTGATAACCGCATTGTTACTTTACTTGGCTGATAAGGCGAAAAACACTGACAAATCGGTATCCAACCTGCATGCTGTACTTGTAGGTTTAGCCCAGGCGTTTGCCATGCTACCGGGTATTTCCAGGTCAGGGGCCACGATTTCTGCCTCAGTATTGCTTGGTATTGATAAAGGTAGAGCTGCAAGGTTTTCCTTTTTAATGGTGTTGCCTTTGATTATTGGTAAAATCGGGAAAGATCTCCTGGATGGGTCCCTTGCTTACGAAAACGAACAATTTGGTAGTTTAGCTGTAGCTTTTATAGCTGCATTTATGGCAGGACTTTTTGCCTGCACCTGGATGATTAAACTTGTAAAACAGAGTAAATTGACGTATTTTTCAGTGTATTGTCTTATCGTTGGATTACTTGCTATTGGTTTTGGCTTATTTACGTGATAATGGATGAAGGAAGGGTATATTTGATCAACAAACCTTACAGATGGACATCCTTTGATGTGGTGAAAAAAGTGAGAAATGCCCTGAAAATAAAAAAAGTAGGACATGCTGGAACCTTGGATCCTCTTGCCACAGGGCTTTTGATCCTTTGCGCAGGGAAGGCCACTAAACAAATAAACACCTTTCAGGCGCAAGAAAAGGAATATACGGGAACTTTTGTTCTTGGAAAAACCACTGAATCCCATGATTTGGAAAGGGAGGTAGTGGAGGGTGCAGACCCCTCCCACCTACAACAGGAAGATCTTCTTAAGGCCGTGAATCAGCTCACCGGAAATATATCCCAGATTCCCCCTGCACACTCGGCCATTAAGATTGACGGTAAACGAGCATATGCTTCTGCAAGAAAAGGCAAAGAAGTGATCATTGAACCCCGAATGGTAGAGGTGAGGATATTTGAAATCACGAATATTGCACTTCCTGAGGTAGATTTCAGAATAATTTGCTCTAAAGGCACTTACATCAGAAGTATTGCAAGGGACTTTGGTGAGCTCCTAGGGGTTGGAGCTTACCTTTCCCGACTGGTGAGAACTAGAATTGGTGACTTTGAGTTAAACAATGCCTATGAATTACCTGTTTTGATTGATAAAATCAATGCTGAAAAACATGCAGATACACCAGGATCTGGATAGGATCACCCGCATACACCACCCAGTAGTAACCATCGGCACTTTTGACGGAGTTCACTTGGGTCATCAAAAAATCTTGAATAGGTTGGGTGAAATTGCCAAGGATATTGATGGAGAGACTGTCCTTGTCAGCTTTTGGCCTCATCCCAGGATGGTACTCAATCCGGACAATCACAATATTAGATTGCTCTCTACATTTGAAGAAAAAATTGACCTTTTGAATGAACAGGGCATCCATCATTTGGTAAGCATACCTTTTACCAAATCTTTTTCACAAACCTCTTCCCAGCAATTCGTGGAAGATATATTGATCAAAAAAATTGGCACCGAAAAATTGGTCATTGGCTATGACCACCGATTCGGAAGAGGCAGAGAGGGCGGATTTGAGCATCTCAAAGCCAACCAAGACAAGTACGGATTTGAACTTGAGGAGATATCCAGACAGGACATCGATAATAACGGGGTCAGCAGTACAAAAATCAGAAATGCCTTGGAAACGGGAGATCTATCTACTGCCAAATCTTTTTTAGGTAGACCCTATGAACTGAGAGGCATTGTGGTGAAAGGGCAGCAGATAGGAAGGTCCATAGGTTTCCCTACTGCCAACATCAGTGTGCCTCACCCCTATAAGCTTATTCCCATGGATGGTGTGTATGTGGTGGAAGTGGAATGGGAGGACGTTCGAAGGGAAGGGGTTATGAATATAGGAAAGCGCCCAACCCTAAATGGACAAAACCAAACAGTGGAAGTTCACGTATTCGATTTTGAAGGGAATTTGTATGGAAAGCCGCTAAAGGTATATTTCCACCAATTTCTGAGAGGAGAAAAAAAGTTTGAAAGTCTGGAATCCTTAAAGTCCCAAATAGAAAAAGATAAATTGGCCGCAATGAGCTTTTTTAACCTTAAGCCCAAGTGAAACGATGATCGATAAGACCATTAAAGATGCAAAAGAAGCCGTGAAGGACATACAGAGTCACGCAGTATTGATGCTGGGAGGTTTTGGGCTATGTGGGATACCTGAAAATTGCATCGCAGCCTTACTCGATAGACCGCTTTCTAGTTTGACCTGTATTTCAAACAATGCAGGGGTCGATGATTTTGGCATAGGACTTATGCTGAAGAAAAAAATGGTCAAGAAGATGATTTCCAGTTACGTTGGGGAAAACAAGGAATTTGAGCGCCAATTACTTTCCGGGGAACTGGAAGTTGAATTAATTCCTCAAGGAACATTGGCGGAAAGAATCAGAGCCGGAGGAGCCGGAATTCCTGCATTTTTTACCCCTGCCGGAGTGGGCACAGAGGTAGGGGGTGGCAAGGAGGTACGGGAATTTGACGGGAAGTTGTACCTACTAGAAAGATGGTTGAGGGCTGATTATTCCTTTGTCAAAGCCTGGAAAGGTGACAGTGCCGGTAACCTAATCTATAAAGGTACTGCCCGTAACTTCAACCCTATGATGGCAGCAGCAGGCAAAATTACTATCGCAGAGGTAGAGGAATTGGTTCCTGCGGGAGAATTGGATCCCAATGCCATACATACCCCTGGGATTTATGTGCAGCGAATTTTTCAGGGGAAGGATTATGAAAAGCGCATAGAGCAAAGGACCATTAGTAGTACCTGAAATAACCCTAATCAAAATGCTAAGCAAGGAACAAATCGCCCAACGCATCGCTAAGGAAATCAAAAATGGGCAGTACATAAATCTGGGAATAGGCATCCCTACCCTGGTGGCCAATTACATTCCCGATGAATTGGAGATAGTGCTGCAAAGTGAAAATGGTTTACTGGGTATTGGCCCTTTCCCAGTGGAGGAACAGGTAGATGCTGACCTAATCAATGCCGGAAAACAAACCATTACCATGGCCAGAGGTTCTGCACTGTTTGATTCTGCGGAGTCCTTTGGTATGATCAGAGGTGGGCATGTACACCTGACCATTCTGGGAGCCATGGAGGTTTCTGAGAACGGGGACATTGCCAATTGGAAAATACCGGGAAAAATTGTGAAAGGAATGGGAGGGGCAATGGACCTGGTTTCCGCCGCCAGGCAAATCATCGTAGCCATGCAGCATTGTAGCAAGGATGGGAGTTCTAAACTATTGAAAGAATGTCAACTGCCCATTACTGGGGTGAGGTGTGTGAACAAAATCGTCACAGACTTGGCTGTGTTGGAAATAATGCCTCAGGGCGGGTTTAAATTATTGGAACGGGCACCGGGAGTAGAGGTGGCTGAGATCCGCAATAAAACCGAAGGAAAATTAATTGTCCCAGGGGATATCCCCGAAATGGTGCTGCCTTGATTTTTCTAAAGAAATGGGGGCTTTTAATGTTTGTTTATTAGTTTTGCCCCTCAATTTCACCAATCATGAAGAAGTCAGAAATTAAATTTACGGTAACTCTAGACGAGAAAAATCTTCCCAAATCCATTGAGTGGGACGCCACCGACAAAGAGGATGAGGGGATGGAATCCACCAAAAGCATAAGCCTTAACGTGTGGGACAACCTTAACCATAGTACCTTGAGAATAGACCTTTGGACAGAGGAAATGTCTGTTGTGGAAATGAAAAGGTTCTATATCGATGTCCTAAGTGGGATGGCACAAACCATCCTAAACAGTACAGGAGACGAATATTATTCAGAGGAAATAAAGGAGTTGTGCGACCGGCTTGTGAAACACGTTAATGATGATAACCAGAAATCTGGCAACCAGAAATAACGCTATTAACGTCCATCCATTTTTAAAATTGGATGGACTTATTTTTTCCTCCTTTTATTAAAAGGGGCAGAACGGGTATTAGATATTTATTTTCCCATACAAAGTCAGACATTTAATATTTAAACTTAATTTTTTTTAAAAATTGTTGTGAATTAATTCTACAAAATTACAGGATTTTCGTTTAAATTAATGCATAACAATAGCAGGAAATACCATGTGATATATTGAGATATATTGACATAAAGTAATTTGGGAAAGTAATTGGTACGAGGATTCGCTCGTTTTCTGTAGCTGAAAAATACCCGTGAAATTTAACCCAACAACCTATGCCTCTACTATACCACAATTTGTCAAAATTTATTCCGGCATGTTTTGCTGTTTTCATTTTTTCCCAATATCCTATTTTGGCACAAGAACAGGTAACTATTTCTGGAATAGTGGTGGAAGCCGATACCAAAGCACCCTTGATAGGAGTCAACATCCTGGTAAAGGGCCGGGTAATTGGCACCATCACCGATATGAGTGGGAACTTTAGCCTTCGGGTCAACCAGGCTCCTCCCCTTACCTTGGTATTTTCCATGGTTGGCTTTGCCACCCAGGAAATTGAGATAACGGATAGCAATGTAAGTAACCTTGCGGTTCGATTGGAAGAACAAACCCTATTGGGCCAAGAAGTTGTGATTTCTGCCTCCAGGGTTGAGGAGAGTATCTTACAATCTCCAGTATCCATAGAAAAGATGGATATCCTGGACATAAGGGAAAATGCCTCCGATACCTATTATAAGGCAATTGCTAATCTCAAAGGGGTGGATATGAACACCTCATCCATCAATTTTCAAATATTGAATGCCAGAGGCTTCAATTCCACAGGAAATACACGCTTTGTACAACTTATAGACGGCATGGATACCCAGGCTCCTGCTTTAAACTTTCCCATAGGAAATCTCAACGGGCCTTCAGAATTGGATGTGGAAAGTGTGGAGTTTATTCCCGGGGCCTCCTCTGCCTTATATGGTCCTAACGCATTCAACGGGATATTGCTGATCAACAGTAAAAGTCCTTTTGAATACCAGGGATTGAGTGCCTTTTACAAGCAGGGCTTCAATCACTTTGGGGGCAGACCTGGAGAACCTACCTCCCCCCAGCCAATGTATGAGGGTTCCTTAAGGTATGCCAAGGCCTTCAATAACAAATTCGCCTTCAAGATCAGTGCATCATTCATGCAGGCAGAGGATTGGTATGGTACCGATCAGACAGACCTCAACGAGGCGGCGCAGGGGGAATTACCCTTTAATCCGGGTCAAAATAGTGTACATGTGTTTGGGGATGAAGTATCCAACAACATAGGTCTGCTAAGGAATGTCGCAGCGGTGCAGCAACAGGCCAATGCTCTTGGATTAGGGGGCTATATTTCAAGCATTCCCGATCAGGTGGTTTCCAGAACTGGCTATGATGAACGCTATCTAGTGGATTACGGTGCCAAAAATTATAAACTGAACGGAGCTTTGCATTATCGGGTCACCGATAGGGCAGAATTGTCTTATACCCTTAATTATGGTTCCGGAACCTCAGTTTATACAGGTGCCCAACGCTATTCACTCAATAATTTTGAAATAAGCCAACACAAATTGGAACTTAGAGGGGATAACTTTTTTCTAAGAGGCTATACGACCAGGGAAAATTCCGGAGACTCTTATATTGCTGACCTCACCGGTGTCCTTATAAATGACCGCTGGAAAAACAACCCCCAATGGTTTGGGGAATACACCCTCAACTATATGGGGGCACTGGCCCAGCAGCAAGTGGCGCCGGGTGCCATGGGCACAGCTGCCCAGCAAGCCGCAGCTCATCAATTTGCCCGCACACAGGCAGATCAAGGGAGGTACCTTCCCGGTAGTCCGGAATTCAATAATGCGGCAAGGGAAATAAGGGCTGACTTTATCCCCGGTGGATCACTATTCAATGATCAATCCCGGATGTACATGGCGGAAGGCCAATACAACTTCAAGGAAGAAATCGAATTTATGGATTTGCAAGTGGGTGGGATGTACAGGGTGTATGACTTGAGGTCCAATGGTACCATCTTCGCTGATGTGGAAGGAAATGATATTACGGTGACTGAATTTGGTGGATTTGCGCAGGGTTCCAAGCGGGTGTTGAGTGACAAATTAAAAATTACCGGTTCCGTTCGATACGACAAAAATGAAAATTTTGCTGGGCAGTTCAGCCCCAGGATTTCCGGTGTATTTACCGAAGGCAACAACAATTTCCGGTTATCCTACCAAACCGGTTTCCGTATGCCTACCACACAGGCGCAGCATATTGATTTG
This sequence comes from Cyclobacteriaceae bacterium, assembly GCA_003565295.1. Classification (GTDB taxonomy): domain Bacteria; phylum Bacteroidota; class Bacteroidia; order Cytophagales; family Cyclobacteriaceae; genus Pleomorphovibrio. The sequence goes on from PXCO01000403.1 coordinate 44,850, forward strand.
AATGTGATTTCGGCAAGACTAATCGCTGGATTGCCCTATTACAGAGAAAAATATAATGTTTTCGAAAATGCTTTTAGCCTTACTTCAGTACAACGGTATATAGAAGCCGTGGGTGCCGGGGAAAGCCCGGTTTCTGCCAGTGCCACAGGTCACCTTCAAAGGGTAGAATCACTACCAGACCTAAGGCCGGAACAGGTAAGGTCCATAGAGGTGGGGTACAAGGGTTTGCTGGCAGACAATCGGCTCTTGATTGATTTTGCCTATTACTACAATATCTTCAATGACTTTATTTCTCAGACGGCCATTAGAAGAGCGCCAGGGCCCGTTTTCCCGGGAGCCTCCCCTACCACAGATCAAGGTGCCTTAAATGCCATCAATGCACCCACATTGCTCACCCCCATCACCACACCCGGCCAAGAAAACACCTTCCAGACCTATACCAACATAGTGGATCAGGAGGTCCGTGCCCATGGAGCTGCTTTAGGGGTAACCTATAATTTGCCTAAAAACTATTCCGTTTCTGCAAATTACAACTATAACAAATTAATTACTGAACTGGAAGAAGGCTTTTTATCTGAATTTAATACACCAGAGCACAAGGCCAATTTCACCTTCGGCAATAGAAAACTCACACAAAATATAGGGTTTAATGTTTCCTACAGGTATCAAACTGCTTTCCGTTGGGAGTCTTCCTTTGCTCAAGGGGATGTACCTGAGGTACATAATGTAGATGCACAGGTAAGCTACAAAGTAAGTAGCCTTAAGTCAATTGTGAAATTAGGTGGTTCCAACATCTTCAACAACAGGTATATCATGAATTTTGGAGGGCCTACCATTGGGGCAATTTACTACTTATCCATCACCTTTGACGAATTGTTGAACTAAATCCCCCCAAGAAAATGAAGACCTTACATAAACTCTTTTTATTAGGCCTATTCTTTCTGGCCATATCCTGCCAATATGAGTTTCCCGAGGATTTAACCCCAGCCCCGGATTCAGGGGAGGCGGACTTTTCCAAAATGGTGAGCATAGGATCTTCTATTACCGCAGGAGTGATGGATGGTGCTTTGTATAATAGGTCTCAGCGAAACTCCTTTGCGGTGATTTTGTCCGAACAGCTAAAAGAAGTTGGCGGTGGTCCATTTAATTATCCCAACATCAATGCAGAGGTGGGATTCTTCGGCCCTGGGCCAGAGGGCCTGGTTTTGGGAAGATTGATTTTGCGGGAGAACCCTAACACTGGTCAGATACTCCCAAACCCCATAGTGCCGGGCAATCCATACACCCCCTATGAAGGTGACAGGGCCGCGTTAAACAATTTTGGTGTAAACCGAATCTCACTTGCAACTTCCATGATGCCAGAAGCTGGAGACATTTCGCAACCTCAGCATCCAGCTTTTAACCCTGAATATGCAAGGTTTGCCAGTAATCCCGGCAATAGTACGCTGCTGGGTGATGCGGCCAATGCATTGGCAAATGACGGTACTTTTTTCACATTTTGGTTGGGGAAAAATGATGTATTAGGGTATGCCCTTACAGGGGCGGCAAACCCTGCAATGCTGACTTCTGATGAAAACTTCACCCTTTGGTACAATTCGGCACTCAACATGATGCTGGCAGCAAATCCAGATGCCAAGGGAGCTGTTGCCAATATTCCATCCATTAACGCGCTTCCCTATTTTAATTTAGTGCCCTGGAATGCAGTTCCATTGAGTGCCGGGCAAGCTAATATAGCCAATCAAGGATTTCAAGAATACAATCAAGGGCTTGCCCAGGCGCATGCCTCAGGTTTGATTAGTGCCGAAGAACAGGCACTAAGGACAGTGCAGTTTCAGCAGGGGCAAAATGGGTTTTTGATGGAGGATGAAACGCTTACTGACCTATCAGGTCTTGGTTTACCACCAATACGACAGAGCAACTCCGATGACAGGGCCACACTGTTATTATCCCAGGTACTTGGCCAGCAGGTGGGGGGCAGTCCTACCGCAATCTATGGGGTATCGGTTCCTGTAGAAGATGAATATGTACTGATTCCCGCAGAACAGGAAGAAATAGCCAATAAAGTGGACAGTTTCAATGCCATAATACAAGCCGCCACCCAAAGCCAGTCCGATCGGTTGGTGCTAGTGGATATAAATGACCTCTTCAACAAGGTCTTACAGGGCTCCATTAGTGCCGGTGGCGTGCCTCTTACAGCCAGCATTGCACCTCCCAATGGAGCTCTTTCTGTGGATGGGGTCCATCCCAATGCCAGGGGAAGTGCATTTATTGCCAACCATTTCATAGATGCCATCAATCAAAAATGGAACGCAAATATTCCGAAGGCAAACCCAAACAATTTTATGGGAAATGATTTACCGAGATAAGATAAACTTTGAAAATAAAAACATATCGGTAATTGTTAACCTATAAACTCCTGCTTTCTTTTCTCCCATACTTCCTCAATCTCCATTTTTTCGCTGTGCTCCGTGGCCATAAAGTCACGATTGGCCCGGCGTATGTTCATAAAACCCGAAACTTGACCCCAAATAAAGAGAGGAATTTTTGGAATAGCTGCCAGTACAGGGCCTGGAGTCCGGTTGATGAATAATATCAATATAAAACCCAATCCAAAAAGGATCATGGCTCCCATCAAAAAGAAACACAATAAGGGAGCCAAAATAAGGGTGATTAAGAATAACAATGAACTCAATGCCACTAATATGATCATAGGAGGCATAAGTATCACCACAGAGAAAAAAGCCAAGTTCCAATCCATGGTGAGGATTCCTTGAAAAAAGGCATTCAATGATTCCCTACAATGACGGAAATAACTGTTCAGCCACCGCCCCCTTTGCTTTCCAATCTGCTCAGATCGACTGATTTTTTCATCGAAAATGATGGCGGAAGCTGCATATGCAATACGTTTCCCTTTTCTTACCAATTGCAACTGCAAGGACTTATCCTCTGATACCACCACTCCTTTTTTCTCCAACTCCCTCATCTCCTTGGCCAGGTTTTCTTTATAGAGGGACCTTTCTATAGACATCCCCGAGCCTGCAATTGTGGAAGAGGACCCAAGGTAAAACGGGGTAGCTCTTACGGAGTAATCGTAATAATACTCTCCCAGGGCATCCAAAGCCGCGAAAGTGGAATCGATATTTTTTGCAATCCTTTTTCCCTGTACCACTTCAAAGCCCTGCGTATGCATTTTTGCCAATCGGGAGAGAAAGTGATGGGGCACCAGGTTGTCTGGGTCAAAAACCACTATATGTGTCACCTTTTCTTCCATGTGGCTGAGGGCATGGTGAAGTGAAGCTACCTTGCTATTGAGTGGCCTTGTAGGAAGTAATATCTTCAGATTTTCAGCCTTTACCTGTATGGGTTGGCCATCACAGGCATCTGCCACAAGATAGATCGCATAGTGGGGATAATCCTGTTTCAATAATGCCCTAACCAAAGGCCATGCTATCTCAAGGTCTTTATAAGAGGTAACCACACAGGCAAAATATATGTCATTCCGGGAAGCAATATTTTTCCCTTTTTTTAACCTATGCATAAGTGTGGCCAAAAGAGCACTTATCAGTGGAAAAAGGAGATAAAATATGCAGGCGTACACCAATACCTTAAGAACTATCAAGGAAATAAAAATTTTAGTTGCAATAATGGGTTCAAAATAACAAAATTATACTGCTTATTCCCTATTTTTAGCTGATTTTTATTTACTTCATATACAACTTACAGCATGAAGGAATTTAAGGAGCTGCCCTTGGTTATGATAAGCATGTCTCGATGGGATGGGGATTTTTCTTCTGCTTCATGGTCTTTGGCCAAGACCTTTGCAAAGGAACAACCGGTTATTTATGTGGATTATCCCTTTACGATCCTGGACTTTTGGCGGGAAAGGCACCTACCTGGTGTAAAAGCAAGAAAGGAGGCGCTACTATACAAAAAAGGGGCCTTAAAAAGATTGTCCCAATATCCTGGTGAGCTTTATGCACTCACCCCACCTTTGATGCTACCCGTAAATTGGCTCCCACAAGGTAATATTTACAGGCTCTTTGCTTCTATCAATGACCACCGCCTTGCTCATTCCATTAATCGCTCTTTAAAGGAACTGGGGTTTGATCAATGTATATTTTTTAATTCATTCAACCCCCTATATCTTTCGCAACCATATGGGAAAATTAATTACCAGTCTTATATCTACCAATCCAGGGACAATATACGGTGGTTGGAACCTTATTTAAGAAAACATGGAGCCGAAGCGGAAATTAATGCGATCCAGCAGTCCGATATGAGCATCGCCACGTCCCGCCAACTACAGAAAGAACTCAGTCTACTTTCGGGAAAGGAGGTGGCTTTTGTACCAAATGCCGCAGACTTCGACAATTTTCAAAAAGCCTTTAGCGATGAACTCCCTGTTCCAGAAGACATTAAGAGCATTCCGTATCCTAAGATAGGCTATACAGGAAACATTTGCCATAGGTTGGATTATGAGCTGATCCAAGCCATTTGTAAGGCTCATCCTGAAAAAAACATCGTGATGGTAGGACCAAGAAATCATTGGGATAGCACTACCATTAATTTGGATGAAATTGATAATTTGCACTTTGTTGGCCCTAAAAGTATAGAGCAACTCCCCTATTACCTCGCCCATTTTGAGGTGCTCATTCTTCCATTTTTATGTAATGAGGTGACCAAAAGCATTTATCCCCTCAAAATCAACGAATACCTGGCCTCTGGAAAACCGGTAGTTGCCACTCCCTTTTCTGAAGACATCAAGGGCTTTAAAGAGGTTATCTTACTGGCAAGCACGAAAAAGGAGTTTATTAAGGCCATTGAAGAAAGCATTTCCCAGGATAGCCCGGAAAAAAAAGAAGAAAGATATATGACAGCCGCAAGAAACACCTGGGATCACCGGGTGCAACAAATCATAAGTTCACTTGAAAAAACCGGAATATATCAGGGTTGAGATCAGACATTTTCACTTTGAAAAAGTGCGGGAATAGTCCTAAGTATAATCTTGAAATCAAACCATATGCTGAAGTTTTTCACATAATCGTTGTCCAAACTCAACCGTTGATCTTCGGACATCTCTCCCCTGCCTCTTTTTTCCACCTGCCAAAGCCCTGTAATACCGGCGGGGCCTAAGAAGCGTAAAGAATATTTATCCGTAGTGATTTTTTCTGCTTCATATAAGGGCAACGGACGATTCCCAACTAAAGACATATCCCCTTTGAGCACGTTCCATAGTTGGGGCAACTCGTCTATACTTGTGTTTCGTATAAACTTGCCCACCTTTGTAACCCGCGGATCATCTTGAATCTTGATAAATGCAGCATCCTTGTTGGTGGCCTTTTGGGCCTTATAGATTTTTTCGCATACCATTTGGTTGTCATCATACAGTGGCTGGAGACATCCTCCTCCCGCTTGCTCGCACCATTCACATAACTCCCTTACTGCAATTACTGTGGGGGTAGATTTAGAATCTGCCTCATTGCTGTATTGATTCAGGTGTTTTAATTGTTGTAACTTGGCATCGGCCCCTGTATACATGGATCTAAGTTTGTAAAACTTGAAAATGGTGTAGCCTGTCCCCACCCTGTAAGAATAATAAAATATGGGACCTTTGGATTCCAATCTTATCATTATCCCAATTACCAATAATAATGGGGATAAAAGGATCAAAGCCAGACCAGATCCTATGATATCGATCAATCGCTTTAAAATTGGTATTTTATAGGGTTTTAACTCAAAATCAGATCCCCCCGGCTTTTTAGTAAATGCACTAGCGTGCTTCAGCGTGAAATCAATCCTTTCCCTAACAGGCTCCTTTTTGATTGGGCGAGTAAAATAATCTGTTATCCCGGCATTTAAACATTCTTTTGCGGCTTTATAATCTACATTGGAAGCAATAAGAAAGAAAGGAATATGTCCAAAACCCAATTCTGATATGGTTTTTTTCAAAGGCAGCCCATGGACATCCCTTACTGCGGCGGAACTTAGTATGAAATCAGGCTTAATCTTTTTTTTAACTAAAGCATTGTACAGTAATACCCCATTTGTGAAATTCACCAGAACACAAATACCTTCCAAAACCTCGCTAACTTCCTGAATTAATTTAACATCCTCAGCCACCAGTACAGCAACAGGTGTTTTTGGTGAATTTTTTCCCATTTAGACGAAAGCAATTTTGCCAACTCTTCTTAAAATAGAATTAATCCTCGCTTCCAACTCTTTAGGATTAAAGGGTTTAACCATAAAATCATCTGCACCTGCATTTAGGATCTGAATTTTTTTCTCCGACGACTCTGTAGCAGAAAGCATGATTACTGGTATGGAAGAAAAGAATCCGCTGGAATTTAAAAACTTCACAAAACTCTCGCCGTCTATTTCTGGCATATTAAGGTCACAAATAATCACATCGGGGATATTTCCTTCCTGCATCCAGGAAATAGCGTCCTCGGGCTTATTATACACCTTAACCTCAAATTTTTCCTTAAAATAATGCTGGATGATTAGCAAAACTGAAGGTTCGTCATCGATAGCCAAAATTTTTAATTCTGGTTTCATAGCTGTTACTTCTCAGGTGACAAAACAATTATATCTTTCAAAGATAAATGAGTTTTTCCATAAATTACTCAGAAAATTAAATTTTCTCAAAATAAATCAAAATATCTAGCCCTGAAAATAGTATAGATAGTATTTATTTTAATAAAATACAAAATATATATCATGAAACACGTTTTCACATTCATAAATCGCGGCGGGATAAAGTGTATACCCTTTTGAATTCAATTCCGAGAGTCATGCTCGATTTCATGCAACCACTTTTTTTGCCTTCAAAAATTCAAACTAAAAATGATTGCCATTGTAACATTAACCCCCCCATATCAAAAATTTGGATGGATTTATGAAATTTGATTGTACATTTAGGGATTATTAATTTATAAAACCGAAAACCACCTATGAAAACCCAGATTTTACCAGTATTATTATTTGCATTATTGTTTTGTGTGATTCAAGTACATGCCCAATCAGGGAAAAGGGAATTGTACGAATTAAAAACATATCACATCAAGAATACGGAGCAAGAAAAAATGCTCGATGAATACCTGCAAAAAGCTTATATCCCTGCTGCTAACCGACAGGGCATTAAAAAAGTGGGGGTATTTAAGCCCAGGCCCACAGAAAAGGATGCAGGAAAAAAAGTATACGTTTTCACACCTTTTAAAAATCAAAAAGCGTATTTTGATTTTGAAAATAAGCTGATAAAGGATAGTAAATATCAATCCGATGGCAAGAACTATATTCATGCCGCCCATGATAACCCTCCTTTTGAGCGCATAGAAACTGCCCTTTTGTTGGCTTTTTCAGGGATGCCTACCTTTCAGGAATCCGGTGTAACCGGACCCAAAAAAGATCGGGTTTATGAACTAAGGAGCTATGAAGCAGCTACGGAAAGACTTTATCGGCAAAAAGTCAAGATGTTTAACCAGGGAGAAATCGACATCTTCGATAAGCTCAATTTTAATCATGTTTTCTATGCTGAAACCCTGGCCGGTGCAAACATGCCCAACTTGATGTACATGACCACCTTTGAAAACATGGACAAAAGAAATGAACTGTGGAAAGCCTTCGGTGTGGATCCCGACTGGGAGGCTATGAAAAACTTGGAAGAATACAAAAACACCGTCTCAAAAAATGATACTCGCTTACTTTACCCAGAGGAATATTCTCAGTTGTAAGTAAGCAAGAATTCTACAAATCAACACGGAGGGTTGTCATGATGATTCCTACCCTTGCCACTTTTCAGGCATTTTTGAACCATGACAGCCCTCCTATCTAATTAAAAGTTTTTTCTTTCTTAATCCATTTTTCAAACTTTAATATAGAGTGATTTCCTATGTGTGAAATAGCCAATTTTAACTTTTTCATGGAAAAGATCAATGCGTTCTCCACTACATTAAGAAAAGATAGGAACACCCAGTCGGTGATGGTAAACCCAGGTCAGTCAGCATGTTGTAAGGGGCAGTAAACGGCGGCACAGGTACCTGGTGTGTTCACCATCAAAGCAATGGTCATGCCCCTCAACACATCCAAGGATGTACCTGTCACTGGGGAAAGGAACTGTTTTTGAGGCATAACCTTGTGAGACTATAGCCTATTTTACTTCATTGAATACCTGTAAGTAAGTGACCCAGGGCTGCTCAAGATTCTCTGATTTTGAGGGGTCAGTTCTATATTCTTCTAAACCGTCCAAAAATGTATCCACCCCAGACCAAACCGTCACCATTACTCCCTGGAATTTTTCCTTCATCTCAGGTGTGTTGTGCATGCGGAAGGTATTCATGTCTGCCACTTGCTTCACCCCTACTTCTGGTTTGTTCCAAGAACAAGAGATCACATCCAAGCCCTTGGCAGCAAAAATCACAGGGGTATGTAACGGCCTGTTGTAATGCCAGTCACAGATCATCACTTCTTTGGGAATCAAATCAATCGCCTTGTGGGTATTGTTCATACTCCCTTCCCACATGCCTATACCTGTACGTTTACCGTCTAATAGCCTGTCCCCCCAGATCCAAAGCCGCCTATCCTGCATTTTTAGGTGGGTCTGAATTTTGGTAACCTCACCAGCAAATAGTTCTGCTTTATCCAATCCTCCGCATCTGGGGCATTTGTCATCGCCTATATAAAAGACCTCGTCCATACCCGCATGAAAATCCTTTGCTTCAAAAGCCTCACATAATTCGTCCACCAAGGCAAATACTACTTCATGTACCTCCGGGTGCAATGGACAGTAACTTTTGCAATACAAACCGTCTTCATTGGGCCATTCATAGTTTTCAGGCATTTCCACATGTGGAGTCTCATCAAACTCCGGGTAATGTACCAATAAATTCCCCAAGGTACCCGCCCAGGACTGATGGCCTAATAGGTTGATCTGGGGCACCAATTTGATGCCATGTTTATCGGCGGCTTTTTTAAGCTTTTCTATGTCCTCTATCCGCAAAGGGTTATCGTCACTTAATTCAGGATGAGACTGATAGTCAAAGTTAAAATCAACCCTCAATACCAGGGTATTTACACCTCTTGGCCCCAAATCCTCTTCCATAAATTCTACAAACCGGTCCACACTCTTCACACTCGGGGCGGCAATGGCGAAACCTTTAACTGGAAAGTCCTGCGGAAAAACTGGTTGGCTAAATGTAAATGCTGAACATAGAATTAATAATGGAACAATCAATCTTTTCATTTTCATCTTGATTAGGGTTGGGTGACACTTAAGAATTATCATTGAATGTGATGAAAATTTTCGAATTTTAAAAACCTTGACTTTCTTTTTCCATGACTGGAAAAAACGAATTCCTCCTGGCCTGTTCAAGGAATCAATTAATGCCTTTTTGGATTTGCAAAAAGTTCAAATGCGTGTCTTGGGACTTGAGCTGAATTATTTCAAAAGGTGCCTCTATCTCAAACTCTCCCGTATAATTTCAAAATCATTATGATCCTGGGCATGCATGGTGATGATCGCTGAAAATTTTAAAAAATCCATGTTCAAGATTCTCCCTAACTTATATTAAATCAAAATCCGGGGAGCCTATACCTTAAGCCTCACTTTCGCCTTCTCCAACAAACCCGTGAACATAATAATGAGCAAGGCATACAGGAGCGATTTTACAATACCCACGCCTCCTGTTCTTAGCCATAACGGCAAATAAATCCCTAAAAGGCTGATTAATGCATAATGAATGTAAGGTATTAAGTAACAAGTCAAGGTACTTGTTCCCGCTGGTTTAATGATGTCAAACCAGGATTTTTTCCCTTTGAGCTCCACCAGCCAAATCAAGGCCCCATAGGTCAACATACTGATGCCCATGCAAATCCAGACCCAAGAAGGAGAGGCACCTATCTTATGGATTCCCCAAAGAGGTCGTGTCAGCATTCCTAATAATATCATAATTAAAGCCCCCACCAACAGAAACACCCAAAACCTGGTTTTCTGGTCATCGCTAAACCATTCCCTGAAGTAAATGGAAACGATGATGCCTCCCATGCAGCTTACCGGTGTGGCGCCATTGTCAATTAGCCAAAGGTAGGGCCTCATGGGCTGCAAAAAGGTAAGTCCTCCTACTGTTTCCAGTACATGAAAAACAATTAAAACTAAAAATGCCACCCATAGCAGCGGGCCTTTTCCCTTGCATATCAGGTAAATCATACTTACCACAAAGTAGCCCCACCCTATCAAACCCAATATCCCCCACCATTTGGGTCTCATCCACTCGGGATCGTTGGTACTTCCGCCCTGATATATAGCCGCTAAGGCAATCAGCATTATTATTCCAAGACCTTGAAGATAGGGTTTTAGTTGAATTTTTTTCCACCTGGAGTAATCAAGCCAAACCAAAAAGAACCCAATGGTAATCAAAATCTGCCAAACAGGTTTTGGCAACAGGGTAAGTTCATGGTTGTACGATTCCAGGTTGACATGAAAAACGCCCATGATGATCAAAGCCAAGGAACGAATTATAATATGGGCTGCAATATTAAAATTGCTATCTCCCTTAGCCTGCCTATTGGCAATGGCATAGGGGATGGAAAGTCCCACGATAAACAAAAAAGCAGGGAAAACCACATCTGCTAGTCCAAGCCCATCCACTTTTGCAGGCACATGGTCCAGCCAACCTGGAATATGTTTAAGTGTCCAAAGGTCATTAACAAAAATCATTAACATCATGGTCAAGGCACGGAACACATCTATGGCATGTAATCGAACCTTAGCCTTTGGTGGGCTCCCAAATACTGCGGGTCTTTCCTTCATTTATCAACTTCTTTGAAAATCGTCCTGCACTCTAACAATATCCTCCTCATTGGAGGGTTGGGTAGGGTCAGTATGCATCCAAATTTCAGCTACCACTCCCCATTCTTCCAATCCCACTAACCTGTGGCGTTGCCCTTGACTCAGGCTCACCACCTCACCTAAATTCATCCGGTTTAGAGGCCCTTCTTCGTCAGTATCGCTGGTGATTACTCCGGCTTTTCCTCCAACGAGCTTCCAAACCTCTGCCCTTCGATAGTGATATTGCCATGACAGGCGCTTGTTCGGAGCTACCATTAATATTTTTGGGCTTAATTTATTCGCCAATTGGGATTCGCTAAACTCCACTTCAGGAAAAAATTGCTTCCTGAATTCATCAATTTGATCTTCAGAAACCACGAAAAATCCGCCCCAAGGTCTTGCGTCATCCTCCTGAGCTATTTCAAAGCCTAATGACTGCATCCATTCTCTCACTGCCGAAAAAACCGCCCCTTTACTTGCATGTTGTTTAATTTGTATCATATCCTTTCCTTATAATTATTTTTTACCTTCAATTTGCCCAATTATTATTTGGATCGTTTGGCCATATGGAAACAAACTGCCCCATAAGCAGCAGCCAACTCACCCAATTTGCTTATTTGAATGCAGGTTTCGATCCCGGAATTTTTCAATATTCCCCGCGTATAAGGTAAAAAGGCTTCTTCCGCCTTGGCTACATTTCCTCCAATAATAAGCATTTCTGATGCCTTATTTACTAAATGTGGGACTAAAAATTCACCTAAATTTCTCCCAAATAAATAAAAGGCTTCATTGACAATAGCTTTATCCTTTACTTCTAGCAAAGTTTTCACCCCCTTCAATTTTAGTCCATGGGAACTTAGGGCCCAGTTTTCAAACCACTGCGTACCCAAATAATCTTCAGCAATACCATCTTTGAATGGGGAGGACCATAATTCTGCGTCCTGAGCCAATGTACCTGATTTGAAGGCCGAACCCAGACCAGTGCCCAAAGTAATACCCATGAATTTGGTTTTTTTATCCAGCCCACCAAAATCCACCTCCCCCTGAAGAAATGCAGCGGCGTCATTGGCAAAGGATATTTGTCCAGGGTTTAGGTTTAGCCCCTCGGCGAGTATCTTTTTGAGATTTCGGCCGTAAAGTGAGGTAAACTTCCCTTGAGTCTTCAAATAAGAAACCCCGGCATCATAATCAAATGGCGCTGGCATGGCAATGCCTATCCCGGAATATGCATTTATTTGAAACCGTTTTAGCAGAGACAACCAGCCTTCTGTGATTTCATGAAATGTCCCATTGGCATTAATTTCCAGCCGTTGAAGTTTGTCCAGCTCCATCCTCTTAGCACTTGGATTGACCGGAACGCAGGATATATGAGAACCGCCAATATCTACCCCCAGCAACCAATCCATCACCTCAATGCGTTTTTAAATTCCTCAGTATCTCTATAAATCATAAATTCAAGGTCTTCAGCTGCCCTATTTTGAAGGGTCTTACTTTTTTCTGAAGCTTTGCCCAAATACTCTCCCAACTTAGCCTTTTCTCCGTTGCGCGCGGCAATCAAAGCCATTCCGTAAAATGGATAACCATTTTCCATATTCATCAATGCAGCTTCTTCAAAATTGATAAGGGAGTTTAAATAATCTTCCGCTAATAAATAGGCCAAGCCCTTATTAAAGAGGGTGATTTCACTGGGAAAAGCTTTATCTAAATGAATGATCCCCAGTCTGTAATCCCCTGTATGGATGGATACTGCACCAAGCTTGGCCTCATGCAGTCTTCTTAGGTCATCATTTTCCGTAAGGTACATACTCCTGTAAAATTCTTCATAGGCGCCCCCATAATCACCGTAAAGCATCAGGACCAAAGCCCGATTATAGCTCGCATAGGAATTCGGGAAAATGGAATTTGCCTCCTCAAAAGCCTGCATGGCCATGCCCAAAAATTTATTTTTATCTGCGCTACTGCCTGCTCTTTCCGCTAAATTTAACAGAGTAACACCATAATTATTCCAGGAAAAGACACTGGGATAGGCCTTGACCAGGCTTTCAAAGAGCCTGTTTCTCTCATTCAACCTTGGCTCCTCCATGGCGGCATAGGCCAAGTCTGCCTCTGAAAGCGTAAGCGGTGAAGCATTATTGTTAAGGATATGATTGGCCATCACAGAGATTTCTTGGTCAGACAGCTTTTTTTGCCCCACTCCTACTCTGAATGTAGAAACCCTGCCAAATACTTCTCTGGATATTTTGTCATATTGGGGTAGGGCTTTCAGCCTTTTCTCTTTATAGGAATAATCCCCCCGACCCTCCAGTATCCTTATGAATGCTGATTTTTCTTCAAAACCTACCCCCGAATACCTCATAATGGCATTTTTGAGCTCCTGCCAGGCTCCATGGTACATCCCAAACATTAGGTTTTGATCATGGGGAACCTCCAGCCCCCACTTTGGGATACTTCCTTCTTCGTAACGTTCCCCCAATAATGCCAGGGATTGGGTATTGATGATTCCACTGCTTACGGTTCTCTTGGAGGTGGACTTCCTAAACCTGCCTTTTCTGTCCGTGGCCACTCCATAGGCTTTTAGCTCCCCCCTTTCCATTCCCTCTCTAAATGGTAAGGTTAGTGCTAATTTCCCCTGGGGAGACACCCCGGGGGTTTCATTTTCTCCCTTGAAGGTCAAATTCTCATCAAAAACGTATATCCGATTGTTCCCATAATGAAATTCAGGAAAGATGGTATACACGACATCCCGGGTTAATGCCTGCCTGGGCAATGTCGCAACCATTTCAAACCTGACCTCCTTTCCTTGTCTTTTTAGGAGTGGGGGATTAACAGAAATTTTTTGATTATCAGCTTTTTTTATAAATTGCCCAACAGAACAGGAAGAAAGCAAAAAGAGCAAAAAGAAAATTTTACAAGTAGTGGGTGTTTTTAAAACAATCATAGGCTTGGCAGGTTATCTTCGATATTTGGTATTTTTTTTGAGAGGACTTTGACGATTATGACTATGGAAAAGATTAAACTATTCTTCCAAGAGAGCGCTTTTGGCGTATGCTCAAAATTAGGGGAAAAATTAAACTTCCCTATTGACAGTATTAGGTTGTTTTTCATTTATGCCTCATTTATTACGCTAGGCTCCCCCATTATTGTATATGTGAGCTTGGCTATGTTGATGAAGGTGAGAAAATACATGAGAAAGATGAACAACCCGGTACTGTTTGACTAACGCATACTTGCAAAAGTTCTTTTTCCTTTTAGGTAATAACTCCATATTATCGAGAATAAAGGCTTGTCTAATACTGTTAATTTATTTTGAGGGGTTTTGACAATGTTTTTTATCCTTGTTTTACCCCTAAGAAAATGCCAGTAAGCCTTGATTACTGCCCCAGCATGTGCTTTATTTTCTGTAAGCAATAGATGCATGGCCGCAGCAGCGTCCAAAAATATCCTTATCATGATCACCTTGAAAAAAACAAAGGGCGTAAGATTTTTTCTTAGCATCATGAGGCTGTTTCTGAAATTAAGATAAGTTTTCATAGGGTTGGATTTGGGCAGTGTCCCCCCTCCCAGATGGTAAACGGTAATATCAGGAAAGACGAATATCTTATTCCCCTTTGTCCTCAACTGTAAACAAAGGTCAATTTCCTCCATATGGGCAAAAAATGAGGGGTCAAACCCACCCAGCTCATGGAAATTTTGTGCACTCACCCCAAAACAAGCACCACTGGCCCAGTCCACTTCCACTGCATCATTATATTGCCCCATGTCCTTCTCAACGGTATGCAGAATCCTACCCCTGCAAAAAGGATAGCCCAAAAGATCTAGATACCCACCCGACGCACCGGCATAATCAAAAAAACCTTTATCCGATAAGGATAACACCTTAGGCTGGGCAGCCGTAGCGCAGTACTTCTCCATTTGGGCGATGAATGCCACATCCCATCCCGGAGTAAGTGAGACATCGGAATTCAATAGGATATAATACTCATATTGCCCCTTCAGTTTTTCCAACCCATAGGTATATCCACCACTGTACCCCCAATTCTGTGCTAGCGCAATGAGCTGTACTTCTGGAAAATTTTTTCGGAGATAAGTTAAGGAACCATCTGTGCTATGATTATCAATCAGCACCAGGGGATAATTGCATAATGAGACTATGGATGGTAAAAACCTCGAAAGGACCTTTTCTCCATTGAAATTTAAGATGACGATTGCCGCCTTTCTCATTAAAACATGTTTCCAAAGTCCATACCCGGTATATTAGGCATCATTCCCTCCGTAGCATTTCTCATTTTCTCCTTTATCATGACATCAATATTTTCCAAAGCCTTGTTGGATGCGGCTACTGTAAGGTCCTTCAACATGTCCTTATCCTCAGGCTTCAATAGTGAATCATCCACCTCAATATCCACTAGTCTGCGGTCCCCGTTCACGATAACTTTTACCATCCCTGCACCGGCCTCACCCTCTGCCCTTAAATGCACCAACTGCTCCTGGGTAGCCTTAATTTTGGCCTGGGCTTCTTTGACCTTGTTCATCATTGACATGATATCTATCATACTGTTCTTGTTTTTAGTTACACAAATATAAATTTTTTAACGCTATCCCCCATAAGGTTACGGACGAATATTATACGATTATTTTTCCAATTACCGTATTAAATTCTTAATCGAAGAAAAACACAATTAGTTTGCAACATATTTTACAAATTATCGTTATAAAAGTATTGTTGACCTTCATATCTTTACCAAAAACCTAACTGTAAATGCCATGAGTAACATCTTAGAAAAAGCCATTGTAAAAATCGAAAAAGAGAAAATCAATCAATTGACTTTTTCTAAACGAGAAGTATTATTGGATGAGGAGGATAGGAAATTGAGGAACCATGACCTACAAAGGGCTCAGATCCTCGGGAACTTATCACAAGGCAAGGTTTGGATAACTTTCGAATCGGCAGACAGAAATTTGTACCAGGTGTACACCACCATTTGGGCAGTGGGCTCGGCGTTCATTACCCTTAAAGGAGGTGTGGTGATCCCCATCAACGCCATTTGGAAAGTAGAGTAACCTTTTCACCGAATGCTCCCCATCCAGGAGCATTTATTTTTTGCCCAATTTCACCAACAAATTCTGTAAACTCATTTTGTTTTGCTCCCCAGTATCCATTGACTTGACCGATAATAAGCCAGTATTCATCTCTTCGCTACCTATTACAATGACCAAAGGAATCCCCTTTTTATCAGCATAATTAAACTGTTTTTTGATTTTGGTGACTTCCGGAAAAATCTCCGCGGCCACATTGGCCTCTCTTAGCTTAGCCAACAGCCCCAATCCAAATTTCCTTTCCCTTTCTCCAAAGTGGGCAAGCATTACTTCTACACTGGGCTGATCGGAAAGGCCAAACAGACCCAACTCATCCATCACATCGTAAAGCCGGTCTACCCCAAAGGAAAACCCGACCCCCGAGACATCGGGAAGCCCAAAAACCCCCGTCAGATTATCATATCTCCCTCCTCCGCTTACTGCACCAATGGCCACATTGTTCACTTTTACTTCAAAGATAGCCCCTGTGTAGTAGGCCAACCCTCTTGCAAGATTGGGGTCAATTTGTACCCTATCTAGCGATGCAGACATATCATCCAGAAACTCCAACATTGAGCCAAGCTCTTTCAGGCCTTTGATACCTTCACCACTTTCTTTCAAAAACGCTTCAAGAAAAGCAAGTGTGTCCTCATGTCCATTAAAGGTTTTATCCACCAGGGGCGCAAGTAACTGAATGGATTCCTCCTCGAAGCCTTTTTGCCTTAATTCCTCCGTTACCTTTTCCCATCCGATTTTGTCCAACTTATCTATGGCCACACAAAGTGCTTGCTCCTTGCCTATAGCACCAATGGCCTCAGCGATACCCGTTAGGATCTTCCGGTTGTTGATTTTAATGGTGTAGTCAGAAATCCCCAAACCTTCAAATTCCCTGTTGATCATCAGTACAATTTCCGCCTCGCAGATCAAACTGTCTGTGCCTACCACATCGGCATCACATTGATAAAACTCCCTGTACCTGCCTTTTTGTGGCCTGTCCGCCCTCCACACAGGCTGAATCTGGTACCTTTTAAAGGGGAAAGTAAGCTCATTGCGATTCATGACCACAAACCGGGCAAAGGGTACCGTAAGGTCGTAGCGCAGACCTTTTTCGGAAATTTTTGGCCACATTACCTGAGCACCAGCTACATAATCATTTGCATTTGTTTTCTTTAGGAAATCCCCTGAGTTTAGTATCTTAAACAACAATTGATCCCCTTCCTCCCCGTATTTACCGGTAAGGGTGCTCAGGTTTTCCATGGCAGGTGTCTCCAAGGGCAGAAACCCAAACTTTTGAAAGGTATCCTTAATCGTGTCAAGAATAAAATTTCTCCTACCCATTTCAAGGGGGCCAAAATCCCTGGTTCCCTTTGGCAAAGATGGTTTTAACATACGGTGAAGGTTTGAAAATTTGCCCAAAGGTATAAAAAACATCCTTAAATTCCTGTGGGCGCAGGAATCCCCCTTCATCACTTGGATTATTTTTAAGCAGAAAAAGAGGATTTTACCCTGAAACCTATTACCTTTGCACCTCATTTGAAGAAAATCCTAAAGCAATAATAAAATGGCTGTTACTACATTAAAGCGAAAGCTTAAAAGAAAACGAAGGGATCAAAACACCCGCATCCTTAAATTGAAGCAATTAAATGCTAAGCCAGTGATAAAAAATGTGGACGTAGAGGCGATCAAAGAAGATTTTGAAAAAGGTAAGAAGAAAAGCAAGTAATTTACCAAGGCAACAGAGAGCCCCTTATTCAGGGGCTCTTCCTCTTTTCCCCAGTTCCACCACTTTTAGGTTTCCGATTTTACCCTCACCCACTTCAAAAAGCAGCAAGGTACGCATTTGATGAAACCCTTGATGGCCAATAGCCCCTGGATTCATATACAGGCACCCCAGTTCTTTGTCCTGCATCACCCTACAGATATGGGAATGACCACAGATAAAAACCTTTGCTTGGTTAGAATGGATCAACGCCTTCACTCCTTTAGCATACCTCCCAGGTCTGCCCCCGATGTGGGTCATAACTATCTTTAGCCCTTCCACATCAAAGACCAAGGTTTCCGGATACTTCTTCCTTAGGCCAGGTTCATCGATATTTCCGGTAATGGCCCTTATACGCTTTTCAGGGGGCAATGTCTCCAAAATGTCCGGCTGTCCAATGTCCCCAGCATGCCAAACCTCATCCACATTATTTAGGGTATTGAGGATGGCGTGATCAATATGACCATGAGAATCTGATATTAGCGCTATTTTTTTCATTTTTTTTATGGGGTGGATGAATTTATAGCTTTTTAAAAACCTCGCAAACAACAAATTTGCCCCAATTGTCCTAGGGTAAATTAACTATTTACAAATTTATAAAGGGTCAACTAACCTTTGAATGGGGAAATACAAATAAAAGAGATATTGGCAGCTATTACAAAAGGAGGTTTGTTAATTGGGAGATTCCTTTCTATTTTTACGACAATAGAAAATTTTGCGAATAAATGAAAGAAATACAATTCAGAGACGCTATACGCGATGCCATGTCCGAGGAAATGAGAAGGGACGAAAATGTCTTCCTCATGGGAGAAGAAGTTGCCGAATATAACGGGGCATATAAGGCCAGCCAGGGAATGCTGGATGAGTTTGGCCCTGAACGGGTAATTGACACTCCAATTTCCGAGCTTGGATTCGCCGGTTTGGGGGTAGGTGCGGCAATGAACGGCCTCAGGCCTATCATAGAATTTATGACGTTCAACTTTTCATTGGTGGCTATGGACCAGATCGTGAACTCTGCCGCAAAAATGCGCGCCATGTCTGGTGGTCAGTATGGAGTCCCCATCGTATTCAGGGGTCCTACTGGAAATGCCGGACAGCTAGGGGCGACCCATAGCTCGAACTTCGAAAACTGGTTCGCCAACACACCCGGACTAAAAGTGGTGGTGCCCTCCAATCCATATGACGCCAAAGGACTTTTGAAAGCTTCCATAAGGGACGATAACCCCGTAATTTTTATGGAATCTGAACTAATGTATGGGGATAAAATGGAGGTTCCCGATAGCGAATATCTTCTTCCCTTGGGAGTGGCAGACGTAAAAAGAAAAGGGAAGGATGTGACCGTCGTTTCTTTTGGAAAGATAATTAAATCTGTCTATGAGGCCGCAGACGAGTTGGCTAAAGATGATATTGAAGTGGAAATCATCGACCTGCGTACGGTGAAACCCATAGATTATGACACAGTTATCCAATCGGTGAAAAAGACTAACCGATGCGTGATAGTGGAAGAAGCGAACCCAGTAGCATCTATTGCCACTGACTTAGCCTTTATGATCCAAAAAAACGTCTTCGATTACCTGGACGCTCCGGTACTTAGGGTGAACTCAATGGACATTCCCCTGAGTTATTCGCCTGCCTACATAGAGGCTACCCTGCCCAATGCAAAACGGACCGTTGAAGCGGTAAAAAAAGTCCTCTACATCGATTGAAAAAAGGATATAGAGATAAAAAAAGCGCCGCTAGCGGCGCTTTTTTTATCTCTATACTATTAATTAATTAGCATTGGATCAATTTTCTATCATTACACCTCCACCGCCTTCTTTCATGTCCTCATTTTTAATGGTTCTCTTTTTTCTCCTGCTAGGGCCATCCACACTGATTTTGCCTAGTCGGTAGGAGAAATTAATCTTAAAATTCATGTTTCTAAGGCCTGTGACACTTTGCTGCATGATTGTGGGAGTATTTAATTCATTTCTGATTCTAAATTCCGTAGTAAAGAAGTTTTCTGCCCCAAAACCTATGGTTCCTCTCTTTTCATTAAACTGCTTGTTGAAACTCAAGCTGTAAATCCCAAAACCACCAGAGCTGCCCTGTAATTCCACCCTTCGTCCTCGATAGAAACTAAAAGCCTGGATTTGCCAATTCCTGGGCAGGGTGTAATTCCCGAATAATCGGCCACTGACCACCCAGCCCTCATTGGAGGCTGCAAAAAGTGGGTCTTCTATACCATTGTCAAGTTGGGCATAGTAGGTGTCGACACTTCCGTTCAAGGAAAATTTACCGGAGATATTTACATTTGAAAATACACTCAGTCCATAAGACCGCTCTTGACCAATGTTTTCGAAAGTGGTGAAAATCACATCATCATTTTGAATGACACGCAATGGTTGAATAGACCCTGAAGTATTTCTAAAATAGGAGGTAAGGTTAAGGGATGATCCTTTGATGTAAGTGCTGTAAGACAACTCATAGTTGTCCGTTAATTCCGGATCAAGCATGGGGTTGCCCTGAGTGACCTGCAAAGGGTTTGCAGCCTGAATGTTAGGGTTTAGAAAGGTGAGTGATGGCCTTTGAACCCTCCTGTTGTAGGCACCCTTGATCATGTTCCCGTTTGCCAATTTCCTGCCGATATTTACGCTTGGCACAAATACACCATAATCCGGGATATCGGCTGGCAACTCAGAATTTCTGAAATCAGCCTGAATGGTGGTGTACTCGTACCTCAATCCGGCTTTCAAGGTGTAATGCTCCAAAAAACCTTGAGTCAGGGACAGGTAGCCGGCGGTTATGTTTTGATCATAGTTAAATTCATTGGACAAGGTAACATCCTCTTCCTCTATAAATGGTGCATTAGGCCCGTCGGCGGTGAAGTAAGAAAATTCACTTACTGCTTTTCTTAGGATATTCTTTGCTCCGTATTCTAAAATGGAGTTTTCTCCATCTCCTAATGGGGTAACATAATCTAATTGCAGGGTAAACTCCTCGTTAATACCTGGGTTTACATTCCGTATCCTGTTCACCACTTCATCAAAACTTGCATCATACAAGCTATTTGTGAAGTTATTGGTGAGATTGTTTCTGCTGTAAAGCCCCAACAATGCTATTTCCTTCTGGGGCTTTTCATAAGTTTTGGTGTAATTGAAATTCACATCAATGGTATTGGAGAGATTGTCCACTGTCACATCCCTGAGCACACTATTTAATAACATATCCTCCACATATGTATCGGTAAGCAGACCATTTTGCCTATTTCTCATATTTCTTACTCCTACACTCACGGAAGCTGTCAAAAAATTATATTTATCGATTTCATAATCCCAGCCGAAATTATACCTTCCAAAGAGCATATTATTTCGGGTGTCTGCTTGCTGCATGATCCGGGTGGCTCCCCCTTCCGGATCTATCAATGTCTGGTCATTTTCAAAAGAACCTAAAATATTATATCCTGCTCTTCCAAACCCACCCAATGTCCAGGACATTTTGTCTTTTTTGGCACTGGCATTCAGCCCAAGATTACTGCCCCTGAGTCCAGCACTGCTGTTAAGGTTTAGGGAAAGTCCCTGAAGCTTATTTCTCTTTGTGACAATATTGATCACCCCGCCGGTTCCCTCGGCATCATACTTTGCAGAAGGGGAAGTGATGACCTCCACAGCCTTGATTTCCTCTGCAGGAATTTGTTTTAAAGCCTCGGCAATATTATTGGCTACTATGGCAGATTGCCTGTTGTCAATCAACACCAGGATGTTGCCACTGCCCCGCATGGATACATTTCCATCCAAGTCCACAGAGAGCATCGGCACCCTTCTAAGTACGTCTGTGGCATCCCCCCCCACCGTGGTTTGGTCATATTCGGCGTTATATATCGTACGGTCCACTTTCTCCTCAATAAGTTGCCTTTGACCTTGCACGGTAACCTCTTGGAGCGCAACGGACTCTTCTGACATTAACACACTTCCCAAATCAAAGAAATTCGAAGATGGTGAAACTTCTATGGAAGTTGCTTCCGCCATTTCGTAGCCCATAAATGAAACTTTCAGCAGATATTTCCCATCCTTAAACCCCCGGACAAAAAACTCACCGGATTCATCTGCCACTGCCCCAGCTACATTTTCCTGAGTGCCTGCATCGATGAGGATCACGGATGCATAAGAAACCGGCTCATCGGTTTCTTGATTCAGTACCGTGCCCTTAATGCCATAACTGGGGGTTTCTTCCTGTGCCATCGCTAAAAAGGTGAACAGTGAAAATAAAATAGAATGAAATAGTAATTTAAGTTTCATGTGATTATAATTTGTTATTTAAAGGCTAAATGGAATCTCGCAACACCCATAGCCCCGGATAGCTATCGGGGGGGCATGCCTCTGTGTGTCGCTTGCGTCATGCCCTGACTGCCGTCAGGACAGGCTCGATTTCATGGAAATATTAATCTTTTTAAAATCAATACAAATAAACATGAATTTTCATTCTCTTTAAAATAGACTAGACGGTTCAGCATTTTTCATAGACCAATTGGCTTCTCCTGGACTTTTGGGGTGGTAATAGCCGTTTGGTAGACACATTAAGCTAATTCATAGGCCGGATGACTTGAATGGTATATTTTGGAATTAGTTCATTAAACTTTATTATAAGTTTGTTATATCGAGAATGTCCAATCCCGGATAAATTTACCCGTTTACCAAAGTAAAGACCGATTTACTCGGTCTTGATAAGCTCCTAATAAAATGATGAAAAGCCCCCCTTTGTTTAGAAAAAACCTATCCATTATCCTACATCTTTTGGGTTGGCTGCTGGTTTTTGTGGTGTTTTTCCTTTTGAGCCCCCTTTCCTGGAGAGTGGTTCTCCCTCAAGAATTTTGGCTGAGACAGCTGCTGACGCTAAGTATGGTGGTTGCTGTATTTTATTTCAACGTTTACTTTTTGGTACCCAAGTTCCTTTTCATGGGGAAACCTTGGTGGTTTTTGCTCATCGTATTCCTAATTGGCATTGGGTTATGGGGTTTACTCCAGCAGTATGATCAATGGGTGAAACTGCCTGAATTGATGCATCAAGCCTTCAGGCCGGGTGAACCTTATGTTTCAAAACCGAGACATGTGGCTAGTGATATATATTTCTTCATGTTATATTCCTTGAGCATTGGGATAGGAACCAGTATTGCGGCAGTGCAAAGGTGGCAGTTGGAGGATTTGGTTAGAAGGCAACTTGAGGAACAAAAGGTGAGTTCAGAACTATCCTACCTCAAGGCTCAAATAAACCCCCATTTCTTTTTCAACACGCTCAACAATATATATGCTTTAACCAACTTTGATGTGGAAAAGGCAAAGGCAGCACTATTAAAATTGTCCCGTATGATGCGGTATGTACTCTATGAGACTGAAAAAGACACTACTTTATTAAGCAGTGAAGTCAGTTTCATCAAGGATTACCTGGATTTGATGAAAATGAGGGTTTCCGAAAAAGTAAAGCTTCACATTGAAATACAGGATAAATTTGAAGAGATTGCGATTGCCCCCATGCTACTCTTGCCTTTTATCGAAAATGCCTTTAAACATGGAATAAGCGGAAAGCATGAAAGCTACATCAAAGTAAACCTGAAAGTGGAGAAAGGCACATTGGCATTAGAAGTACAAAACCGGATTGCGGAGAAATTCCAGGACAACCCTGAATCGAAGCATAAAGGGATTGGACTAGCCAACACTATACGTCGGCTTTCCCTAATTTATGGAAAAAAGCATTCGCTCAATATTGACGATCAAAATGAGACTAAAGAATACAGGGTACATCTGATGATTAACTTACAATGAAAGACCAAAAAGTAAAATGCATCGCAGTAGATGACGAGCCTTTGGCCCTGGCCCTGGTATGCGGATTCATCGAGCAGACCAACTTCTTGGAATTGGTGGGTAGATTTGAAAATGCCATTGAGGCCTTAGGTTTTATCAATCAACACAAAGTAGATCTTATTTTTTTGGACATACAAATGCCCGATTTATCCGGAATGGAGCTGGCCAGGATCCTTGATGGCAAAAAAGGTACTGAAAAGCCCAGGCTTATCTTCACCACCGCTTACGATCAGTTTGCCATAGAGGGATACAAATTAAGTGCTATGGATTATTTATTAAAACCTTTTGGATATGAGGAGTTTTTAAAAGCCAGCAGTAAAATCCTTACCGTCCTACAGGGTAATGTTCAGGAAAATAAACCCTCCCCTGACCTTATTTCTCACGATTATATTTTTATCAAGATAGAGTACCAGTTGGTAAAAGTGATGTTAAAGGACATCATTTGTGTGGAGGGATATAAGGACTACGTAAAAGTTCATTTAAAAAGCAAAACTCACCCTCTTCTCTCATTAACTTCCTTAAAAAACATGGAAGAAATGTTGCCCAAGGAAACTTTCATGAGGGTGCATAGGTCCTATATCATATCCCTGGACCATATTCAATCAGTTACTAAGAATCAGGTGAGCCTTGGGGATATTCAGATTACGGTT
Source organism: Cyclobacteriaceae bacterium (assembly GCA_003565295.1). Lineage (GTDB taxonomy): Bacteria > Bacteroidota > Bacteroidia > Cytophagales > Cyclobacteriaceae > Pleomorphovibrio. The sequence continues at coordinate 68,994 of PXCO01000403.1, forward strand.
AGTGACATGTACAAGGAAAATTTTTTGAAATTCATGAACAAATGGATGAATTAGGGTGTTTTTGACATAGTTTTTGCTGCTCACTAGGTAAACCTTGTGTAATTGTGATTATCACTTCAATTTGGGTATATCTGATTGTGGACCGAATTAGCAAGTTTCCCAAGCATCAGTAATGATTATCAAGGTTTTGATAAATTTGAATTCACCAATTATAAAACTTTAATTGCCATGAAAAAAACATGTTTAATGCTAATGTCAGCGGGTATCCTTTTATCCTGTTCCTCCCCTAAAGAGGACAGATACGTATTTGAAGAAGAGCGTATTTTGGATACCGAAACAGGTGACGAGTATTACTTAAATAAAATGGATACCCTAACTGTGGTAAACATTGAAGGAGAGACGAGTGAAATCGTGGTCAGTGCCGCCCCATTTTACGAACATGAAGAAATGGACAGAATGATAGCTGATTACAAAGCGTCAATTTCGGATAGAAAGGAACGCATCCTGGAAGATAAAAAAAAGTTTCTCAGAGAGCAAAGGAAGGAAAGATATGCATCCTACGATGACGAAGCTTTGTTGAAGCGGTTCAACGAATTACATGCAGAAGATGCCGATTTTGATAAGCAGATGGATGTGATGGCAGAACTGGTAAGACGAGAGGTAGTGGTAGAAAAAGATGCGCCGGGCTTGCTCGAAGTTGAGGATGTTGTTCTGGATTTTGATATAGAGTACAACCCCAACGAAGACGCTGATGAGCTTTAATTTTTGCTAAATAAGTAATAAAAAAAGGTGAGTAATTATACTCACCTTTTTTTATTGTACCCGGTATTTATTACCGTCTGCCCATACTTTTTGGATTCATAGATCCGAGGGCCTTTTGGGCACCGCCCATTTTGTTCATTTGCTTCATCAGTTTTCTCATATCCCCAAATTGCTTCATAAGGTTATTTACCTCCTGAATAGACCTGCCGCTTCCATTTGCTATCCGCTTTCTTCTACTCCCATCAATCAAAGCAGGGTTATCTCTTTCTTGTGGCGTCATACTTCTAATAATGGCCTCTATGGGTCTGAAAGAATCATCATCTATATCCATCCCCCTAATTGCTTTGCCCATTCCCGGTATCATGCCCAACAAGTCCTTAATGTTGCCCATTTTTTTAATTTGCTCCATTTGGGACAAAAAATCATCAAAATTAAATTGATTTTTTCTGATCTTGGCATTTATCCTTTTGGCCTCGTCTTCGTCAAAAGACTGCTGAGCTTTCTCCACCAGGGAAACCACGTCACCCATACCAAGAATCCGTTGAGCCATTCGTTCTGGATAGAAAAGATCCAGGTTGTCCATTTTCTCGCCTGTGGAAATGAATTTTATTGGCTTATCCACCACATGCCTGATGGAAATAGCAGCACCCCCACGGCTGTCCCCATCAAGTTTAGTCAATACCACTCCATCAAAATCAAGCCTTTCATCGAAGGTCTTAGCGGTATTCACAGCATCCTGACCTGTCATCGAATCCACTACAAATAGGGTTTCAGATGGATTGAGCGCCTCTTTCAGGGATGCTATCTCATTCATCATTGCCTCGTCCACTGCAAGTCTGCCTGCGGTATCCACGATCACAGTCTTTTTACCGGTCTTTTTTGCATGGTCTACGGCATTCCTTGCAATCTCCAAGGCATTTTTATTTTCTGGCTCAGCATAAACCTCTACGCCAATTTGTTCTCCAAGGGTTTTGAGCTGGGTTATGGCTGCGGGCCTGTATATATCACAGGCTACCAAAAGCACCTGCCTCCCTTGTTTTTTCAGGTATGTGGCCAATTTACCCGAGAAAGTGGTCTTCCCGGAACCTTGAAGGCCTGAAATAAGCAAAATAGAAGGGTCACCTTTAAGGCTTATGTCCTCCTTTTTGCCTCCCATTAAATTGGTGAGCTCTTCTTGCGTGATTTTAACCAGAAGCTGTCCAGGGGATACAGAGATTAGCACATCTCTACCGAGTGCTTCCTCCTTTATCCTATCTGTTACTTCCTTGGCTACTTTATAATTTACATCTGCATCAATGAGGGCTCTTCTAATCTCTTTGACGGTAGTGGCCACGTTAATTTCCGTGATTTTCCCTGTACCCTTCAATGTTTTAAATGCCCTGTCTAATTTATAACTAAGATTGTCAAACATGTCATATATTTTTTCAAAGGACAAAAATAAAACAAAAAATGCGGTTTAAAGAATCATCTTGGTTAAATACCTCAAAATAGCACTTAAATCCTACTGAATGGAAGGAAAACCATTGCATACATCAAATTTGAGTTCCTTATAATTATACAAGAAAAATTTTAAATTCAGTAAGAATAATAATAGATGCATTTGATGACTAAAAATACCCCGATCACGGTATTTTTTAACTGGAAAATTTGTCGTTAATTAGTGGCGTGGAAGGGGTTATGCAAACTAACCATTTAAAAGCCCAATCTCAAAATGGCATAATAATAGCTTAGTAAAAAATAATACCAACTAGTTTTAAACCATAAAGAGCAATATATCGTTATTATGTCATCAATAAAGAATATTTATTCTTAATTACACACCAAAAATAGAGTTGACCAAAACTAACACATTAAACCAAGGCAATTATGACGAATGAGCAAATCCCATTATTTATTCCCCTAGGAAGCTTTACTGACCACTGCAGGGTGATCAGCAGGGGGAATCTGAGGCCAATTTTGGAGCTGATCCAAGAAATGGAATTGAAGTTTTATAAAGCTGAACAAATTTACGGAATAGTAAATGTCAAGGACCTTTCCCTGAAGACTTTAGAGCTGAGAGGTATACATGTGAAATTACTGGATGCTGTTTTAAAATTAAGGCTTGTCCCATTGTTCGACTGGCACTCCTGGATTTCAGAAGCTGAAAAATATTATGGTCAGCCACAACACCTTTATGGATTAGACACCGTGACTTTAGGCAAGGTGATGACCGTGCTCTTAAGGTCCCAAACAATTTATGACAGTAAGTTCCTGGAAAACAAAATCAAGGATAAATTTGTGCTTCACCTGTTAAAAGCTATAGTACAATCACTTCATAATGGTCGGTTTACAGGGGAAAATATTGCTTCATGAATATGCTTCTAAGGGAAATTCCTTCTTAATAGTGGGATTTCTAATGTAAAAAGTTGTTTTCTCACCCAATTTTATTAAAATATATCCCTTAATATTCTTTTTTTTCGCAAAATAGACTACTATAATCTATTCTAACTGGTCATTTTTCAAGATCGTATTGATAAAAGAAATTAATTTTTTACTTTTGTTGGAATCCTTTACTGTTTACGATTTCGTATATTCGTTTAATATAAATAACGTATAAATTGCGGGAAGTAAAAACACGACGAATAACGAATTCTTCGCCAATTACTACCAAACCTTAATTGAAACGTTTTAAAGCTTAATATCGATACGTTAAAAAAATTACGTCAAGGTATTTGACCAATTATATGCCAGGGAGATAGATGAGTTTGATTAGCCATTTAGGTCAAATTTTTTGTTTCAGCCCATTATTAATAGGTAGTATTTTTGGGCTCTTCAACTTTTCCTATGCCCAGGAAGAATTGAAGTTATCGGTGGAATCCAGCGCCGTAACCTGTACTGGTGATGGTGAAATCTCGGCAATGGTACTTACTGGGGACAATCCCGTTGAATCTGTCAACTACTTTTTGTTCCGATTACCCAATGAAACCAACCCTTATCTGGATAATAATACTGGGGAATTCTCCGGACTTAGGGAGGGGGAATATTTGGTCAGGGCAACCTTTACTTTCGAGGGGGAAGACCTACAGCTTGAGGAGAGAATAGGAGTACTCAACACATTCGACCCACTGGTGTTTTCCTTGCAATCTTGGAACTTGTGTGGAGAGGAGGATGGAGCCATAGAAGTAAATTTACAAGAAGGTGCAGCCGCAACCTATGAACTGGAGGGTGCTTCAGTCCGTCCCCCACAAACCTCACCGAGGTTTGAAGGTCTAGCAGAAGGAGCATATACTGTCTGGGTGACGGATGAATGTGGGAACAGGCTTTCGCAAAGTCTGCAGTTATACAGACCAGGACTAGAAATATTCCCCACAGGTCGCATATTCGAGGGTATGCTGCCCAATTGTCAGACTATTTCCGTGGGTCATCGGTTTAGGACAATTGGTGCTGAGACTGAATTCCCAATTACTGCGACCTTTACCATTAATACACCTGATGGTGATAGAGATGAGCTTACCATAGAAATAGAGGAAGGAGAAATTCGCAATGGTTTTTTCTATGTGGATATCCCCTTTTATCATAATCAACCCTACACATACAATCTTGAGGTAAGAGATCCTTGCGGGAATTCAGATAGCCATGAAAACCTTGAAGTCAACCGTAGGCTTTCTATTTCCAATAACACAAGGTGGGGGGCCGGTTTTTGTGGAAACAGAAGGATTGCCATCAGTCCAGAAAACTTCCTCCCCCCTTTTCAGATAAGCTTTTTAGAGCATCCTGAAGATTTTGACCCAGTAGATTTCAACCCTAATTATCCGGGGCCTTTTGAAAACGAAACCATTTTTTTTGGGGATGAGGAAAATCCTATTCCTGAGGGTGCTTACAGGGTAAGGGTGGAAGATGCCTGCGGCAATGAGAGGGAAATTAGTTTCAATCACAATGTAGTGATTAGTGGACCCGTGTTCCAAGAATTGAAAAGCTGCGACGTGGGTCTAAGCACGGTGGAAATGACCAGTCATGATTTTCTGCTGGATGATGTGACCATGACTTCAGCCCCTGAGGCCTACGGGCTGAATGAGCCCCTTGACCTTACCCCTTTTGTAAACCCTCAAAACCAAAGAAGGCTATACTTAACAGATTTACCACCTGGGGACTACGAATTTGAAGTTTATTCCTCCTGTGGCACTCAGCACTTTCCAACGCTTACGATTGAAGCGGGGGAAATTTTTGAAAACACCGTCGATTTTGAGGAAAACTGTGGGACTTTTAACCTGTTTCTCCGACACCTGGACAACCTGGAGGCCAATCAAAACGTACGTTTTGGAATTCAAAAGTTCAATCCGGAGACCGGGAACTGGGGACATCCATCTACCGACAATCCTTACAACGAAGGACAGGAAATAAGCAGAAACAACGCCCATATCCTAGATAATGAAGCCAATAATTTCAACCTCCCTTATACGGGAAGACTCAGGGTGGTGAAGTCGGCAAGGGTATGGAAAAGTGGAGATCAAATTCAGGCTGGCCAAAGCAGTCATACATTTTGTGTGGAACCCTTAAAAACCTTCGAATTTAGGGGAAGGACAGTACTAAAATCCGTCAACTTTTTTCAATGTGAGGATGGCAGTTACGAAGTGGCATTTTCGGCCGAGGGTTATGACCCCCTGAATTTTCAAATCTTAGAAAAGAACGGGGAGGAATTTGTAGTCAACAACGGGGATAACCCACTTTTTTCGGGGCTTGATGAGGGCAGGTATAGGTTTAGGGTAGAAGACCGTTGTGGAAATGTTCAAAATTTCAACCTACAGGTAGCGGGGGAAAATCTCCCGAAAATTCTCCCGGAAAATCTATGCCCGGAAGAAAACGGAAGGCTTTATGTTCCAAACTTGGAATTTTTGTCCTTTGAATGGTATAAAGAAGATGAACCCAATACCATACTTAGTGAAACCTCCAGTTTGGCATTTGATAATTTTGACCCTCAAATTGACTATGGCGTTTACCTTGTAAAGTTGAGCCACCCCAACCCCAACATATGCCTGAATGAGGAATTATCCTTTGAGATTTCTGATGAGACGCTGAACCCGAACCCAGGAGAGGGCCAATCCGCTGAGGTTTGCGAAGGGGATATGGTGGATTTATTTGATTTTTTGGGAGGGTCATTCGGGGATCACGGCAGATGGGAAGAAATTACCGAAACCGGGGCTCTGATCGGTAATATCTGGTCAACCGTTGGTTTACCTGCTGACATCTACCGATTCCGATATACCGTGCATGGTCAATGTACAGGTGAGCAAAGTACTGAAGTGGTTCTGCAGCTTAACCAAATACCCCCACCCCCAACTGCTGAACCCCATCAAGAATTCTGTGCAGTTGATGCTCCTACCCTCGCCCAAATCGAAGTATCTGGTGATAATGTGACATGGTTTGAAAGTAATGATGAGGAGGAAGCCCTGCCCTTGGACACCCCATTGGAAGATGGAAAAACCTATTATGCTGCACAATCTGTAGATGGTTGCACATCCGTGGAGAGGACCATGGTTGAAGTGGAGGTGTTTCCCGAATTTGATCTGACAGAAATAGAAGGGGATCAACAGGTATTTCAAATGGAAGCACCCTCTCCCCTTACAGGAGCTGAACCCTCTGGTGGCAAAGGTGCCTTAATGATCACATGGGAATTTTCCATTGATGGTCAAAACTGGATAAGAGTCGAGGGGGCAGATCTATTGGAATATCAACCAGAGCCCTTAATGGAAAACACTTATTTCAGGAGAGTTGTTGCCGATGAAAAGTGTGGAGAAGATATCAGCAACGAGGTATTTGTTGAAGTTTTGGTTGCACCAATAGAAACCTCTGAAGATAATTTTGGGCCATTGAGAGGCTATGAGGTCAATCACCTACCTCTTCTTGACAATGATACTTTTAAAGGGGACGCCATAGAAATGGAAAGTGAAGAGCTCGAGGTTGCCGTCTTGGAAATAACTGACGAAGATGGTGAAACCTTATCCATGGACTGGGAGTTTGACGAAACCGGCCAACTGGTGATACCAGCAGGCACTCAACCCGGAAGATACCAGGTAGCCTATCAGGTTTGTCAGATCCTGGTACCTGAAAATTGTAGTGAAACAACCGCTGAGATATGGATTGGCCTACTTGACTTAGACACGGACAAATCTGTGGACAGAACACAGGCCGTGGAAGGTGAGATCCTTACTTATACCATCTCCATTACCAATCAAAGTGATTTTGAACTGGATGGAATTGAGATTGAGGATATATTTCCTGAAAATGTCATGGTTTTACAAGCTTCCCCTGATTTCACAGAGGGACAAACTTGGGTCTCAGGGGCATTGTCGATCGGCCAATCCCTTGAATTCAAAGTGGATGTGATCACCCTATCAGAAGGCAACATAGTAAACCAGGCAATAGTGTCTATTGGGGACTTCGAACAAATAGTAATTAGCCCGGAGACCCAGGTGAGGGCAAAATCGGTGGACATGTCCATAGAAAAAACCACAAATAGCGGGGAAATAATGGATGGAGATGAGTTCGAATACATTTTGACGATCACAAATTCGGGACTGGATGATGCCTCAGAAGTTACCATCATGGATATATTGCCCGAAGAAGTGGATCTGGTTCAAAGTATAATAAATAGTAATCCTGATGCTTTATCCATCCGTTTTATTCAGGATGGTCAGGAATTAAGGTGGGAGGTGGATGAATTTCCGGTGGGAAGTGAAATAAGCATCACCCTGGTTGTGACCGCCATGAGAGATGGGAGAGTAGAAAACAGCGCCTCTGTGGAAAGTTTGGAGACAGATGCGGATTTGAGTAACAACAGGAACTCCGTATCTCTTGACATTGTCCCGCTCTTTATTCCAAATGTATTTAAACCTGACAACGATGGGAAAAATGAAACGTTTATCATCAGGGCTTCCCATAAATTTTCCAAAATCAGTTTGTTGATATTTAACAGATGGGGCGACCCCATTTATGAATCTGAGGACTATAAAAATGATTGGGATGCAGAAGGGGTTAACGGGGGCACTTACTATTACCTCATTAAGGGCATTGACGCACGCAACCAAGAGAGAAGATATAAAGGATGGGTACAGGTGTTAAAATAGGGTTGTTTATTCAGGTAAGCACTTTCTTGTTCCTATTGCTGGGGGGAGTGGGAAGGATGCCTATTGCCAATGCCCAGCAAGTGCCTCAGTACAGTCAGTACATCTTCAACGCACTTCACATTAACCCGGCTTATGCCGGATATAAAATCGACCCATTTGTTCAGGCCACTTACAGAAGCCAGTTTGTTGATTTTCCCGGAGCACCGGAGACATTTAGCATTTCTGCTGACATGGCTTCTCAAGATGAAAAAATGGGATTTGGAGCCATGCTTTTGTCGGATAGAATTGGAGCCACACGGACACAAACAGCCATGGGAGTCTATTCCTACAGGATTCAAGTAAGAGAACGTGCGTTTTTAAGTTTTGGGGTAAGTGCAGGGGCCACAGAGTATATGCTGGATGGCGCTTTATTCCAGCCAGACGATCCCTCAGATACCGGTATACCTTCGGGAAGGATTAATATGTTCACTCCCAATTTAAACGCTGGGTTGTTTTTCCATTCAGAAACCCTTTTTGCAGGATTAAGTGTGTTCAACCTGGTGGGAAAAAGGAACCTGGAAAATGAAGACATAGCCTTGGCAGTTCACAGGAACCACTATTTTTTCCAATTGGGTGCCCTGCTTCACCTATCAGAGTTAAGTGCCTTTAAACCATCCATTATGATAAGGGAGGACTTCAGCGGGCCTACTAGTTTTGATATCAATGCCATGTTGCTGTTTTATGACAAGGTTTGGGTGGGCGGATCTTTCCGGTCAAATGTGGGGAACCCCAACATAGAACAGGTCACCACTCCTCAAAATAGAACGGCATTGGTGGGGCTCTTGGATATTTTTGTGACCGAAAACCTGAGGTTTGGCTATGCTTATGATTTTAATTTAAGTCACATCAATAACTTCAGGAACAACTCTCACGAGGTTTCCTTGGGGTATTATTTGGGAAACCGCACCAATCCCGCCTCAAAATGCTTCTAATGGGGCTTTATCATATCCCAATGGAATTATTATTAATGGTAAGAAATTTTTAATTTGCGATCACAACCAATTATATATTCTCAAAGCTTTCCCCCATGCCCATCAATTTTAAAAAAGACGTTCTACCTCATCTATTGGGTGTTATATCTTTTTACCTGATTACCATTGCCTACTTCAGCCCCATCGTTTTTGACGGAAAGATGATGTTTCAGACGGATATTCTGCAGTGGGAAGGATCGGCCAAGGAGGTATTGGAGTACAGAGCGCAAACCGGGGAAGAAGCATTATGGACCAACCGGATGTTTGGGGGTATGCCTGCTTACCTCATCCATACCCAAACAAAGGGAGACATCACCAATGCCTTGGTGAAAGTAATTACCCTTGGCCTACCCCACCCCATCGGTTCGCTTTTTTTTGGAATGGTGGGCATGTACCTACTCCTCTTATCGTTCAAGGTTAGGCCGTTGGTAGCCATGATCGCCGCTTGGGCATTTGCATTGAACACCTTTAATTTGCTGAGCCTGGAAGCAGGACACAACGCAAAAATTTGGGCAGTTTGTATCATTCCAATGATCTTTGTCGGTATTCACCTCACCTTTAAACGCAAATGGATACTTGGGCTGGCAATTACCGCCTTTGCTGTTATGATGCAGATGAAGTTTAACCACCTTCAAATCACCTACTACACCTTGCTTATCGTACTGCTTTATATTATCGCCCAATTCGTGGTTTATATAAAGAAAGGAGCATTTTTGCCATTTATCAAAGTAGCGGCCCTTTTACTCATTGCCGCTGTTATTGGCGCAGGGGGTAATGCCGCAAGATTAGCGTCCATTATGGAATATGGCCAATATAGCATTAGGGGAGAAAAGACTTTGGCAACCGGAGAAAGCCAAGACGATGGGCTTGACAAAACTTATGCCTTTAATTGGTCTCAGGGCAAAATGGAATCCTTCACCCTTTTAATCCCTTATTTTCAGGGCGGGGCAAGTACGGAGCAATTGCCAAAAAATTCTGCTTCGGAACAGGCCCTTAGGGCTCAAGGAGTAGAGGGAGCCCAAATCAACCAGTTTGTCAACAATGCCAACACCTATTGGGGAGATCAACCCATGACAGGAGGGCCTATATATGGAAGCGCAATCATGATTTTTTTCATGGTTCTGGCCATCTTTTTTGCACCCCCACTGTACAGGAAAATTTTCCTTGGTATGGCCCTGTTTACCTTAATGCTGGCATGGGGTAAAAACCTGTCCTGGTTTAATTACCTATTGTTTGACTTATTACCGGGTTTCAATAAGTTTAGGGCGGTCTCCATGGCCCTTGGCACAACCCTCTTTGCGATCCCGGTAGCGGGTGCACTGGGATTGGAAGGCCTTTTTCAGCAAGCCCAGCAAGCGCATACAAAAAAACGGTTCTTCATCAGTCTGGCCATTGTGGTAGGCTTAATCCTATTTGCGGTAATTGCTGCCGGCATGATGGGTTATAGAGGCAATGTGGATACCAATTTCCCTGAATGGCTTCAGGATGCACTCCAAGAAGACAGGAAGAAAATGTTACGCTCAGATGCGGTGAGAAGTATTGTATTGATCGGCCTCACAGCGGGATTATTATTTACCTTTTTGCTGAAAAAAATGGATCATCTTTGGGTGTGCCTGGGAGTTGCAGTCTTATTGTTAATTGACGTATGGGGGGTCAACAGAAGGTACCTTGATGATGAAAGCTTTACCCGCGACCCCAGTGACCAATATTTTGCGGCCACCCCAGCAGACAACAGGATCATGCAAGATGATGGTTATTTCAGGGTGCTTAATTTACAAAACCCCTTTAACGAGGCCCGTACTAGTTACAGGTTCAATAGTATAGGAGGATATCATGGTGCCAAATTACGACGGTACCAGGATTTAATAGAAAGAAGTTTGTCTCCGGAGATGGAGTCCTTTATACAAAAAGCGCAGGAAGGGGAATTGGATTTTGATCAAACACAGGTGTTGAACATGCTGAACACCAAGTACATCCTGGCTGGAAGGAGTGAAAACGCGGTAATTGAAAACCCCAATATCAATGGATCTGCATGGTTCCCCAAGGAAATTACCGTAGTGGAAAGCAATGAAGAGGAAATCGATCAATTGAACTCGATCAATACCAAGGAAAAGGCAGTGGTTCAAGGGACTCAGGGTTTAAGTGCCGGCGAAGGCGAAATTTCCCTGAAAAGTTACGCACCGAATCGTTTGGTATATGAAGCGAGGGTGGTCAGGAATGGCTTAGCGGTATTTTCCGAAATTTATTACCCCGAAGGCTGGAAGGCATTTATCGATGGTGAAGAAGCCGAAATAATCCGTGTTAACTACTTGCTCAGGGGAATGGATCTACCAGAAGGAAATGCTGAGGTGGAAATGAAGTTTGAACCTTCCGGCTATCAATCTTGGGCATTGATAATGGTGCTGCTACAATATGTGGTTGTGGTGTTTTTGGTGGTTGGGATTGTCTTTTATTTGAAGAACCAAAACTAAACAGGCTCATGACCAAAGATGTTGCAGAGTTTTATGACAGGTTTGCAGATCAGCAAATTAAAATTGGGCTCAATTCAAGACATTACAGTATTCTGGATAAGGTAGTAAAGGCAGGGCTCAAGAAGGATCACCATGTATTGGAAATTGGGTGTGGTATAGGAACAGTAAGCCAACTATTGGCCAAAAAAGCTAGTAGTGGAAGTGTGCTTGCTGTTGATATCAGTCCAGAAAGTATTTCAAAGGCCAAGGGAATCTGGGCTAAGATGGACAACCTACACTTTGAAGTATCTGATATGAAAGACTTCCATAAACCGGGCAGGACTTTCGATTTTGTTATCCTTCCTGATGTCTTGGAGCATATTCCGGAAAATGATCATCCCGATTTATTTAAAACTATAAAAGAACACAGCCACATGGAAACGGTAGTGTTCATCCATATCCCCAACCCTCGATTTTTAAAATGGATGATCGAAAACGAAAACGACAAACTTCAAGTCATTGACCATCCTATTGATACAGGGAAGCTGATAACCAATTTTTCCAATGCCACTTTTTATCTGGAAAAGATGGAAACTTATAGCATTTTTTACAAAGAGAAAGATTACCAATACTTTATTTTCAAAAGAGAATCTCCCATAGAAAGGGCCATTCATTTGAACAAGTGGAAAATATTTATGGATAGAATGAAGTTCAGATTGCCACACCGCCTTTGATGATTCCTTGAATATGATCGTTTATATCTCCTCCATTGAAACAGCGTTTGTAAGAAGGGACTTGGATATGTTAAAAGGGGAGTACAAGGTCATTCTTCTGACTTTCACTGATAAGGCGTACCTTCTTCCTTTTTATGCGTTTTACCAGTTGGTCCAGTTGATACTAATCCTTCCGTTTACCTCAAAATACCTTTGTTTTTTTGCAGGTTATCATACTGTCATTCCCGTGTTGCTGGGAAAAATTTTCAATAAAAAAGTAATAATCCAGTGTGGAGGCACAGATGCCATGCACCTGCCGCATATTGACTACGGCAACTACAGAAAAAAATGGCTGAAGCTGGCAACTGTTTTTAGTTTTAAAAATTGTTCACTCATTCTGCCGGTTTCACGGGCACTTGTAAAATCAGATTATAAATTTGACCCAAATGCACCACATGCGCAGGGCCTACTGAATCTCATTCCAAATTTAAAAACCACGATAGAAGTTGTTCCTAATGGCTTTGACTATGGATTCTGGAAGGATGTAAAGGAAAAGGAACCATTTACCTTTGTTACCGTTGCCACAGGAATATCGAAGAAAAACAGGGCATTGGTAAAAGGAATAGATTTATTGTTGGAAGCAGCTGCTCATTTCAGAAACTATAATTTTATCCTCATAGGGGATGAGCACTTTAGAACGGATTTAACGAACGTGAAGGTATTACCAAAATTAAACCAAAATGAAATTAGAGATTATTTTCAAAAAACACAGTTTTATTTGCAATTGTCGGCTTCTGAGGGCTTTCCAAATGCATTAGCAGAGGCCATGCTATGTGGTTGTGTTCCAATTGGATCTGATGTGGGGGAAATTCCAGAGATCATTGGAAGTGCTGGTTTTATCCTATTCAAGAAGGAAATTAGCCAGTTGATACAAATTTTAAATAGATTACCCGAACATGACTTGTACGCATTGAGAAAAAAAGCCACTGAAAGCATTCAACACCGTTACGGCTATGAAATAAGAAAGAAAAAGTTAATTCAAATCTTAAGGTGAAATTTATTTATAAACATACTATTGCCCTGTATCTCAATATGAACTTTCTGCAAGAAATTTTCTAAAAATGGTTAAGTCTGCTGCAAAGGAAAGCATATTATCTACAATATATGCCTATGTAGGTGTAGCTGTTGGCTACATTAATTTGCTGTGGATTTTTCCTTATGTGTTAAGTGCTGACCAAATTGGAACGCTTAAAACCATTCAAGACATGGGGCTTCTACTAGTCCCTTTTGCTCAGATTGGATTGGGCCATGGCATCACAAGATATTTCCCAAAGTCAAGGCCACATCATTATTCCTTTTTTACTTTTTCTCTTTTTTTGAGTCTATTAGGGTTTTCTATTATTGGAACATTGTTCTTTGTTTTTCAGGAAGCTATAATAAATGCCTATTCCCAGAATGCAACTTCTATCATTGACTACCTATTTGTAGTGATCATTATCACCTTTTTTGGGGTCATCCAATCAATATTTGAATCATTTTCCAGGTCATTTATCAAAATAGCGGTTCCCTCCTTCTTAAGAGATATTTTTTTAAGGGTTGGACTAGGTGCATTGGTTATCTCTTACTTTATGGGTTATCTCACGTTTAGTTGGGTAATAGTAGGGACGGCAATGATATATGGGGTAACTGTAATTGCGTTAATCTATTATGCCTTTTCTTATGAACACTTTAGGTTGGATTGGAATTGGAAATCTTTACCCAGTTCTTTTAAAAAACAATTCCTCACATACAGCCTGATCACCCTTCTAGGGACGGCAGGGGCAATTTTGATCATGAAAATTGACAGCTTGATGGTTAGCTCAATGATAGGGCTGGAGGCCAATGCCATTTACACCATCGCCTTTTCCATAGCAGTGGTCATTGAGATGCCCAGAAGAGCCATTTCACAGATTGCCATGCCCATCATTTCTGAAAAATTCGCCGAAGATGCCCTCGATGACATCCACCATCTCTATAAAAAAATTGCCACCCACCAGACTTTTGTCTGCCTTTTGATATTTTTGCTCATCTGGGTAAACATAGATATGCTCTATCATTTCGTCCCCAACAATCATATCTATCAGGCAGGTAAATGGGTGGTCCTGTTGATCGGTTTGGGAAAACTTTCTGATGTGATCTTTTCGGTAAATGGGGAAATTATCGTGTTCTCCAGGTTTTATGTCTTCAATATCACCGCCACCCTGATCATGTGCGTGGCAGTGATCACATTTAACCTACTTCTTATTCCTCCACTGGGCATTGAAGGTGCTGCACTCGCCTCACTTTTGGCGATGGCATTGTATAACCTCTTGAAATATGCCTACGTAAAGTTTAGATTGGGCCTTGACCCATTTACATGGCAACTAGGAGGCATCGTGATGACAGGGGTGCTAAGCTGGATGTTGGGAGACCTTTGGATGCCCAAGCCTGAAAACCCATGGCTAAGGATAATCGTATCCTCAGGAACCGTAAGCCTAGTCTACCTTGCTGGCAACTATTGGTTGAACACCCTTCCTGAGCTTCGAAAAAGTTTTTTGGATAAATTAAAAAGTTGGCGGAATTAATCTAACTGTCCTGATTTCCTTTCTCAGTAATGCTATCCAAGATCCCTGCCAGTGTCCCGGTAAGGTTTTTACGGTCAAATTTCGCCATATCATTTGAGGGGTTTTCCGGCTTTTGTTCTTTTAAATTTTTTAAAAATATACTTACCCCCTCTATATCTGTATGCGTAAATACCTTGCCTGATCCAGCTTCCCTAAGAATGGTAGCCGCATCTCCTTGTGGGTCTCCCAATGCAAGCACCGGTCTTTGGGTGGCCATGTATTCAAACATTTTTCCCGGTATGTTTCCTTTGGCATTCTTGGTGGAAGTGAGGATCAACAGCAACAAATGTGCCTTCTTATAATAATCAAACACCTTTTTGTGGGGGACATATCCTTCAAAGGCAACATGTTCGCACAGCCAGGGATCTGATTCCACCCACGCCATTATTGCTTTACTCACTCTTCCTACAAAACTTAACTTAACTTTTCCTCTTGAGTCAGAGAAGGCGATCTTCAAAGCCTTCAAAAAAGGCTTAGGGTCCCTTATAGCGTCAACCACACCTGTGTAAACGATATGAAATGGATACGGGTGATCCGGTTGATCCCCAAAGTCCTTCGGCAAATCTTCCAGGTCAAACCCATTGTACAGTAAATGAATGTTTCTCTTAGATAAGCGCTGCATTTCCTTCTGAAAGGTAGGAGAAATGGTACAAATGGAATCCGCCTTTTCAAACACCTTTTTTTCCAGCCTTTTATGCTTTCTTTTAACCATTGGAAGCATGGGCAGGGTGTCCAGGAACTCCCAGGTGCTCCAGGGATCCCGGAAATCTGCCAACCAGGGTATACCCCATTTCTCCTTAAGACCCAGCCCTATTAGGTGCATGCTGTGAGGCGGCCCTGTGGTGATTACTGCCTGAAATTGGTTTTGTTTGATGATTTGCCCTAGAAAATTAAGGGAGGGCTTGATCCAAAACCTCCTGGGGTCGGGCACCAGCAAGTTAGCCCTCATCCAGATGGCCATACGGTCCAACAAGCTTTTTCGAGGCTTTTCCAGGATTAAGGCTGGGTTTCCTTCCTTCTTTCCTCCAAAGGTTCTCAGCAATTGATACGGTTCCCATATGGGAAACCTGAGCACCTCTACCGTCTTTGGGACCTCCTTTTCTAATCCCGGGTCTTGAAGCTCAAAATCAGGGTTCTCGGGAGTAAATATTACAGGCTCATATCCGAATAAATGCAGGTATTTCGAAAATTTTAACCAGCGCTGCACACCCGAACCCCCACTGGGTGGCCAATAATAGGTGATGATCAATACTCGCTTGCCTGTGGTCATGGTGAAAAAAATGACCGTCAGCCCAATCAGGCTGACGGCAGTGATACATAATTACTCCCCTTGTGCCAGGGAGAATCCCCTTTCCCCATCAAAGGTGTAGAGGTTCTCAATTTTGATAAAATCCAGCCCCATATCCCTTACCTGGTTGAGCACATTTATTACCTGATCATGTGTGATGACCGATTCATCTGCATTGAAAAACCGCACGCGCCAATGGTCTGAACAAAAGGTCTCTTTCATCCCCTCCGGAAACACTTTCACCCCTCTGTTGGTGATCAACTGCATTTTTAGCCCATCGGCGTCCACACTTCGCAATTTCTCACCAATCACGTTGGCATCCCTGCCATTTTCCTTCCAATCTATGAAAACATCCACACCAATAAGTTCTTTCCTGGCTGCTGGGTGTTCAGTCAATATAACTGGCCCGGAGCTGCTTCTCTTTTCCTTCGAGAAAACCGCCGGTTTCATTGAACTGGGTTTTTGCCCCAACCTTTCAATTACCGCCTGGGCAAACTCCTGTGTTCCCACCTTCTTTTTAGAAACTTCATCCTGATAAATATCTCCAGTATGAATGCCATCTTCCAACGTCTTCATCCATGCGTTGCTCACCTTTTCAGCAATTTCTGGTTGGCCTATATGCACCAGCATCATTACTGCTCCATTCAGCAGGCCTGAGGGGTTAGCAATGTCCATACCTGCTATGTCCGGAGCCGAACCATGTATAGCTTCAAACATGGCCACATCCTCGCCAATATTGGAGGAGCCTCCAAGGCCTACCGATCCTGTAATTTGGGCCGCCACATCAGAGATGATGTCTCCGTACAGGTTCAAGGTGACAATCACGTCAAACATTTCCGGCCTGTCCGCCACCAATGCAGTACCTATATCAATGATTTTATGATCAGCTTCAATTTCCGGGTATTCCTTTGCCACCTCCACAAAAACCTTGTGAAACAACCCGTCGGCCAACTTCATGATATTGTCCTTGGTCATACAGGTGACTTTTTTCCTGTTGTATTTTTTTGCATATTCAAAAGCATACCGTATGATTTTCTCGCTGCCCGGTCTCGAAATCAATTTTAGGCATTGATAGACCTCCTCGGTTTGCCGGTGTTCTATCCCCGCATACAGGTCCTCTTCATTTTCCCGGATAATTACCATATCCGTTTTGGGAAAGTTGGTTCTTACGAATGGGTAATATGCCTTACAGGGTCTCACATTGGCATATAGCCCCAGAGTTTTTCTGGTTGTCACATTTAAACTCTTGAATCCTCCCCCCTGAGGGGTAGTAATAGGGGACTTTAAAAACACCTTGGTTTCGCGCAGGGATTCCCAAGTTCTGGGTTCAATTCCTGAGCTTATCCCTTTCAAATACACCTGTTCCCCTATTTCGATAACCTCTTTTTCAAGCTGTGCTCCCGCTGCATCCAGGATATTCAGTGTGGCCTTCATGATCTCAGGTCCAATACCATCTCCATATGCAACTGTAATCTTGGTTTTTGACATACAATATCTTAGGTAAATTCAGTAGTAATTAAAAACAAAAATAGAAATAAAAGGCAGACTACTCTCAAAACTTCCGCAATATCTATAACTAATTCAACCTTTATGTCAAGAATAAAAAGGTTGCCGGTTATTGTAAAAAAAGATTTTAGGAGAATTATTATTGGGAAGCCCTTATGAAAGCTAGTTTGTTATTTAAAAAACAAATTAATTATTTCAAAAAGCATTTTTTAATATTTAATTCAAACGTATTAGATTTTTGGTGAGAGCTTTTTTTAAAGATTTTTTTGTGTTTGAATGCCGACCTCGTATATTTGAGGCTTAACATTCAACCTATCGGATGGCAGAACAAAAAAATATTCTTTCGCAAAACCGGGATGGAATACTCTATCTCACCGTTAGCAGAGAATCGAAGTTAAACGCCCTGAACTACAATACGCTAGAAGAGCTAAATAATATTTTTAACGAAGTCAATGATAACAAATCCATCAGGGGGGTTATTTTAACAGGGGCCGGAGAAAAGGCTTTTGTGGCCGGGGCGGATATCAATGAAATCGCTGAACTAAATGAGCTGAATGCCCGGAAATTCGCGGAATTTGGCCAGGAGGTTTTGCATAACATTGAATCTTGCCACAAACCGGTGATAGCCGTTGTAAATGGATATGCTCTTGGAGGCGGTTGTGAATTGGCCATTGCTTGCCATATGCGCATTGCAACTGCAAATGCCAAGTTTGGGCAACCGGAGGTAAACCTGGGGATTATCCCGGGATATGGGGGCACCCAGCGGCTCACCCAGCTTATAGGCCGTACCAAGGCTACAGAAATTCTGATGACGGGAGAAATGCTGGATGCCAATGAGGCCTTAGAGCTAGGGCTTTTGAACTATGTGGAAGCGACGAAGGACGCGGCTATTTCCAAGGCGGAAAGCATTATGGAAAAAATAATGACCAAGGCTCCACTCTCTATCGGCATGATCATAGACTGCGTAAATGCCGTTTACATCAGTGGAGAAAACGGTTATCAAATAGAAGCCAACAGTTTCGCCAGATGCGTGAAATCGGAGGATTACAGAGAAGGAACCAAGGCCTTTCTGGAGAAAAGAGATCCAGTGTTCAAAGGGGAATAATTTCCCCTTTTTTTATTAATACGCACTTGCCTTATCCAAGAACTGGAGGTCTTCTGAAGTAAGACTAAGTCTTATGGCATCGTCAAAGGCCTTTAAATGGGAGGTCTTGGTAGCACTTGCAATAGGGGCACTTACGGCCTTTTGATGCATCAGCCAGGAAAGGGCTACAGAAGCGGGGCTAACTTCATATTGTTCAGCCACCTTATCCAAGGCACTCAAAATTGACCAGCCCCTTTCATTCATATACCTTTTGGAAATAGCCTCCCCTCTTGTGCTCTCCGATTTATCCTGTTCGCCTCTATATTTCCCCGTTAAAAATCCCATGGCCAACGCATAATAGCAGATTACCCCAAGTCCATTTTCTTCACATATCCCCATGGTTTCATTTTCAAACCCCTTCCTATCATAAAGGTTGTATTCTGGTTGAAAAACCTCGTATTTGGGCAGGCCATTTGAAGAATGCGCCTTCAATGAATCCAGCAACCGCTCTTTGGACAGGTTGCAGGCTCCAATAGCCCTAATCTTTCCTGATTGCAACAACTTATCATAGGCCCCCAAAGTTTCTTCCACTTTTGTGACATCATCATCCCAATGGGTAAGGTAGAGATCTATGTAATCCGTATTCAACCTTCTTAAACTGTCCTCCACTGCTTTTAGGATATAGGTTTCACTCAAATCCTTTTTTCCTTGCCCCATATCTGAACCCACCTTGGTGATTAAATTCACTTTATCCCTATTCGCACTTTCCTTCATCCACTTCCCAATAATTTTTTCGGATTCACCCCCTACATTGCCATCCACCCAGCGGCTATATACATCGGCAGTGTCCAGGGTGCTGATCCCACGATCCATCAATTGGTCCAACATGTCAAATGAAGCCTTTTCCCCTAATGTCCAACCAAACACATTACATCCAAACACAATGGGTGAACATTCAAGAGTGGATTTCCCAAGTTTTACTTTTTTCATTTCCTTGTTTTTTTACTTATTCAAATTTCATCTGAAAAACTAACTAAGGTATCCATTTGATGTTTTTGAAGTTGGGTTTTCTTTTTTCCAAAAAGGCGTTTCTTCCCTCTTTTGCCTCTTCAGTCATATATGCCAATCGGGTGGCTTCACCTGCAAAAACCTGCTGACCCACCATGCCGTCATCCGTCAGGTTAAAGGCAAATTTTAGCATTTTAATGGATGTGGGAGATTTTGCAAGTATTTCCTGCGCCCATTCGAAGGCGGTATCCTCAAGTTCTTGATGGGGTATTACCGCGTTTACCATGCCCATTTCATAGGCCTCTTGTGCAGAATAGTTCCTACCCAGAAAGAATATTTCCCTGGCCCTTTTCTGCCCCACCATTTTGGCCAAATAGGCCGAGCCATATCCACCGTCAAAACTGGTCACATCTGCATCAGTCTGTTTAAAAACAGCATGTTCCTTACTGGCAAGAGTGAGATCACAAACCACATGAAGGCTATGCCCCCCTCCTACTGCCCATCCCGGCACCACAGCTATTACCACTTTTGGCATAAATCGAATCAGGCGCTGTACCTCCAATATGTTCAACCTGTGCATACCATCCTCCCCTACATAGCCCTGGTGCCCTCTTGCGCGCTGGTCTCCTCCGCTACAAAAGGAATATACGCCATCCTTGGGAGAGGGGCCCTCGGCAGAAAGTAGCACGACGCCAATGGAGGTGTCCTCGCGAGCATCCAAAAATGCATCGTAGAGCTCACTTGTGGTCCTTGGCCTAAAGGCATTTCTTACCTCGGGCCTGTTGAAAGCTATACGTGCCACACCCCCACATTTTTTATAAGTGATGTCCTCAAAATTTTTAACGGTATTCCAATTTATCATCTTTTCATAGGTTTTAGATTGCAAGATAAAAAGGATTTTTGGTTGGATTGATGCCATAGATTACGGGATTGGGACTAATATTGTAAAAGCAGAAACGTTATTAAAAGATGGCCGGTAAAATCGTGACATTAGGCAATGCCTATAGTTTTGATCACATTCAATCAGGAGACTGGGATCCCGGAGAAGCTCCCTATGTTCTTGAGGTGCTTTCCTTTTGCCGTGACTGGCTCTCAGGAGAAGAAAAGTATTCTCTTAAGACCTCAGGTTCCACTGGCAAGCCAAAATCTATTGAGATAAATAGATCTAAAATGACCAAAAGTGCGGAGATGACAGGAGAGTTTTTGCAAATTGGAGTAAACGCTAACCTGTTATGCTGCCTGAACACCTCCATGATCGCGGGGAAAATGATGTTGGTAAGGGGCATGGAATGGGATGCAAAAGTGTACTTGGTACCCCCCTCATCCAACTTGCCACCGCACTTGGATGTGCAAGCGTTCGACTTGGTGGCGATGGTGCCCATGCAGATGGAAAAAGCATTGCAGATAGGCAGTAATGCACCCTTTATACATGATTCCAAAAACTTCCTCATAGGTGGAGCTCCTAGTTCTGATGTACTAAGAAGCAAGCTGAGGCAATGGCCAGGCAATTTCTTTCAAACCTTTGGAATGACCGAAACGGTTTCACATATCGCCATGGCAGATCTCAAATCAAAAGGCCCTTTACTTTACAAA
This sequence comes from Cyclobacteriaceae bacterium, assembly GCA_003565295.1. Classification (GTDB taxonomy): domain Bacteria; phylum Bacteroidota; class Bacteroidia; order Cytophagales; family Cyclobacteriaceae; genus Pleomorphovibrio. The sequence continues at coordinate 90,153 of PXCO01000403.1, forward strand.
ACCTTGCCAGGGGTGAAAATAGATACCGATGCCCATGGTAGGCTTTGTATTTCCTCCCCAACAGGAATAAACCCAGTCATCTTCACCAACGACATTGTGGAGATCATCAGTGAAAACGAATTCATATGGAAAGGAAGAACAGATTTTGTTATCAACTCCGGAGGATTTAAAATATTGATTGAAGAACTGGAGGCTGAAATTGAAAGGGTTTGGCAGGGAAAAAATCCCTACCCTAACTTCTTTATCGAAAAAGCGGCCGATGATTTGCTTGGAGAAAAGGTAGTGTTGATCCTGGAGGGCGGGGTTACCCAAAAGCAACTTCGGCATTTACTTTCACTGCTGAAGGCCAATTTGCATCCCTACAAAATGCCAAAAGAGGTTTTGCAGGTGGACAACTTTATTCTGACTCCCTCAGGCAAGGTCAATCGCGCAAAAACCACAGAAAAATTAAGATCATGACCATTCACCAGATAATTGTGTTTTTAATCATCTTCCCACTGTCTCAGGTCCAGAGTGAGCTGGAAATTGTGATCAGCAATACTAAAAATGACCAAGGAGTAGTTCAAGTACTTTTGTTCGAATCGAGCGATGGTTTCCCGGATGCCCCGGAAAAGGCCTATAAAAGTTTCCAGGCCGAAATTAAAAATAACCAAGCTAAGATTTCACTTTCAGCAATACCAAAAGGAGAATATGCCATCTCAGCCTTTCACGACACTGATGGGGATGGTAAAATGAGAACAGGAATTTTTGGTGTTCCCAAAGACCGGTACGGTTTTTCCAATGATGCCAAGGGCAGGATGGGTCCCCCGAGCTTTGAAGATGCTTCTTTCAAGGTTTTTGGGGACAAAAAGGAGGAGGTTCGTATCAACCTCAGATGACTATACTCAACCAGTATTTTTGAACCAACCTGTAATGCTTATCCTTTCTTTATGGGTGGGCAATACCTCGTGAGGCAATTCTCCGCTCAAGAAACAGACCAACCGCCCACCCTTTGGGTAAATATCCAAACCTTGTTCAATTCCATTTTCGTCGGGGAAGTAAATCCTCAATGCGCCGCCATCCTCTTCTTCCCACTCTTTGTTCAGGTAGAGAATGACAGTGACAATTCTATAGGCCACCTGTTGAAATTGATCCAAATGACGGAGGTAAAAGGAACCAGGTGGGTACATTGCAAAATGGCTTTCAAAAGACCGAAGCCCTAAAAAACACCTTTGATTGATTTGAATAAGAAGTTTTTCCATAATCTCCCAATATTTTTTCTGCATAGGCGACAATTGGTATTCATCTAACCAGAACACCTTATCACCTCTGATTTCAGGTTTGATGGCAAAACTTTCCCCTTTACCTATACCCGCATGTCTGAATTGCCCATGCTCCAGAATATCCTGTTGCTCCAACAATAAAGGGAAGTAAAGTGCTTCCGGTAAATAATCATCCACTATTACCCACCCCTTTCGATATAATTCTTCAGCTATCAGCTGGTTTTTTTTTGATATGTCCATATTTCAATTTGCCTGAAATCCTTTATAGGCTAACTCCTCGTTTTACAATGAATTTTCATAGCGTATGGGTACAATACTGAAGAGCAATTTACCAAAACATTCTTACCTAACCTTTTTACAAATAAAATGAACTTTTTTTGAATGAAAGGCCTAAATTTAAATTCACACCATCAACTTTGAGTATGCACATCAAGTCCGAGGAAATTATTCGAATAGAGATAGAATATCACAGTGGAGAGATTCCCCCACCTTACTGTCATCAATTTAAAATCAAGCTGGTCTTCGGAAAAAACTTCGTCAACACTCAATTCGACATTAAGTACCTGGAAAGGGAAGAACTAAGCGAAGAAGAAATAAGAAATGAAGGGTTCACCCCCGATGATGACTATAGTTTTGTAGGGGAGTTACCCAAATTATGGGAACCCTTACTCAAAAAGCTATATTCCAACTCCAAGTGGTCCCACCAAAAAATGTTGGATGATGAGGGCGGAATTAAAGTGCTTGCCAAAGACAAGCATGGCAAAATTGTGAGAGGGGTGGCACTGAATCCAGAAGAATGGCTCTATTTCAGTCAGGAGCTCATCCAGGGGATTTATGAAATCAGCAAAAAAGAGGCACCCTTGCAAATCCGCTATAAGGTGATCGAACCTCAAAAGACAAGGTTATATGAATTGACCTTCCGGTTTGCCACAAGAAAATTCTTGTTTAGTATAAATGGAAGGGAAACTATCCTGGAATGGGAGGAAGCCAAAGCTTTATTATCCAACATCTACCTTCCGGACTATGATTATGGAATTGCCTCCTCCAGTGAACCCACCAAAATCGGCAAATATATCGATTGTGGAGACGGATTTTGGCATGAATTTGGAGAAGGTGTAATTAACCTTGACGAAGGTTTTAACGCAAAGCAAAAAATTCAGGAGGAATTTGAACGACTAAGCCAACTATTACCATAATTGTTTGAATGCCCGCTGAATTGCTTTTATTTTAAAATACTAGTAAACATAATGTAAATTTCATGAGCATTTATTAGGTTGATCAATTACTGAAAATGGCCCCCCATTTGGGAGGCCTTTTTTATTGGCATTTTTTAATCTCCTCCTTTAGCCCTTTGATCATCTCTGCCAGATCATCCAATGTGAGATCTTGTTGGGGAGATTTAGGGGAAGGGAAAGAGGTACTGATAAAAGCCTTAGCTTCCCAAGCTTCTAACACCTCTGACCCATGCACCTCAAAAGGTTTGTAGAGCTCATTATCTGACACCAGGTACAACTTACCTCTTTCATTCAGATAGTTAAACACCCGTTTGTACACCACCCCCTCGGATTTGGTGATCAAAACATATGTACTCCCATTCCTGATTTCCTTAAGTTGATCCATAAATGCCCCTACGATCACCGTGCCAGGTTCCAATGGCAGCATGCTGTCCCCGCTTAACTCAAATGCCCTGTAAGTTTTGCCCGTGGGCAATTGTGGCAGCCTAAATTGGGGTAAATTTTCGACATATTCCGCATCAGAAAAACCATTCAAGTAACCTGCAGAAGCTTTTTGAGGGACAAAAGTGATGAGTTCCTTCCCCTGCTGATCCAGGGTAATGGACAATACCTTTTCAGGAACTCTATCATAATGGGTTTGCTCTTGTTTTTCCAAGTCACGATGAACAAGATCATCCAGTGTGACATGAAAAGTTTTGGCAACCTTGGAAAGTCCATCCAGTTTAGGAACTGAGCGCCCATCTTCATAGGCAGAAATCATAGGCCTTTGCACACCTAATTTTTCCGAAAGCACCTCTTGCGTAAAACCTGCTTTAAGTCTTAACCATTTTAGGTTTTTTGAAAATGACATGCGGCAAAGTTTTATGCAGTATACAAATAAAAGTTGTGATCATCCTTAAACTCACGGACAAAACTAAAACGTTGCAAATCTGTCCTATAGGTGTTATGCAACATGAGACGTTGTCGGATCTCGGAAATTATTTCCTGCTCCGACTTATATCCGCTAATAAGCAGATACCCATATTTTTCTTTGACTCCCCCTTTAATGAAAAACTTTACCTGTATGTTTCCTGAGGGAAGGATTTTCTTGGCGTAGGTAATGGTAAGGCTGGGATTCATAATTTTTTTTAATTGTTTATTTTATTTACATGTGCAATATGACAAATGTAAATAAAACAAACAATAAAACCTGAGTAACTTTATCAAGAAAAATCCACCTCTATTGTTAGTTTATTAACTAATCAACCTATTTATAGTCTATATTTCAACCATTCACAACATTTTTTGCGATGTTTTTAAATTTTAAGGTTTATTTTTTATCCAATGTTTTGAAATAAACTTTATTTAAGCCTAATTTGAGTTAAATTTAACGTTAGAAAAAACCACTTTACAACACATCAAATTATGAAAAACATCAACAGAAGAAATTGGATCAAAACCAGCATGTTGGGAATAGGGAGTATTTCTTTATTGCCTGGTGCCCTAATCGGCAAAACGAATGCTGCCCCCCATCAAGGGTGGAATAAGGAAAGCATGCTATGGGAAATAAACCCCTTATACAATGAGATAAAAATGAAGGCCCGCTTATTGGCCAATGAAAACCCCTTCGGTCCTTCCCCGAAAGTGCAGAAGGCAATTTCAGATTCCATAAGTCTGGGAAATCGTTACGGTCACGGTGATGCCGCTTATTTGATCAGCATGCTGGCAGAAAAAGAAGGCGTAAAACCGGAAAACATCATGTTAGGGCCTGGCTCTACGGATTTGTTGGAAAAAACAGCAATCGTCCTTTGCAAGGATGGCGGAAATGTAGTGTCAGCAGACCCTTCCTATATGTCTTTGGTGAATACAGCCCAAGCTATTGGAGGAAGCTGGAAAGCCGTGCCGCTTAAAGACGATTATGCCCATGACCTGGAAGGAATGCAATCTGCCATTGATGCTGATACAAAATTAGTATATGTATGTAATCCTAATAACCCCATGGGGGCCATTACAGAAGCTGGTAGCTTAAGGGAATATTGTAAAAAAGCATCTAAGAAGGTTCCAATTTTCGTAGACGAAGCCTATCTGGAATTCATGGACAAACCTGAGGACAACACCATGGTAGGTCTGGTCAGTGAGGGGCATGATGTGATGGTTGCCAGGACCTTTTCCAAAATCCACGGCATGGCAGGATTGAGAATAGGATATCTTGTTGCTACCGAGGAGCGGATCAAATCCATTACCAGCATGGTTAGGGGCACTATGGGGCTTTGTGTGACCTCACTAAAGGGAGCCATAGCAAGTGTGCAGGATCCCTCATTCCTTAGTGATTGCAGAAAATGGAACAAAGAATCTAGAGAATTTACCAGCGAACAACTGCATGGAATGGGATTTCAGGAGATTCCCTCCTATACCAGCTTCATGATATTCCCCATAGAAGAAGAAGGTAAGGGGTTTGCAAAGAAAATGATGGACCAGGGTGTTGGCATCCGGGTATATTCCATCGCAGACTCCCCTTGGTGCAGGGTAAGTATGGGAACCATGGATGAAATGAAGTTATTTGTAGATGCGCTAAAATCAGCTACAGCCTAATAGATGCATTAAGAGGCAATAAACCCAAATACCTCTTTCTTATTGACCACTAACAACTTCTTATCTATTATGAATTTAGCTGTCCAAAAGACGCTTTCACTGTTATTGCTATTGGCAATAGGTTTTTTGTTACGAGGCAAACTAAAAGATCCCGCCCAACAAAAGGGATTAAAAACCTTGATTTTAACCATTGCCCTGCCCGCGATTATTTTCGTTGCTTTATTAAAAGCAGAAGTTCAATTGGATTTATTGGTTTTGCCTATCATGGCCATCGGGTTTAACCTGATCTTGTATTTCATATTGAAATACATGTTGCCAGTTTTCGGAATTGAAAAAGACACTACTACATACCGTACCTATTTGCTATTATTTCCTTCTCTGGCACCTGGCCTCTCCTGTTTTCCTTTTCTTATAGAATATTTAGGAGATGACGCATTAGCCTGGGGTGCTTTGGCAGATATCGGCAATAAAGTATTCGTACTTATCATCGCCTATTTGATTGCCATGAGATGGTATTTCAAATTGAATAAGCAAATTAAGGCCAGTAATGGGGAAAAAATCAAATCCCTTCTGATCAGCCTGGTCAATGAACCGATCAACATTGTGATCATTATTGCACTGGTGTTAATCAGCTTTGACCTGCATCTGGATAGTTTGCCGGGGTTTATGTCTTCGGCCATCAGCACCTTGAGCAACCTAATGACACCACTGGTTTTGATATTTATTGGAATTGCCGTGGTATTCAACTGGAAGCAAATCCGAAAAATCACCGGTTTACTGGTAATCCGCTCCGGTTTGACCTTTTTGCTCAGTGGAATGATCCTGGTATTTGCCCCTCAACTTTCATATGCTGCCATTATGGTATTGGTGGTTTTTCCCCAAAGTGCCATCAGCTTTTGGCCCTTCGCCCATATGGCATCCATTACTGCATTGGAACAAAACCAGGAAAAGTCTAAAAAGAGAACTTTTGACATGGAGTTGGCTGTAAATATTCTGGCAGTTTCATTGCCATTTACTACGTTGATCATGCTTACAGTCTTTTCCTTTGGAGAGACATTTGCACAACCAAGTACTCTATTCATTGCAGGTTTCAGTCTCATTGGAATTGGACTTATAAAACCTATTCTAAACTGGGTCAGCGAAAAATCATTTGAACCTGCTTTCAAAAAGGAAAACTAAACCATTTTGGATAAAAGCGCTTAATTAACCACTAACACCAATTTCTTTATCGTTGGAAATAATAAAAAACGTCATCGACTATCCGGTGCCGTTTTTTTATGCAGGTATAGGAGTAAGCAATCACTACTTATAGGGAGTTGGTAATAAATATCAAATAAGCAAATATCCTAATAGTCTATTCAGTTAGAAATAGGTATTAACATAGCAACTGCACATCAAAAAAAGTCGAATCCCTGCGCAAGCTGTGACTAATCCATTTGATATCGAGCATGACGCAAGCGACACACAGAGGCATGCCCCGATAACTATCGGGGTTGCGAGATTCTCCCGAAGTGAATTCGGGACAGGCTCCCGAAGCGAGTCCGGGGCAGGCAATCCCGACTTACAGTGCGGGACAAGTTATGGCCATTGGAAAGCAAATTATAAACATATGAAATCGAGCCTGTCCTGACGGCAGTCAGGGCATGAGGAGAACCTCACACAGAGGGATGATTATCAAAGCGAGATTCCATCTGACCGCTGAAAAAAAAATTATAAACAGATGAAAAGATGCGCTTTCAAAGTTTTAAACAGGGAAATCACCGTTGCTTGAGAACAATAGTTAACATATGAAGCATACAACCATTCCATTAATGGCATTTTTTCTTGCCTTTCTATCCTTTGAAAATTCCTGCCATGCCCAAAGGCAAAATGAAGTCTCACCGTTTTTTTATACGCAACAGCTTTTTGAGGGCAGAGGGGGAAGAAGTATTGTAGCAGCCAAGGATGGGACCATGCTGGCGTTTAACGGAAATGAGTTAAGAAAAAGCAAGGATGGTAAAAGCTGGACGCCCAAAAAGGATATAGGGAAAGATGCAAATGGAACCAATGCCATAGTAAATGAAGAAAATGGTGAAATACTGCTATTAAGTCCCAGAGGGTATCTGTTGAAAAGCAAGGATCATGGAAACACCTGGAACAAAGAAGAGATAACCATCATTCCTGATGCTTTCGGGCTGGGAGCCCCTGACGGAGTACCGGTGATCGTCTGGGCCTCACAGGCCGGAGTTACCCTAAAGTTTGGTCCAAATAAAGGGCGATTGATTATGCCCGCACGAATACTTGGCCCAACGAATTCCAACGATGAGGAATGGAGGCCTTATCATTACAACACGGCACTCTATAGTGATGACGGCGGAAAAGTATGGCAGGTTAGTTCACCTTTTCCTGTGATGGGCACCGGCGAATCTGCATTGACGGAGCTTTCGGATGGGAGTATTTATTATAGTTCCCGTGAACACATGAGTAAAGGCAACCGGTATGTGGCATGGAGTTATGATGGTGGGAGCACTTGGTTGAATGCTTACAGGTGTACATTCTTACCTGATGGCCCTAGAGAAAGCTCCTACGGGTGCATGGGAGGAGTGGTGAGGCTCCCTAAAGAGGGTCAGGATATACTTATTTACAGTAACCTGGATTCCGATAAAGGCAAAATGCCGGAAATGGTAGGTGGTACGATTGAAAACGATAGGGAAAACATTAGTGTCTGGGCGAGTATGGATGGTGGAAAGACCTGGCCCATAAAAAGACGTGTCTTCTCGGGGCCTTCGGCATATTCCAACCTGGGATATGGTAGACCAGGTTCATTGCTGGAAGGAAAAATCTTTCTTCTCTATGAAGGAGGGGAACAACACATGTATGACGGCGTACATGTGGCAGTTTTCAATTTGGAATGGGTACTGGAAAATGAAGGTTCGCTCAAAAATCACTAATCAAAAAAATGGGCAAGCCCAAGAGGCCTCTTCAGCTTGCCCATTTCAAAAGCAAAGAATGACAATTAAAAACAACACTTAATCTTCCATCCTTCCACTCTTTGTTATCAGCCCCTATTCATCGTGGTGGAGACAACTGCCTTAAAGGCATCTGCAAACATTTGCAGGTCATCAGCAAGTCCCATGGAAACCCTACAATAGTTTTGCCCCGCAACATTCCAAGTCTTTATGGATACCCGCTTTTCCATCATTTTTTCTTTGAAGGTATCACCATCCATTTGGATGGGGAATAGAATGAAATTGGTATGGGAGGGGAAATAGTCATACCCCAGCTTGTCTAGTACATCGTAAATATAGGCTTTACCCTCATTGTTTTTCTTCACAGAATATTGAATAAAAGAATCGTCCATTAAACTTGCGGCTGCTCCAGCCATGGACGGCCCAGCCAGGGTGTTTCTTGGCCCTTCTGCTGCCATCATTTTGATCACTTCCGGCTGGGCAACGCAATAGCCCACCCTCAGGCCAGCAAAAGCATGAACTTTTGAAAAAGTCCTTGCGACAATTACATTTTTGCCTTTTTTTATACAATCCGTCACGGTGGAACCTGCAGGATCTTCCATGTAATCCAAATAGGCCTCGTCCACAAACACGGGCACTCTGTCAGCAACAACCTCACAAAAGGATTTGATCTCATTAGCGGTAAGGATTTTACCCGTTGGATTGTTTGGGTTGACCATATAGAGTAAAGACAAATCACTGCTCACCTTTTCCTCCATAACTTCCAACTGATGGTCCAGGTCTTTGGTAAGAGGTACCCTGATCCAATCTGCACCTCCACTTTGGGCCATTCTCACCAAAGAGGTATATGTGGGATCAGCTGAGAGTATTTTTGCCTTATCCCCTCCGAAAACCCTGGCTCCTGCCTGAAGAAGCTCTGTGCTTCCCGCTCCGAGTAAAATATGATCTCTACTTACGCCCTCTTTTTGCGAGATGGCCTCCATGAGCTCATCTCTATAGTGCCTGGGGTACAAAAACCCATCGTCAATGGCCGCTTTTATGGCCTTTTTGGCAGAGGTGGCAGGCCCAAACGGGTTCTCGTTAGAGGATAGTCTTGCATAAGCATCCTTTTTTCTTTGCCTAACTGAACCAGGAATTGCCTCAGGTTCATACGCCAAACCTTTCGCATAGCCCAGAGAAAACAACCCCGCAGAGGCTGTCATACTTGCCTTTAACCAGCTTCTTCTATTGAAATTTTTCATGTGTTTGGTATGGGTAATTTGTGAATATAATTTCCGAAAGAAAATAAATACCTATGACAATCAGATAGTTAAACTATTTTTTTGCACCAAATAGCTCATTTTAGCTTATCTCCCCAATTGCCAAAGGCATTCCTACAACAACGTAAGAGAGTCTTATTTTACCCTCACATTGTGAAACATTCTGAAGGCAGTATTATTATGTTCTCCTGCAAACTCAAGTCTTATTTGCCTTCCGGAAGATGGATCCTCCACCCCAAGGCCGGCCCATGACTGTTGAAACAAAGCCCTACCCGATCCATCAGTAGTAAGGCTTCCCACCTCTCGGGTACTATTGATAAACACCCTAATGTTCAGACTCGAAACGGGAATGGAATCTATTCCCACATTTTGATCCAGTATTCCCGATTTATCCAGTTCGTAAAACCTTCCCAGGACTACAACTTCGGAATTGGCTTCAAATTCGGTTCCATCCAGCAATACTAGCACCGGAGATGCCACATTCGGCGTGGCCAGATCATCGGTAACCACACATGAGGTGGCCATCAAGCAAATAAGCGCAAGTGCACAATATGTCAGTTTAATGCATCTATTTTTCATTTCAAATTTAATTTAGGATCATGATTTCTTAAAGCAATCTACCCGGGCATAGATTATTCCACCCACCATAGCTTGGCTCTCATATTGTCTTGCCCACCCAACATTTGAATTCCTGACTCCAGGTTTGTCATGTTGAGAGAATACTCGGTAGGGGGGTATTCTATTCGGGTGGGGAGAACTCCCTCGTTAACGAATATAGCACTTGGGTGTGGGGACGGCATCACAGGGAAACCAGTTCTCCTATATTCCGTCCAGGCCTCTATACCCTGACCAAACAATGCGATCCATTTTTGGGTCATGATGGTCTCCTTGTCCAATGCCCCCAATCTGCTCATATAGTCATTAGGCATGGAAAGTCCATTTTGGTCGAATGAAGCAGCAATGGCACTTTCCAAGTAGGAACTCGCATCTCCCTGAATATCGCCATCATAAGCCGCTTCTGCCAAAATGAACAACAGCTCAGAATAACTCATCAAAATACTTGGTGCCTCTGCGTCCAGAAACCTTGGCCCTATGGTGGACGCAACGAAGGTAGCCGCAGCTTCATCTGTCAGGCCGTTTGGCAAACCTGCAAAGGTCCCGTCTGCCAAGGGTAGCGCATAAGCATTAATCCTATCATCGTCAAGCTCTAATAGTTTATCTATCAAGGTGCTGGAAATATTCCAATCGGAGCGGGTAGAAAAAACGTCAAACATGGCATTTCTACTGCCCAAAAGGGTGGAATGAATGAGCTGAGCAAAATCGCTATTACTAGTAAATATGGGGTAAGTAGAAGGATCTCCCAGGATTTCCTGCATGATGGCCCTGCTCTCGGCAGGTTTCTTGGCAGCCTGCCTATTGGCCAATTTTAACCGGAGCGAATTGGCAAACTTTTTCCAACGCAAAATATCCCCTTCAAACATGATATCCCCATTTACAGCAGGTCCGCTTACCGAAAGTTTTTCATTGGCCAATTTCAGGTCAGCCAATAAACCTGCATAAATATCCTCCATGGAGTCATATCGCGGAGAATTTATCCGCTCCTCTGATGCCCCTTTCAAAGCTTCGGAATAGGGAATAGGCCCGAATACATCGGTGAGATAGGAGAAAGTGAACGCCTTCATGGTCAGGCCAATCCCTTCAAAGTTACGATTGGGGTATTGACCCTCAGGGGAGGCTAACTCAATCATTCTTTCCAGGTTAATAAGTGAACCGTTGTACACGTTGTCCCAGGTTCCGGAGGAGATGGTGAGGGGTATTTCATAGGTATCACCTTCGGCATTGATATAGATATTTCTGGCAAGGTGCTGTACCCAGCACATGGCTGCATCTATGTTAAGCCGCTGAAAGCGGGTCCTATGACCCCAATATCTGTCTACAGAGACTTGTATGGCATTTGGAAGCAATAATGCCGGAGAAATGCTCGTGGGATTATTGGGATCAGTATTCATCTCTTCAAATTCTTCGGTACAGGAGCTGACCGAAAGTAGCCCAAATAAGAAGAGTATATATGTGGATAATTTGATCGTTTTCATAATTAAATATATTAGAAGGTAACATTTACGTTGAAGCCAATGCTTCTTAAGGTGGGTTGCTGCCCATAGGCAAATCCCTGTGCATTGCCACCTTTCATATCAGCCTCAGGATCCATATGAGGATGATTTTTGTGGAAGATGAACAAGTTTCTTCCCACCAATGACAGCCTCGCCCCTTGCACAAAGACATTGCTGAGCAAAGCAGGGGGGATGCTGTAACCAAGCGTAAGTTCTCTCAGCCTAACGAAGGAACCATCGAAGATCCCGGCCTCATGGTAAGTCCTGGGGTTCTGGGCATTCCAGAAAGTGGCGGCAGGTATAATCACATCATTGGGTGCATATACAGGGCTTTCTGATGTACCCACATTCATCACCCCCTGACCAATCACTCCCTCTTCCCTGCCTATGGCAGTTTCTTCGTACATGCCCGTTTTTCTCGCTAACCCGGTACCGACATCAAACAAATCTCCTCCCATTCGGATATCGATCAAAGAGCCGAGCGTAAAACCCTTATATGTAAAAGTATTAGATACTCCTCCTATCCAATCGGGCTGAATGTTTCCCAATGCAAAAGTGCCTGGTTCCAACTGCGGTAAACCGTTGCTATATATGATTTCACCTTCCGGTGATCTCAGATACCTTCTTCCATATAGGGTGCCGTAAGGTTCTCCCACCCTGGCCTCTGATGTCAAACTATTCTGGACCCCCAAGGTGTAGTTTTCCAAGCCCTCAGCAAGTTCCACGACCAGGTTACGGTTTCTGGCAAAATTGAAAGAAACATCCCAGCCCAACCCAGGACCTCTGGGCAAAATGGTTCCGGTAATCATGGCTTCAACACCCTGGTTAGTGATCTCACCGGCGTTAAGAATTTGAGAGCTATATCCTGAAGCCCGGGAAATGGCCACAGCGAGAATTTGATTAGTGGTAGACTGATGATAATAGGTGAAATCCATTCCAATTCTGCCATTCAGGAACCTAAGATCAAGCCCTATTTCTTGCCCTGTGGTGATTTCCGGTTTCAAATCCATGTTGGCAATCTCATTGGACTCCGCAAAGGTGGGAACGTTTCCCGCCCACAGACCTTGGGACATAAACACTTGGTTCAGCATATAGGGATCTGCATCATTACCAACCTGTGCCAAACTGGCCCTAACTTTGGCGAAAGAAAGTACATTGCTTTGAACATCAAAAAGATCGGTAAGCACAGCGCTCAAGGCCACAGAGGGATAAAAGAATGAATTGTTGTGAATTGGCAAGGTACTGGACCAATCATTTCTCCCGGTCACATCCAAGAATATTGAATTGTTATAGCCAATGGTAGCTGCACCAAAGAGACTATTCACCTCTTGTCTTCTGATTTCGCTAGAGGGTACTACAGGGCTGGCATAGTTTCCCAAATTGTAAAGGCCATCCACGGTCAATTCCCTTACGTTAACAAAATTACGTTTGAAATCATTGGTTCTGTTTATGCCACCACCTTGAACATTCAGCGATAGTCCATTTTCAAAATTCTTGTTATAACTTAAGATGAAGTCACTGTTTGTCTCCTGACTGACTATGTTATCCTCCGTGAATGCACCTAAAATCCTAACAAAGTTCTTGGTCCTGTCGACAGAGGTTACATTGGTTCTGTTGTCAGACCAAAAATCCGTACCGGACCTCACCATAAGGCTGAGCTCGTCGGTAAACTGGTAGGTTGCCGCGATATTTCCTACAAGCCTATTCTTCTCATTGGCATGAGTAAATCTTTCTTGAAGAAAGTAAGGGTTGGTGAAATATTCATGCTGCCAGTTGGCATAAGGGTAATCATCACCCGGCCTGAATGTCTGCCGTTGGATCTCATAGAAATCCCTCCAATTTCTCAACTTTTCGTAATCTGTATGTCTGTGTGCCCATATAAAGTCTGAGCTTCCCGTATATCTCCTGTTTTCAGAACCGGACTTCACATATTCTGCGCTTACGGTTACATTTAATTTGTCAGTGAAGTTGTAGCCTGCATTTAATTTGAAATTGTTCCTGTAAAAATCATTGTTGTACATGATACTGGTTTGGTCTAGCCTACCCATGGACAACCTGAAGTTTCCGGATTCATTGCTGCCAGAAACGGCCACGTTATTTGTCATTGCCCTGCCGGTCTCCCAAAAATCTTCCCAGTTGTTGGGTTGGGGCAATAAAGGTGCTCGTTCTGGCGCCGAATACCATAATGGTACCATTCTGCCGTCCATAGGCGCTCCCCAGCTTTCATCCACACCTGCTGTTCCCCTTATACCATCAGCATCAAATCCATTTCTACCATCCACGTACCAAGTCCTATATCCAGCCCCTCCTCCGTAGATGTTCTGGAAGTTGGGTTTTACAAGTGGTCTGTCAAAGGTCATATTAGAGTTGATCTCCACTCCTATGCCCTTTGTGCCAGAGCCGTCCTTGGTCGTCACCATAATAACTCCATTTGCCGCCCTACTTCCATAGAGTGCTGCAGCGGTGGCACCTTTCAAGACGTTGATTTCTTTAATGTTATCCGGGTTGATTTCAGATAGCCCCCCTCCGTACCTCCTATCGTCGGTCTGTTCAATGGGAACCCCATCCACCACGATCAATGGCTGGTTATTCCCTGCAACGGAGGAAGAACCCCTAATAAGGATATGGGAACCACTACCTGGCATGGAATTAGGGGTGATTTGAACACCAGCTATTCTTCCAGAGAGGTTGTCAGCAATATTGGGCTGGCGGGCTTCTGCTAGCTGGCTACCCTCCACCGCCTGCGTAGCGTAGCCTAGCGCCTTCTTTTCCCGTTCCATTCCAAAAGCCGTCACCACGACTTCCGATAGAGCCATCTCATCTGAGGCTAAGGAAATGGTGAGGTTGCTGCGGTTGTCAACTTTGACTTCCTTTTTGTCATAACCAATAAAGGAAACTTCAATGACGTTTTCATCACCTTCCATTGTCACGGTGAATTCACCGTCAACATTGGTCGCGGAACCCCTGTTGGTTCCCTTTATCAATACCGTTGCTCCCGGGATAGGTTCTTTATTTTCGTCAATCACCTTTCCAGTTACCGATCGCTCCTGAGCCATGACAGGTACTGCTACCATCAAAGCCAGTAATGCGAGTAGCATGCCCATAAATAAACCGGGCACCCTACTACAGAGAGTAGAATTTTTGTTCATGTTGTTAGTGGTTAATGTAAACTATAGTGGTTAATGTAAATACATGGGTAAACCCATTCCAAGTGCAAGGTTATTCGGGCAGGAGAATTGGAGAGTATTTGTATTGTTGGCGCCAAACATTAAATACATATTATACTTCCAAATCCATCGGCAATATAGAACAAGATAATGAATTCCTAAAATTTGCAGAAAAAAATTTTATTTTTTTGAAATAAACTACTTTAAACGTTTATATTTTTTTATTTATATATTTTATTTGAAAAACATTAAAAATTTTTATTTTTAATTAATTAACATAATAATGAAGTTTTTATTTTAAATAAAATGAGTGAAAAAATAATCAAACTAAATTATGTTTTTTGTAAAATATGGTTTTAGTTAATGCCAATATTCTCAGTTAATAAGTTTATAATTAGAAAAATGGTTAAATTTTTATCCTAATATTTAATTTTTAACATTCAAATTACGTGAGTTGGTTAAAATTAAAACCTGAGGTAAAAAATATAATAAATACCAAATTTTATTTTGAATGACGAAATACGGGCTTATTTGTTAGGAAATGAGACCAAACGTACATTTACCCCTTACCGGCCAACTCCTCAAAGTCCTCTCTGATAAATATCACGTTTCTTCCAAGCTCGATCCATTTTTTCTTTTCCAGTTGTTTTAATAAGCGGGAAACCACCTCACGTGAGGTCCCAAGCTCCAAAGCAATTTCCTGATGGGTGGTATATAGTTCAGTGGATTTATGTTGCCTCATCTTTTTAATGATATAATCCATTAACCTTTGATCCATTTTTTTAAAAGCAACCGCATCAAGGGTAGCCAGCAACTCCTGAAACCTTTGCTGATAAGTCAGGTTCACAAATTCTTTCCATTGCTTATATTTTTCCAACCACAGCTCATGTAGCTGAATAGGCACTGCCAAAATCAGGGTGTATTCCTCAGCCACAGCCCTTACTTCACTAGGCCTTGAGGCCGTACAACAAGTCAGAGATAGCGCACAAGTCTCCCCCGGATCGAGAAAATACAGGAAAAGCTCCTTACCATCATCTCCCGGCCTGAGCACCTTAATGGCTCCCTCCAATACTACAGGAACCATCTTGATGTACTTGCCTGGTTCCATGATAGCTTCTCCGGGCTTAAAACTCATCAACTGCCCTTCATTATTCAAGGCCTCCAGTAGCTGGGGATCCGTTATGAAGGGTAACTTCTCCTTTAATTGATTCTGGGTCATAGGCTGTTCCTATTTATTGAATGATCCAGTGCCAAAGTATTGGCTCCGATAAATTGAATAACTATTACAAACAGTGACAGGTGTAATATCTGTGAGGGAATTGACCCGTAATTCTCAATCAGGCAGGAACCAAAAATCAAAGCCCCCATCAAAAATCCCCCAACAATGGCAATTAACCTGGTGAACAAGCCAAGCAATAAAAAAGCCCCTAAAATAAATTCCAATAAGGGCAAGCCATAGAAAAAGGGAATCACCAATGCCTCAGGAAGGAGACTGCCCTCAAAGTCCTCCACCATTCCCTCAACCCAACTGTTTAATTGAGGGATCCGAACAAGTCCATGACCAAGCATGCTCATGGCTATGCCTGCCCGTACAATCAAATATGCGAATTTGTCCATAATTTAAGGGCTTAATTGATCAAAAGATTAAATTACCTGCATTATTGCAAATATAATGCACAAAGAGATAAATTGAGGTAAACTTACAGTTGATGCTTCATTTAGGATGGCAGATGGGGGAAGTTACCTGGGATTCCAGAGCACGTCAGTGAATAAGTGCTTCCCGTCAATGAAAATTTTTTCCTGTGTAAAGTTGTTCTCCATAGCGAGGTCTTGAATTTGTGTCAGACTGTATTTCCTAGAGACCTCTGTAAAGATCGTTTCTGCTGGTTCAAAGCTTATTGCTTTTCCAAGGGCACCTACCCATACCTGCTGTGCACAGGTGCTTACCAAATAGCTTTTGCAATACCCGGACTCGGGATCGTAAACAGGCCAATGTTTAAAGGCCTCCAAGTCAAAATTCGCATCCAGTTCCCGGTTGATCCTTTCCAGAAGGTTGAGATTAAACTGCCTGGTCACACCCTCACTGTCGTTATAGGCGGACAAGATTATCTCCGGATCTTTCTTCAGGTCAAAACCAATCAGCAGTTTATCATCGGCACCCATGGAATTACGCATTGAAGTCAATAACCTTTTTGTAAGATCGGGATTAAAATTACCAATATTGGCACCCAGATAAAGCATAAGGGTAGGTTTTTCCCGGTTCCAAATGGGGGCTTTCAACAGTTCAAAATAATTTCCTTGTATGGGTTCCACCCTTATGCCCGGCCATTTTTCCTGTACAGACCTTTTTAGGCCTAGTAAGGCATTGGAGGATATGTCATTGGGGTAATAGGTGAAGTCTATGGAATTTTCATAGAGGTAATCCAATAAGATCCCACTTTTTTTGCCGTCACCAACCCCCCATTCCACCAGGTTAAATCCATTGTGCATAGAGGCAAGTATTTCTTTTTTGTTGTTTTGGAGGATATCAAACTCTGTTCGTGTCAGATAATATTCAGGCAAGGCCATGATTTGCTGAAAAAGCTTGTCTCCCCTGGCGTCATAAAAATATTGGGAGGAAAGTTTTTTCGGATGCTGATCTAGGCCTGAAGCCACATGCTGGGCAAATTGTTGATCGAATGATTTTACGGACATTTTAATCGTTTTTTTAATGGTCTTTTACCAATCTGATTCCTGAAAATTGCCATTGGGCTTCCGGCCCGAAGAAATTCCTATAAGAAACTCTGGAATGATGGGGGGAGGTAGCTACGGAGGCCCCTCTAAGTACCATCTGGTTAATCATAAACTTGCCATTGTATTCTCCTATGGCCCCCGGAGCCTTCTGGTACCGGGGATAAGGAAGGTACGCTGATTGTGTCCATTCCCATCTGCTTCCCCAATCAAAGGAGGGTGCAGCTGCTTCCCATTCAAACTCTGTAGGCAGTCTATACCCTGCCCATTCCGCAAATGCAGCAGCCTCATAAAAAGACACATGGGCCACAGGAGCATCGGGAATCAGCGCTTTGGTGCCTTGGAGGGTATATACGGAATAGCTGTCTTGATTTTTTTCCCAATAGAGGGGCGCTTCCCTTCCTGTTTGTAGTACCCATGCCCAGCCGTCGGCATGCCAAAAATTGCTGTTTCGATAACCTCCATCTTTAATAAACTCCTCAAAATCAGCATTACTGACCAATTTGTCTGCGATGGCATAAGGTTCAAGGAAAACCTCATGAAACCCCAATTCGTTATCATAACAAAACCCTTCCCCTTGAAATCCGATTTTATGCATTCCACTTGGCATCTCTATCCAATCCTCCTCATATAGGTTTGGATACTCCCCGATATCATTCACAGAAGGTCTGAGCGGGTTGAAATAAAGGTTGTATTTTAAATCGGTCAGCAAAAGTTCCTGGTGCTGCTGCTCATGGTGTAAACCTAATGTTACCAAATCGGCTAATTCACCTTCATCACCATCCTCCAATAGACTACTCATGGCGGCATCTACATACTTCCGGTATGCAAAAACTTCTTTGACCGTGGGCCTGCTGATTAAGCCCCTGTGGGCTCTAGGTACGCGTTCCCCAACATTGTTGTAATAACTATTAAAGAGAAAACTGTAATCCTGATGAAATAACCGATACGATTTTTGATGAGGAACCAACACAAAGGTCTCAAAAAACCAGGTGGTGTGAGCAAGGTGCCATTTTACCGGACTCACGAATTCCTCTGCTTGTAGGCCAAAGTCCTCATTTTGAAGATCTTGGCATAAGGACAGGGTATACCCCCTCACGTTCAAATAATTGTTTAGCATATATTAATAAGGTTGGTGTCATTTTGCTCCTCAAATATTATGCTATGGATTTTTGCCTATATGCAAAAGTGCATCACCGGAATTGACCACTGGGGAATTGTTCAATCCTATCACATAACCATCTGAAGTGTTTTTGACAGGCACCTTTACCTGCCCATAGGGGTCTGAAATCTTTGCCAACATTTGTCCTTTCTTCACCTGATCCCCAATGCTTACCGTGGGAATGAAAATCCCTGAAATTTTAGCCCTAATCCAGGAACTTTCTTTTAGCCTCAATGTTTTGCCCGGCGCAATATCGTCTTCAGTCACCCCCGTTTGTTTCAGCAATCTTCTTATCCCTAAGATGCCTTCCTCCACCGATAAACTATCTAATCGCATGGATTCCCCCCCTTCAAACACTAATATGGATTTCTTGGATTTGTACGCCTCCTTCCTGAAGGATTTGTCTATCATGGAGGAATTGAGGGTAAAGGGCGCGGCAAAAGCCTCCGCAAGTTGCAGTCCCTTTTTATCTTTGTAATCCACCCTGATTTGGGGAAAATTGGTCAGCATCCGCCCACCCGTATGAAAGTCAACGCCAAAATCAATCTGTGGGATAATCTCATTGGTCAGAATATGGGCAATTTGTGAGGCTAGTGAACCTTTGCTACTTCCCGGGAAACTACGGTTTAAATCCCTCCCATCAGGAAAGGTTCTGGCATTGCTCAAAAACCCATATATATTTACCAATGGCATCAAGATCAAACTCCCTTTCACTGGTTTAAGGAGTTCCTCTTCCAGTAACCGTTTTACAGTGACCACTCCATTGATCTCGTCCCCGTGCACCCCCCCGCTTATCAATACCGTAGGCCCTTCATCCTTTGCCCTTTGGATGAACACCGGTAAATCGATCAAGGTGTGGGTGGGCAATCTTGCGATAGCAATGTTAATATTTATGGATTGGCCCGGCCTGATCCGTATGCCATTGATAATCATCTCTTTCATCTGTTTATAATTTTTTTTTAGTGGGCAGATGGAATCTCGCACGTATTATAATCGTCCCACTGTGTGTCGCTTGCGTCGTGCCCGATTTCATGTGTTTATAATTGATTTTTATTTGCC